>JAUXAX010000025.1 GCA_030619685.1 Dehalococcoidia bacterium
AGGAGTTGGTCTTCCTCGGTAGGATGATAGATGAGCAGAAGGACTACGGCGATAAGGTTGCTGATGATATTGATGAGGAGATCAAGGGACTGATCGACAATGCCTACGGTAAGGCCAAGGATATCCTGACCAAGAACAAGGGCAAGCTGCTCCAGATCGCGGAGCACTTGATCACCGAGGAGACGCTCGAGGGCGAGGCGTTGGAGGCGGTGTTTAACGAGCCAGTGCCTTCGTCTGAACCGGTTGCCAAGGCCGCCAGTGCCAAGAAGCCAGAGCTAAAGTCAGACACGGTGGAGGGCGATTCGAAGGGCGAGACTGCCGTTAGTCAAGGTTAGTGAGAGAAGCTTCGACTTAGCAGAAACGTAAAGGGGGCTGGCCTAAAGGCCAGCCCCCTTTTTGCTCATTTGGTGATGCCTCACCCGTTTTCCTCGTGCTGCTCTCGTTCCCAAATCGGCTTGGTGAAGTTCTGCAAGAACTCCCTTTTCATTTCGTTGCCTATTTGCCTGATTTGCTTCTCTGTGCTTTCAGCAAATTCCTCAAGCTCGGCCATCTCGATCTCCACTCCAAGAAACTTGGTCAAAACCCTGAGCACCGACTGAGAAGCCCTCGGGTTAGCCATCCTGGCTGCATATTTTACCGTCTCCCCCAGCAAGCAAATAGCTTCGATATTCCTTTCCTTGGCAACCCCGAGCAATAGGCCGTTCAGTCCAGCTATGTAGAAGTCTCCTGCCAGCACTACCTCGAGTTTCTTCAACTCCTCGAGCAACTCAGGAGAACTGGCTGCTCCCAGCACTCTTGGTTGGTCGGGATGGTATTCGGTAAGGGCAGCAGCGAGGGTGTACACCCTTTTCACCCCGAATTTCTGCGCCACATCTAACACTATACCAGCGTATTCATATGATTCAGCAGCGGGCTGCGCCTCCGCCAGGAAGATAACCAGGTCTTTTCCTTCGCCCGCGCTGTCCCAGTAGTAGAACTTGCCCTCGGGGAATGCCGGCGTCTCTGCTAGATTGTCTTTGATGAAGACGCCGCCCAGGTCGAAGAAGCCGGAGGGATTGATCTCAGCGAGTTCCTCCGCTTCTAGCTTGTCCTTTAGATATGTGGCTGCGATCAATGCTACATTGCCCACGCCAGGCCATGCGGTAACCAGACAAGGACTAACTAACTCAGGCTCCCGGTAGAACTTGACAGATTTCATGCGTCCCCCTTATTGGTCTAATCCATAACCCTGAGTCGTAAGCTACTTCCCGATGCAGAACCGGCTGAAGATAGTCTCCAGAAGCTCCTCGGTGACTGTCTCCCCTGTTATCTCTCCCAAGGCGTTTAAGGCTGCGGTGAGGTCAATGGTGACGAAGTCGTCAGCGAGGCCTTCTGCGATAGCGGTCTGGGCTTGGTCTAGATACCCCTTTGCTCTCAGCAGCGCCTCTTTGTGGCGAGGGTTGGTTACCAGCGGGGCATCTGAGGTAATCACCCTGCCCCCTAAGACGGAGTTCACCATTCCGTTCTCCAGATCGGTGAGCCCCTCCCCGGTGAGCGCCGAGGTGGAGGCTATTAGCCAGGGCAGCCCATCGATCTCTACCTGAGGCGGCAGATCGCACTTGTTGGCTGCCACCAGCACTGTTTTCTCCATGAGAAGCTCGATTAGCTGCCTGTCTGAGTCGGTTAGCGGCTCGCTGGAATCGATCACAAACAACACGAAGTCGGCTTGCTCGATCTTCTTCTTACTTCGTTCCACCGCCAGGGTTTCCACCTCATCCCTGCTGTCAATGATACCAGCGGTGTCGATGAGAAGAAAAGGCACACCATTGATATTCACCACTTCCTCCACAGTATCGCGGGTGGTGCCGGGGACAGGGGTGACAATCGCCCGACTCTGGCGTAGCAGCCGATTCAAGAGGCTTGATTTTCCTACATTGGGTCGTCCCACGATAGCAGTCCTCACCCCTTGTCTGTAGACCATGCCGGCATCGGCTTGGATGATGAGGTCTTGTAGAGTCAATTGCGCACTCTCCAGAGGCTTGGTGATGTCTCGTTCCTCAACCTCGTCCTCGGGGAAGTCGATCCTGGCGGTGAGATAGGCAAGTACCTCCATTAAGCCGCTGCGCACCTCCTTGATCGGCTCCGAGAGTTTGCCCCCCAGACCCTGCACAGCCAAGCGGAGGCTGGCCTGGGTCTTGGCTTGAACTACGTCCAAAACCGACTCCGCCTGCGCCAGGTCTATCCTGCCGTTCAGGAATGCCCTCAGAGTGAACTCGCCGGGGTTAGCCAGCCTGGCGCCGCAGCGCAAGGCTAGCTCAAGGATACGCTGCAGTGCCAGAGGCCCGCCATGGCAGTCGATCTCGACAAGGTCCTCTCTGGTATAGGTGTGGGGTGCCTCCATGTAGGCCACGAGTACCTCATCGACAACCTCTCCATTTTCTGGGTCGGTTATGTGCCCATAGACTAGACGTCGGTTCGCTAGTGGCTTGGGGAACAGCCTCTGGGCAATAGGCCGGGCCTCCCTCCCACTCAACCTCACGATTCCGATCCCGCCCTCGCCTATGGGGGTGGATATTGCAGCAATGGTATCTTGATACACGGCTTGTTAGTATAATACATCTTTCGCTCACACTCATCAAGAAAAGGGCGAGATCCCTAAACCTGACCGTAGTATGTAGCGTTGCCACTCATGTGGCAACAAGTTCTTCGTCGTGCCAGGAGTCACAACGCTACCTCATCTTGACAGACAAGGCGAATAATGATATCGTATAACGATATCGCCTACCGATATTAAGAGGAGGTTGCTGTGCTTCAGGACTTCTTTCTGGGCTTCGTGAAAATCCACGTTCTCTATCACGCTTCAAGGGAGCCGATATACGGAGTTGAGCTCTTAGAGGAACTGGGTCGGCATGGCTATCGGCTGAGCCCTGGAACTCTCTATCCCACCCTTCATCGGCTTGAGAGAGAGGGCTATCTCTCTGTGCGGAAGAGAGTGGTCGATGGGAAGGTGCGCAAGTACTACACCATAACGGAGCAGGGGATGGTGGTTCTCAACGAGGCGAGGAAGAAAATCGCTGAACTGGTAGACGAGGTGCTCTTGGATAGGTAAATCATGGAACAGGACGATAGAAGAAGGTTCTTTGGGTTCAGTCGCAATGTCTTTTTTCTGGGCGTGGTGAGCTTCCTCACCGATGTCTCCACCGAGATGATATTCACCCTGGTGCCCCTGTTCCTGTTAAATGTGCTTAGAGTGGGGATGCCGGTCATTGGCCTCATCGAAGGGATTGCGGAAGGCACCGCGAGCCTGCTCAAGGTGCTTAGTGGCTGGCTCAGCGACCGTTTGGGGCGCCGGAAAGGCCTGGCTGTCTTTGGATACAGCGTCTCCACCCTAGCCAAGCCCTTCCTGTACTTCGCCACCATCTGGGGTGTGGTGGCGGCAGTGCGCTTTGTCGACCGGGTGGGGAAGGGAATTAGAACTTCGCCACGCGATGCCTTGGTGGCCGATTCCACTCCTCCTGAGGAGATGGGCAAGAGCTTTGGCCTCCATCGGGGCATGGACACCGCAGGCGCTGTAATCGGCCTCTCGGTGGCTGCTATGGTTGTCTACCTTGTGCAGAGGGGCGGGCTTGAGCTCACCAGGGACGCCTTTCAGACCATCGTGCTCGTTGGGATAGTCCCCGCGGTGCTTGCTGTGCTCGTCCTCCTGTTCTTCGTCCGGGAGCGGGGGAAGGGGGCTGATTCCCGAGGGGTTAGCTGTCCGGCTAACGGGCAGCCTTCGGGCGCTGCTCAGACCAACAAGGGGTTCGATTTCCGCTTCAAGCTCTTTCTAGCGGTAACGGTCGTCTTTACCCTGGGCAACTCCAGCGATGCCTTCCTCATCCTGCGCGCCCACAGCCTGGACTTCTCGGTTCCTCAGATTCTCCTCCTGTTCGTGGCCTTTAACCTGGTTTATGCTTTAGTTGCTTTGCCCGCGGGGCTGGTTTCGGACAGGCTGGGGAGGAAGGGCGTTATCGTCGTTGGCTGGTCAATCTATGCCCTTGCCTATCTGGGGCTTGCTGTGGCATCGGAGGCGTGGCATGTGTGGCTGCTGTTTGCGCTCTACGGGCTCTACTATGGCGTGGCTGAGGGGGTGTCCCGGGCTTTTGTCTGTGACCTGGTGCCGGCGGAGAGGAGGGGCACCGCCTACGGGCTCTATCATACGGCTGTGGGGCTCTCCCTGCTGCCGGCGAGCCTGATCGCAGGCTGGCTGTGGCATCTGGTCGGCCCGGAGGCGCCCTTCTTCTTCGGGGCGGCGATGGCGGGGGCGGCGATGCTGGGGTTTGTTCTGCTGATCAGGGAGTAGGGCCTTCGCGCCAGCCGACCTGCACACCACTTTCTCGTGCCATAGGGAACAGCGCTCCAAAAGGACTTGATTTCGCACATTGAGCATCCCTAAAACAAAGCCTAGACTAGGTTGATTTTACGACGATGGTGAAGCTGATGCTCGCCTAATGCAATAGAAAAGGGCTATAATAGCGCCATATTTGAGGCTTCACTCTGGCTGCAAAACAAGGTGATCAGTTGTGAATAAAAAAAAGGTTTCTCTTTTTGGTGCATCAGGTACTATGGGACATGAGGCTTTTAAAGAGCTGTGGAAAAGAAGGGAAAAATACGACATAGTAGTCTTGTTGCGTCCTTCTGAGAAAAACAAGAGCCTCCTTGCAAGGTATGAGAAAGAGGCCGGAATCGAACCAATTCCAGGAAAGGGTGTGGCGGAATGCAGTGGATTCAAGATAATTTGGGGGGATGCAGCAAACTATGCAGACGTAGAAGAAGCGATCAAGGGGGTTGACTGGGTACTTGATGCGATGGCTTCTATTTCACCTCAGGCTGATTACTATCCCGAAACGGCTAAGGCAGTTAACACCGGCGGCATAAGGAACATTGTTAAGGCAATTGAGGCACAACCCAGTGGTGCTGAGCATATCAAGTTAGTCTACACAGGGACTGTTGCAGCTACCGGCGACCGCTTGCAGAGCATACACTGGGGAAGAGTAGGAGACCCCCTCAAGCCATCCATTTTCGATTTCTATGCCGTAACCAAAATCGCAGGGGAAAGGGCCGTTTTAGAATCCAATATTGAACACTGGGCGTCGTTGCGGATGACTTACATTATGCCTATGGATTACCAAGAGTTCGTCAGCCTGCGGGATCCAATTATGTTCCATCAACCAATTGATTCGTTTATGGAGAACATTACAAGCAGAGATGCCGGATATGGTCTTGTCCGTTGTCTCGATATTCCCGATGACTCCCACTTCTGGCGAAGAGTATACAACATGGGTGGTGGTCCTCGTATGAGATGCGTTGCCTATGATTATATGAGTAAGACCTTTCAGCTCAACGGCATGTCAGGCGTTGAAGCTTGCACAGAGAGAAAATGGTTCGCTCTGAGGAACTTCCACATGCAGTACTTTGAAGACAGCCACATACTCAACGATTATTTGCACCACTGGAGAGACTCACTAGATGTCTATTGGAAAGAGCTGTCTGAAAGTATGCCATTGAATATGAAGCAGCTGGCTTCTGAATGTAAGAGTAATCCAGCTTCGCGAAATAAAGTTGAGGAGACCACATATGGGGTTTTGGAAGACCTGGTTGAAAATCATAGGAACGGAACGATCTATTGGTATAAGAACAAATGTGATATGCGGATTACAGCCTTCTACAAGAACTATGAGACCTTTGAATCGATTCCCGATTGGGGTGTAGCTATGCCACAGATGGATCCTGAACCCGAATGGCACAGACTTGACCACGGATATGATGAGTCCAAAGGAAGGCTCGACTTGAAAGATCTGCAAGGCGCGGCGGAATTCAGAGGCGGTGAGTGCTTGTCAAAGAAGTGGGATGGCGATATGTATCAGACTCTCCAGTGGAGATGTGCTTTTGGCCATGAGTTTATAGGTAAACCGTTTACTATACTTAAAGCAGGTCACTGGTGTCCTGAGTGTGTTCCTTCCCCGTGGAACTATGACGAAGAGGCGAGGAGAAATCCGTTCTTCGCTCAGGTATGGTATCCGAATCATGATAAGAATGAGAACAACTTCTACCCGGAAGATTGTATACAGGATATTGCCTGCGCAGATATGGATAGGCTGAAATAGAGTATTCAGGTCTGCTATTGGTGTCTACCCGTCAGCATCGGCGCTACAACAGCAAGCTGCCAGTGCCTCATACCTGATCTGGCAACTCCGACTATGGCGGCAGTGTCTGTTCCTACAAAGTGCAAAGTGGTTGCTCCTCCCCGATCAATGTGGTAAATTGGGTCAAACGTACCGCGTCAGGTCAGCCAGATCATGAGCCCTAATTGCAGATTTCGTAAGCTGTTTGAACCCGGGCACATAGCTGAATTGGAACTCAGAAACCGCATTGTTATGGCCCCGATGGGAACTAATTATGCGACTGAAGATGGCTACATAACTGATCGCATTAAGAATTACTATGAAGAACGTGCGAAGGGCGGAGTTGGTCTTATCATCGTTGAAGTTGGTTCTATAGATCATCCAAGAGGTAGTATTATCCCGCGTCAAATAGGGATTTCAAATGACAAATTTATTCCTGGCCTACGTAGCTTGGTCCAGGTAGTTCATAAACATGGCGCAAAGATAGCCATACAGTTGAATCACGGCGGTAAACTCAGCCGGCAGGATCTCACGCAAGGACATGCCCCAGTGACCCCGTCACCCGCTTCAACACTAATGACTGAGATGGTGGAGGGATTAACAAAACAAGAGATTACCCGCCTTGCGATTCAGTTCGCAAATATGCCTGCTGATAAAATGACCAAAGAACTTACGGTAGAGGAGATAAAAAGCCTAGTGCAAAAATATGCTGAAGCTGCAGAGAGAGCTAAGCGGGCCGGCTTTGATAGTGTTGAAATCCATGCTGGGCATGGATACCTAATAGCGGAGTTCCTCTCGCGTTGTTCCAACAGGCGCCAGGATTCCTACGGTGGAGAACTGAAGAACAGGGCGCGCCTGTTGTTGGAGATCGTGGATGCAGTCAGAGCCAAAGTGGGAAACAGCTATCCCGTCTGGTGTCGCATAGATGGCAAGGAGTTCAACGTCGAGGATGGTATTACCACCGATGAAGCACAGCGGCTAGCCTGCATGCTCGAAGAAGCTGGCCTCGATGCCTTGCACGTTAGTGGCTACGGAGGTGCCGGTCTCGGTGGTTTCTATGATGCCCCCCTCGCTTATCCCCCAGGCAACCTCATCCATCTGGCCGAAGGGATTAAGAATCAAGTCGCCTTGCCAATCATCGCCGTTGGGAGGATAGGCCCAGAGCTTGCAGAAGAAGTGCTTCGTGATGGCAAGGGTGACTTCATTGCCATGGGCAGACCGCTCCTTGCTGACCCTCGACTCCCTGACAAACTGGCATCAGGACGAGAGGAAAATATAAGGCCGTGCGTCATGTGCTACTGCTGCGTTAGCCAGATCTTCTGGGGCGAGAGTGTGTACTGCACAGTCAATCCCGCCACTGGAAACGAGAGTCAATTTACCTACTGCCCCGCACAAATCCCCCAGAAGGTCTTCGTAGTGGGTGGTGGTCCCGCAGGCATTATGGCCGCGATTACCGCTGCGAAGCGGGGTCATGATGTTACTCTCTTTGAAAAAGAGAATTGCATTGGAGGACAATTTTATATTGCAGGTATACCCCCATTTAAGGAACAAATCCATCCTTATCTTAATTTTCTCAAGCGTGAAGTTCATGCATCTGGGGTGAATTTGATACTCGGTAAAGAAGCCACCTCCGCTGAGTTAATCCATGCAAAACCAGATGTCGTTGTGATTGCAACCGGTGGACGTCCCCTGATACCAGAAATCCCTGGTGTTTGCGGCGATAACGTGGTGACCGCTCACGATGTCATCTCAGGCAAGGCCGCAACGGGCAACCGGGTCCTCATTGCCGGAGGTGGACTCGTTGGCTGCGAAACGGCAGACCTCCTAGCGTCAAGCGGCAGGAAGGTCACTGTCGTGGAGATGTTGCCCTATGTAGCCAGCGACATGGTCATTTGGCTAAGGCTGTTGCTACTTCAGCGGTTGAAGCAATCCCAGGTCACGATTCTGACATCCACCACTATCGTCGAGTTTGCTCACGACGGCGCAGTCATTGAACGGGAAGGGCAGCGGGAAATGATAACTGGCATGGATACCATTGTCCTGGCTTTTGGCGTAGAACCAGCCGATGATCTAAGCGATACCTTGAGAGATGAAGTTCCAGAGATATTCGTAATCGGAGATGCCAGAAGTCCTGGTAAGGCTCGTGATGCTATTACTGCTGGTGCTGAATTAGGTAGGCAGATCTGAGGCATTGATTCTATCGGATAGCCAGTCCCTTTCTGGCGGCGCTGCGCTCCGAAAGGACTCGATTTCGAGCACACAAAAGCGAGGAATATTCAGCAGTCGGTGTCCGCTCCACGCACCAGCTTGATTTATAGAGGGCTAATAGAGCAACGAAGGAGCGAATATAGCTATTACACGGCTACTCCGTTAAAACTAAGGTCCACGCGTGAAAAAGTGCGGACCTTTTTCTATGTGAAGCTAAGAGGTGCTAGAGGATTAAATCTAGAAAAGGAACCTTTGTCTATGCAGAATGCAACCACAGAACTGGAATTGAGAGTGAGGTTGGTGAGGGGAAAGATAAGTCTTAGTTAGACCTTTATAGAGTAATTACTACATTTCCCTTTTTGTGTCCTGTTTCGACATACCTGTGAGCCTCGACCATTTGTTCCAGCGGATAGCGTCTATCTATGACCGATTTTATCTTTCCCGCCTCAATAAGCTCTTTGAGGTAAATTAAATCTTCCGTTCTATAGCTTGCCAACCCAGTTATTACTTTCTTGCTGCTTGTCATTGAAGTCCACAGCCCTCGAATCATCAGTGACAGCGCAGGGTTGGCTAAAAGATAGCGTCCTTTTTGCTTTAGCGATTTTACACTACGTGAAAACGAACTCTTACCTACCACGTCAAAAATAACATCAAAGGTCTCACCGCTTTTAGTGAAATCTTCTTGAGTGTAATCAATGATATGGTCTGCACCAATGGAGCGCAGCATGTCCAATTTCCTCGTGCTATCCACGCCCGTCACTTCAGCCCCAAATGATTTGGCAAGCTGTACCGCATAAGTACCTATACTTCCACCCGCACCATTGATCAAAACCTTTTGTCCGCGCTGGATATTTCCTTTTCTAAGAAAATGCAATGCATTAAGTCCTCCAGTAGGAACGGTAGCGGCTTCCTCATAGGTCATGTTGGCCGGTTTTATGGCCATCACATATGTGCTCGGCAGACATACGTACTCCGCATAAGCACCTAAACTCATCTCGGTAGCTGCAAAAACCTGGTCACCTTTCTTGAATTGTGTTACCTCTTTGCCTACTGATTCAATTTCCCCGGCTAGCTCTTGCCCTAGTATTTTTTTTCTTGGTCTTCTAAGACCAAACATTATTCGCACGAAGAGCCAGAACAAGATAGAGATGTCGAATCTTCGCAGTTCACAGTCCCCTGCTGTTACTGTTGCCGCATATATTCTTATCAGTACTTCATTGTCCTTGGGAGTAGGTTTTTCTACCTCTTTAAGCTGAAGAACATCCGGTGGTCCGTATTTTGTCCATACAATCGCTTTCATAGAGTCCCTCTTTTCGGCCCGGGGATCCCCTAGGGGGCAGCAGTACTAGCCGATCTCGCCTAGCACCCTAACAGACGAACCTAGAGTCTGTCAAATCCTCCCCACAGACCTCAGTCTTGCCCAGCAAACCCCACACCGCTTGCGATATTCTACTGCGGTGGGTATAGTAGCACAAGAAGTCCCCGTTGTCTCGGCAGTAGCACCCTGCGCCATGATTGCCACTAGGGATGTAGTCTCCACCGATTTCGATATCCACCTTCCTGTCCATAGTTGTGGGCCTTTTCACTCCCTTTGGCAGCCCGGTGCTATCTATATAGACAAGTCCAAGGTCGGCAGTCTCGAAGGCATTCAGGAGGTACTAGATCAGGGGAAATGGACAGCGCGCGCGGGCCTACGCGCTTCGCGCTTTCCCTGAGCACCCCGACTAGTCGCTTGAGGGGTCCTTTCAATTCGATGTAATGTGTATACAACCGCGCCCGTCGTGGGCTGGAGGCATCCGGCTTGCAACGACTTGACGGGTTGGTGAGAACTGCCGTATCATTCGTTTTAGAGCATTTTTTGAAGGAGGGATTCATGGGAGATAGGGTGGCGATATTCATAGACGGGAGCAACCTATACCACGCTCTGCGTGCTAACTTTAGTCGCTATGACCTCGAGTTTGCTGAGTTTATCAGTAAGCTCTGTGGATCGCGGCGCTTGTCTCGAGCCTACTATTACAATGTCCTGCAAGACTCGAGCCAGCGGCCTGACGCCTACCGAGAGCAGCAGGAGTTTCTCAACAATCTTCGTGAAACGCCGTATTTGGAGGCACGCCTGGGGGGCACCAAGCTGGCGCAGGGTATTCCTGTGGAAAGGGGCATCGATGTTATGCTTGTCACAGACCTGCTGCATTTCGCCTGGAATGACCTCTATGACGTGGCGGTTCTGGTAAGCGGGGATTCGGACTTTGCCTATGCTCTGCAAGCGGTGAAGAACATGGGCAAACACGTTGAGGTGGCCTACTTTGAAACCAATGTGTCCCGGGACCTCCTGGATGTAGCGGATAATAAGCACCTGCTGAACCGAGAGTTCCTCAAGGGGTTATGGACACGTAGGCGACCTCCCAGGCGCAAGGCGAAACGGCCGAGTCTGGGGGCAGGCAAGGGTGGTGGCACTTAGGGCTACGGATGCGTCTCGGCCCATGCTCACAGCCGTGCTGCTACAGGATCAGGTTCAACAACCCTCCAACAACTACCGTGGCGGCGAGCATTATTGCGATTGCCATGAGCAAGCCCCTAAAGCCCAGCTCCCTGGCGAGGACTACAAAGGCAGCAATGCAGGGGAAGAACATCGTCAGAACCACGGATCCTACCACCAGTTGGCCGGCGCTCAGCGAGAGCGGGGCCAGCAGCCCGATAGCCACGTCCTTGCGCAGGAAACCAACCACGATGGCAACCACCGCCTCTTTGGGCAGCCCGAAAAGCCCGCTTACCACCGGCGCAGTAAGGTTGGCGATGAAATCGAACACCCCCAATGCATAGAGAATACCAACGACAAAGATAGCCGCTAACATTATGGGCAGGGCCCCCCTGATAAAGCCATAGACCCTCATCCAGAGCTTTGTCAGCAAGGGTCGCAAGTAGGGAAGACGATAAGGGGGGATCTCCATGAGGAGCTCGGGGCTGAATCCCCTAACCGCTCGGTTGAGGATGAGCCCCAAGACGAGCCAAACTGCAAACAGGGTGCCATAAACCATCGCTAGATACTGCCATCCCTGCGCCCCCACTAGGCCAATGATCACCGCCTGGGAGGCAGCACAGGGGATGGCAATGGAGATCAGGGTGGAGGCGATAAACCTCTCCCGTCTGCTCTCCAGGGTGCGGGTAGCCATGATTGCCGGCACAGCGCAGCCCAGTCCGAGCATGGTGGGAATGATGGCGTAGCCGTGCAGGCCCATTCGGTGCATGAGGTTGTCGAGGAGCACTGCCAGCCGGGGTAGATAGCCCACAGCCTCGAGGACTCCCAATACAAGGTAAAAGGAAAGGACATAGGGCAATACGGCGCCAAGCGCGATATAAAGGCCGGTGGTCAGGACCCCCATGGACTCAAAGAAGTTTATCTCTCCATCGAACAACTTGCCGATAACTATATCGTGCCCGAGACTACCCGGGCCCAAAAGCGCGCTCACTTTGAGCATTAGCGGGGCCCATAGGTTTTCGAAGAGGGGATCCATAACATAGCCGATCAGGCCCTCGCCGATAAAGCGAATCACCAAGAAGGAGATAGCGAGCACTAAAGCGGCGATGGGAAGGCCGGTCAGGGGCTTGATGGAGGCATCCTCCAAGCGCTCGCGCCAGGTATGGTGGCGGTGGGTTACAGTTTGAACCTCGTTGATTATGTTGCCGATGGTGACCCACCGCTCATCGCGGGTGCGCTCGGGCATCTGGGGGGAGATAGCTTCGGGGATACGATCTACCAGCTCCTTTATCCCCTGCCCGGTTACCGCAACCGTGGGGATGACCGGCACCCCCAAGAGTTCCTCCAGTTTGGCGACATCGATGCTTATCCCACGGTGTTTGGTATCATCCCATATATTTAACGCCACGATAACGGGGGTTTGTCTCTCCAGCAGCTCCTGGGTCAGATAGAGATTGCGCTCTAGATTGGTGGCATCGACGATGTTGATCACCAGGTCGCCGCCCTCCAGCATCGCCACAGCCACTTCCTCTGCCTTGGAGGTGGGCTCCAGGGTGTAGGTGCCGGGGACATCGATGACCTCAGCCTCCTCCTCACCCAGCTTCATGGAGCCCTTGGTAAACCCCACAGTGGTGCCCGGGTAGTTGGAGGCGATCACCTTTACCCCGGTGATTCGAGAGAAGAAGACGCTCTTGCCCACATTGGGATCCCCCATGAGCAGGATTCTCTTTAGTCCCGTAGGGCGAATTTCTTCCCCTCCCATATCATGACAAGACGAACTCAGGGCTCTTCTCCCTCCACCTCAACTATGATCTTGCCCGCCATGCCAAAGCCGATGGCAAGACGGGCTTGATCTATCTGGAGGGTCACCGGGCCACGCATGAACATCGCGCTCACCTTAGTTATCCGCTTACCCCGTCGGATGCCCAAGGAATTGAGGCGATTGACCAGGCCCTGTCCCCCCATTATCTCAACCACCCTTCCCGACTGCCCTGCCTGCATCTGGTTCACTGTTACCTGACTCTTTCCGTCCACACGACCCCTTTCTCAGAGTGAGTACCGGAGCTGATGCTCCTTTTCAGCCCTTACCTTTTCTTGATCAGGGGGGACTGAAACGCGACTACCTTGTCGCATCCCAGGCCCCGTCTGGTGATGATGCTTCTTGCTTTCGACCTTTGCAATTGCTCAATCAACTCCTTTCAGCACCGTGCTAGTGTTAGTGCAAACTAACTTTCTGGGTTCAAAAAAACTCATTGGCTCTCTTCTCCGAGGCGTCTTGCCATCAGCTCTTGATCTCGCTCACCGTGCTCAGAGTAGTACTTGAATCCCCTATACCACACAGGTTGTCCTTTCGGGCATGTCAAAACAAACTCTACGAACTTCGCCAGCCTATCCAGGCTGGTCGGGCTCAGCAAGTGCTCCACCCTGCAGGCATCCTCCTGAGCTATTTCACCATCGATATCCAGTACTTCGGAGAGGAAGCGGAAAAGCACCTCGTGGCGGCGCATGACCTCCTCTGCTATCCTTCGGCCCTCGGGAGTAAGCTCGACAACTCCATATCTTCTATGCTTGACAAGGCCATCTTCCGAAAGCTTGTGCAGAGCAGCAGTGACGCTGGGTTTCTTCACCCCCAGCCTCTTGCTGATCTGGGTTACCCTCACACTGGGTTCCTCTTCACGAAGCTTGGCTATCGCCTCCAGATAGTCTTCCCTGCTGGCAGTCTGTTCGCTTATCATTTCGCGCCCCCTAAACTGTTAGACTAGGCTAACTATTGTAATCATAAAAGGCATTTCCCCTTCTTGTCAAGCCCCAAAGGTCTTACAGAACTGTTTACTGCCCAATTGATAATATGGAATGATATTTGTAGGTAATAATAAGAATTATTAAGTGCATTGGGGAAAAATGGGAGGAAAGGATAAGATAGGTAAACCTATTACAACACTACAACAAAGTTGCGCGAAGCTGCAAACAGCTGTGACCGCGTTCAAATTAGTTAGACTTCTTTTCAAAATAGTGATAAGATAGGGTTGACAGAGGTACTAAAAGGTGATAAAAGGTATCAGTCTATTAGACAGATTAGAAAAGGAGATGGCAAAAATTATGAGTATCAGAAGGTGGTTTCCCAAGTAACACATACCCTACGGATAAAATCTATCTGGAGCGGCGAGGTCGTGCATCTGAGCGCTTCGCCGCTTCTGCTTTAAATGCCTCGTGAAGTTGCTTGAAATATTTGATACTCTCAGTATAGTGAGGGGTTTCGATTATTGGCCTATAAAGTTCGTAGTAGTGTTCCTCAGCTCGGCCAAACAGTGTATACCCCATCGGGCAATCTATAAATCCCTCCATAACTAACAAGCCCAAGGTATCGAAAAAATTTGCCACTTTGGCTAATTCCTGAAAGTCTTGAGAGCTATCAGCATCTGCTCTTTCCATTTCAGCCCTAAGATTGTTCCCGCTTTTAGACACTCTGGCTCGACTTATTATCATATCTGGACTATCCCAGCGTTCTGTAATTGACAGAATTATTGCAGCCATTCGTGCGTTTCGAGAAGCTACCCATTGTCTATAAGCGAAGAAAAACCCCACACCAATAATGATGGGAGTTAGTATCAGCCCCACATCAGCCACTGTGCTCATTCTACCATCACCTACATTATTATCTATTACTCCAGATGGTCACACACTACGATTTACAAGTTTAGCCCCTTGTATGTACAAAGTCAAGAACACAAATAGAATAAAGCAGAGTAAGGGCTGAGATTAGGCACCATGCTACATTATCAACCGCAACCAAGAAGAACTCTATCGACTGCTATCAACTAAAACCTAACAGTATCAGGTCTTACAAGCAGATTTCAATGACCGGGCCAAAAAAGGGTGGCTGAGTGAGAGCAAATACGCTGTTAAACAAACTAGCCCCTTCGAAATTGACAAAGGATTGGCTTCGGGGTATTATGCCGTCAAGAATTCGAGAGCACCCTAAGCTGCGCCGGGAAGCAAATAGGAGGTGGAAAGTGCCCTATAAGAATGTCATTCTGGAGAAGGAGGAGACATTAGCCATTATAACCCTGAACCGTCCTGAGGTGAACAATGCCTTCGACCTCCCTATGATGGTTGAGATCGATGATGCGATCAATGACGTGAGTCAGGATGCAAACGTCAGGGTGGTGATAATAACTGGAGCAGGCAAGGCTTTCTGTGCTGGTGGTGATGTCAGTTACCTGGGGACCCTCATCGAGGACAGGGCAGCCTTTTCCAGGACGACTATCGGTGATGCAGTTCGAAGAACGGGCACTATGCCCACAGCGGTGCTTAAGATCCGGAGCATGATGAAGCCAGTTATCGCTGCGGTTAACGGTATAGCTGCCGGTGGAGGAATGGGGCTGGCCCTGGCATGCGATATGAGAATTGCCTCGGATAAGTCTCGCTTTAGCACGATCTTCATCAAGAGAGGTGTTATACCCGATTGCGCCGCCACCTATAATCTGCCTCGTCTTGTCGGAATGGCCAAGGCCTGTGAGCTGGTGCTTACCGGGAGCGTCATCAATGCCCAGGAGGCTGAGCGGATCGGCTTAGTGAATAAGGTTGTGCCCCACGATGACCTGATGAAGGCGACCAAGGAGTTTGCAGGGGAGATAGCCCTGAATCCACCGCTGGCTGTGGGACTGGCCAAGGCCGCGCTCTACAGGGGTATGCTTGCGGACGATATCGGGGCTCAC
The DNA here is from genome assembly GCA_030619685.1 of Dehalococcoidia bacterium. Next base: position 15,546 of record JAUXAX010000025.1, read on the forward strand.
ATGGATTACGAGAACTACACCCAGAATGCGCTCATGGGCACCGAGGACTTTCAGGAGGGGATCAACTCCTTTATGGAGAAGCGCGAGCCGGTGTTCAGAGGAAAGTAGCGGCGCGTGAGCCGCCTTCTAAAGAAGAGGAAAACATAAATCCAGCGTAAAGGGGGTATTAATTGGCTTACGAGACGGTTATCTATGAGAAAGAGGGTGGGGTGGCGATCATGACTCTGAACCGGCCCGAGGTCAAGAATGCCTTTGACGCCAGAATGCAGGCGGAGATGGACGCTGTTCTCACTGAGGTGGCTAAAGACCGGGATGCCCGGGTGCTCATTATCACAGGTGCTGGCAAGGCATTCTGTAGCGGGGCCGATGTCGCATATCTGATGTCATTGGGTAAGCAGCATGCTCTCCACCAGACGACTATGGAGGAGTTGATACGGGGGGACGGCAATGTGCTGACCACTGTACTGAAGATAAGGAACCTGCCCAAGCCGGTTATCGCTGCAGTGAACGGCATAGCTGCTGGCGGCGGCCTCGCTCTTTCCCTCGCCTGTGATATAAGGCTGGCTTCTGAGGCGGCCCGCTTCAATATGATCTTTACTAAGAGAGGGGTTATACCCGAGTCGGGCTCTACCTACACTCTACCCCGTCTGATAGGGACTGCCCGCGCCCTGGAGCTGATATTTACCGCGGAGACTGTTGATGCTGCTGAGGCGGATCGAATAGGGCTGGTGAACAGGGTTGTTCCTGCCGACCAGTTGATGACGGCAGCGAAGGAACTGGCGGCAAAGATCGCCCAGAACTCTCCTCTGGCGCTGGGGTTCGCCAAGGCGGCTATTTACAAAGGTATTGCCGAGACTGACATCGCCGCACAGATGGATTATGAAGCCTACATTGAGAACGTTCTGATGGGGACTGAGGACTTCCAGGAGGGCATCAAGTCGTTCATGGAAGGAAGGCCTCCGGAGTTTAAGGGCAGGTAGCCAGTTATCAGCAGGAGGTAGTTGATGGCCGTTGAAGGTCTGATCTTCACCAAGGAAGAAGGGATTGCCACCATCACTTTCAACCGGCCCGAGAAGCTCAACGCGGTTACTGAGGCGATGAGGACGGAGGTGCACCGAATCGCTACCGAGCTTCGCGGGGACGAGGAGGTGAAGGTGCTGATCATTACCGGTGCTGGCGAGGCATTCAGCACCGGAGCAGATGCCAGTGAGTTAACTGCGGACTATAGTGGGCCGATTCCACCATATGTTCTTAAGAGGCCCTTGGGCTGGTGGACACTGCCGGTGCGCTATTTCCCTAAACCTACGATTGCTGCCATACCGGGGATCGTAGCCGGGGTAACCTTTTCCCTGGCATTGGCCTGTGACTTCAGAATAGCTTCGGAGAAGGCCAGGTTCAGCATGCTATTTGTCAAGAGAGGGCTCGTCCCTGACGGCGGCGCAACCTACTATCTGCCCCGAATCGTTGGCACCTCTAAGGCCCTTGAGCTTATGTTCAGCGGCGACGTCATTGACGCCAAAGAAGCAGAGCGGCTGGGGCTGGTGAACAGGGTTGTGCCACACGACGAGTTGATGAATGCAACCAGGGAGCTGGCAACCAAGATCGCTAAGGGACCATCCGTTGCCATCGATCTCATCAAGCGAGGTGTCTACAAAGGCGTGGTGAACGATTTGGAGTCGCAGTTAGACTTCGAGACCCTGGCCCAACGTATCTGCTTCCAGACAGAGGATTTCAAGGAAGGTATTACGTCGTTTCTGGAGAAGAGGGAACCGAAGTTTAAGGGGAGATAGCCGAAGAGATTGTTCAGCGTCACAGAGTGACTTGTATGCTTTTTAAAGCCAGGGGAAACCGCTTTTCGAGAGTGGCACCATAAACCGCTCGGACGCCTCTCCCCGCAAACTATAGCGAAATCGAGCCCAAAACAAATCGACTCGAAAACAAAGCCCTGGTCTCCTCCCCCTACGTGAGCTTTCGATAGCTATGGTATAATGGCTCCCAGGTCATCTCTGCTGTCGCCCTGAAGGAAAGCACGTGTTTTTGGTCTGGCTAGAATTTTTTATTTGCGCTGCGCTTGTTATCTTCTTTGGGGCGAAGCTATCCCGTTACGGGGATATCATTGCCCACAAGACGCGGCTGGGCGGCCTCTGGGTGGGGCTCTTGCTCCTGGCCGCTGTAACTTCCCTTCCTGAGCTGGTCACTGGGATAGGAGCGGTGACTGTGGTGGGGTCTCCCGACCTGGCCATGGGAACCGCCTTTGGCAGCAACCTGTTCAACCTCGTTATCATCGCAATTCTGGACATCGCATATCGCCACCAAGGGCCGTTGCTTGCCTGGGCAGGGGCGGGACACAGGCTTTCAGCAGGCGTAGGCATAGTGCTCATAGGCTTCGCGGCTGGCAGCATCCTGCTGGGCAGGGAATGGGGCGGGGCGCTGGGTTGGGTAGGTATATATAGCCTGGTGCTCGTCCTTTTGTATCTCTTGGGGGCGAGCAGGATATTTCGGTTTGAACGGAAGCAGGGGGGGGGCCAGCAGGCGAGGGTGCTTCGCTACGAGAATATCTCGGCAAGGCGAACCTATGTAGGTTTCGCCGTAGCCGCGTTGGCCATTATCGGGTTGGGAACGTGGCTTGCCATCATCGGCGGTGACCTGGCTGAGCGCACCGGGTGGGGCGATTCCTTCGTTGGGAGCCTCTTCCTTGCGGCCACCACGTCCCTCCCCGAGCTGGTAGTTGCCATTGTGGCTCTGCGACTGGGTGCCATAGATATGGCCATCGCCAACATGCTGGGCAGCAATATGTTCAACATGGGGATCGTTATCGCCGGTGACGACCTTTTCTATCGCCAGGCCTCCATCTTTTCCGCGTCATCTACAAGCCACGTTTTCGCTGCCTCCATGGCAATCCTGATGACGCTCATCGTTATCGGGGGGCTCACCTTCAGAACAAAGAGAAAACTGCCCATCGGGCTGAGCTGGTATTCGGTGGCCCTGATTGTTGCCTATCTTGTGGGGGCCTATATCCTTTTCACCACAGGCGTGCCCGCTGAGTAGAGAGCGGCCCTCCCTTGAAGGGAGAGGTTGGAGGAGGGTGAATTGCAATGAGTTTTGCAGCTAGCTACGCTTGTCGACGACAACGAGCTATCCTTGCAGTCCTAGTTTTAGTGCTTGGGACAACGAGCTTACAGCGATAGGTTCGATCCCAGGAGGCGGTTTTTGTCCACCCTGGAGTGGTGGGAGCAGGCAGGACTTGAAGCCGAGCTTGGCCGCTTCAGCCAGCCGCTTCTCAAGTTGAGATACAGCCCTCAGTTCTCCACTGAGCCCGACTTCCCCGATGGCTACCAGGTCGGGATTAACCCTGGCGTTGCGAGCGCTTGAGGCGATGGCCAGGGCAAGGCCCAGGTCTGCTGCCGGCTCGTTTACCCTTATCCCCCCGACAACATTGGCAATAATGTCCTGGTTGCCGAGGGCTAGCCTGACCCGCTTGGTGAGGACGGCGGTGATCATGAGCAGACGGTTGTAGTCAACGCCGTTTGCGTTGCGGCGGGGAAGTCCGAAGCTGGTAGGGCTGGTGAGTGCCTGTATCTCCACCAGCAGCGGTCTGGTGCCCTCAAGGGTGGGAACGATCACCGAGCCTATCGCCCCCTGAGAGCGCTGGGCGAGGAAGACCTGGGATGGATTAGGCACCTCAACCATTCCCCGATCCCTCATCTCGAAAACGCCTACCTCATTGGTTGAGCCGAAGCGGTTCTTGACACCGCGCAGCAGCCTATAGGCGCTGAAGCGTTCGCCTTCGAGGTAGAGGACGACGTCGACGATGTGTTCCAGGGCGTGGGGTCCTGCAATCGACCCATCCTTGGTGACATGGCCCACTATGAAGATAGGAGTATTGTCGGACTTGGCCCACTGCATAAGTCTCAGGGTGCACTCTCGCACCTGGGCAACGCTGCCCGCCGCTGAGCTCAGGCCGCTTAGGTAGACCGCCTGAATGGAATCGATAACCACCAGCCGCGGCGATATCTCCCTTCCCCGCTCTATTATGTTTTCCAGGTCGGTCTCGGGCAGCAGGAAAAGCCCCTCCCCTCGTATCCCTAACCTGTCTGCTCTCAGCTTTATCTGATGTACCGATTCCTCGCCGGAAACGTAGAGTACCTTCCCCTCGCGTTCAGCAGTCATCCCCGCTACCTCGAGCAGGAGCGTCGATTTGCCGATGCCAGGGTCTCCAGCGACGAGCACCATGGAGCCAGGGACTATGCCACCGCCCAGCACTCGGTTGAACTCCGTTAGGGGCAGCGCGAGGCAGGGTGCGGAATTAGTGGGGAGCTGGGAAAGCTCCTGTACTGGAGTGGACGGGGTCGCAGCAGGCGTGTGTTTAACTACTGTCTCGACATAGGTATTCCACTGATCGCAGTCGAGGCAGTGTCCCAGCCACTTGGGGCTTTCATTGCCACACTGCTGGCAGACGAAAACGCTTTTGGGACGGGGCATTGGCCAACCCCCTCTTACCTGTGCTGAATCAGTACATATTATACGAGGGTGTCCCAGGATTTGGCAAAACAGGGTAGCTTCCAGACTGCCTTATACCTGAGTATTCTATGGGCAAAAGGGGAGCCCCGCCGGATGGTGTTGAACAAGATGCCGGGCTCCCCCTCTCGGTCTTGCCAAACGAAGCGTCAAAGCGAGCACTACTGCTCAGCCAGCTTCGCCATGATCCGCTCCCGCACGTTTTCCTGAACAAGCTCGATCATGACGCCATTGGTCTTTGCGCTGTCAAAGTAGGCGAAGGCCATGATTCCCACCATCTTGAGGAAGCAGATCAACTCAAGCCCCTGCGCCTCGGCATTGGCCACTTCTTTCTCCAGGTCGGCTACTTCAAAGCCCAGATGCATTATGCCCTCACCATGCTCCTTGAGGAACTCGGTGTGGAGGCTCTCACCTTCAACGATCTGCACCAGTTCCAGCCTTAGCGGCCCCATCGGGGCGAAGGTCACCTTCATGGTGAAAGGGGTGGGCTTGCCCCTGGTTATTACATCGGGCGGCAGTTGGTGCTCTGCGATCTCATCAAAGTTCAAGCCGAATGCCTTCGTGTAGAAGTCCACCGCCTTTTCAATATCCTTGACCACGACACCGATGTGGTCGAGCTTGTGATCGTTCAGTTTTAGCTGCGCCATCTTGGGTGCCTCCTCGTATGATTGTTTTAAAGATTCTTAGGAATCCACAAGGATCAAGAGTTATAATCCCCCTGTTCCCCCTTTACCAAAGGGGGATTGCCTCCTTATATTTCGAGTGCTACCTTCCAGCCCTCGCGCATGGCTTCCAGTATGCGCCTGGGCTCGACGCAGTCACCGATGCTGTGCACCTTGGGGCCCTTGCCCTCAAGTGCCTCCGCAAGGTCAGTGTTGGGCGTTGACCCCGCAGCGAGCACAATGGTGTCGGCGACGACACTCTTCATGGCGTCGGCTCCGATCTCCGCCATCGCCGTCACGCCTCCCCGCACGTGGATCAACAAACCGGTGTCGGTTGCCTTCATGTACTGGACATTGGTGAGCATACGAACACCCTTCTGCCTCAGCCTGTCGACGAGGAGCATTCGCATGTCGGGGTTCATGCTGTTTGCGATATACTGGCTTCTCCTGGCGACGGTTACGTCCTTACCCTTGTCTGCGAGCAGCTCGGCCACCTCGGCACCGACCTGGTCGCCGCCGATGATGAGCACCCTCTCGCCTACCTTCGCCTTGCCCATGAGGACATCCTCGGCCATGACCACGTTGGAAAGCGTGTCAAGCCCCGGAATCTCCTCTTTGGGGATCACCGGCTTAACCCCGGTGGCAACGATCACCGCGTCCGGCTTAAGTTTGGAAACCTCACCTGCAGTGAGCTCCTTGCCTAGCTCCACCTTGACCTTAAGCTTCTTCAACTGCCTTGCTTGATAGTCGATGAACCCATTAATCTCCGATTTGTGAGGCGGTATTGCAGCCAGAATCATCTGCCCGCCCAGCCTCTTCGCCTTCTCGTAGAGCGTTACCTGGTGGCCTCTAAGCGCCGCTACCCGCGCTGCCTCCATTCCTGCCGGCCCTCCGCCAGCGATAACCACCTTCTTGGGCTTGGCTGCTTTCTTGATCTCGAATTCCTGTTCTCGTCCCACGGCAGGGTTTACCGAGCAGACCACGCCCTCTGCCCATGCCAGGGTCTCCATGCAGTTGTTGCAGTGGATGCAGGGCCGTATCTCGTCTTCCTTGCCTGCAGCCAGTTTGTTGGGAAGCTCGGGATCGGCCTGTATTGCCCTTCCCATATCGACGAAATCCAGCTTCCCGGCTCTAAGAGCTTTCTCCGCAATCTCTGGGGTGATCCGTCCAGGTCCGAACACCGGGACCTTGACCACATTCTTCACTGCCGCGATCATGTCCAGGTAGGGAGCTGGCCCCTGAGCCTCTACCGGGCACATTGTAAAGTACTGCCAGGTGTAATCGTAGAATCCGCCGATTCCGAGGTGGATAGCATCGACGCCGGCGTCTACGAACATGGGTGCATGTATCAGGGTGTCCTGCAAGGTGACTCCATACTGGGCTATTTCACCACCACCGACGTAGTATGCCTCGGTCATACTGAGCCGACACCACAGGGGGAAGTCCTTCCCCACTTCCTTTCTGACGGCCTTTATTGTCTCGATCAGGAACCTCGCTCTATTCTCCACGCTGCCGCCCCACTTATCCTTTCGCTTGTTCCACACCGCCGAGCGGAACTGGGTTTGTGCGTTGATATTGGAGCCGTGGATCTCGATGGCATCGAACCCTGCCGCTTTGGCTCGCCTCGCCGCCTCAGCATGGCGCTGGATGGCCAGTTTGATATCATCTATGCTGAATTCCCGTGGCAGTTCTGCTCCAAACACTTCCCTTCCCTCAGGCTTCACCCAGAGGGTGCCGTGGTAGATTTGCACGGCAGCCTTGGCTCCGTTCTTCTTGATAGCGTCGGCTAGTTTGGTTAGTCCCGGGATGAACCTGTCGTCATCGATGTTCACCCCGAACGGTAGCCGCGCTCCACTCGCCTTGGTATCGACACCAACATTCTCGACGATGTCCAGCCCGACACCACCCTTGGCCCGCGCTGCGTGATATGCTATCAATCGCTCAGTGACCTCTCCTTCGAAAGTGCCTACGTTGGTCCCCATCGGCGGGTAAACGATGCGGTTCTTCAGCTGCATTGTCCCGATTCGCCCCGGGGAGAATAACCTTTCGTATTTCGATTTGGCCATTTGCTCCTCCTTTGTCACATTTCTTAGAACTGCTTTAGATTATATTAGAACTGCTTTAGATTATAGAAGAAAGGGTTAGGGATGCTTTTGAACTCTTCAACGTTTATGGCTTTATGGCGGACTTTTATTGGTTGATAACGAGTGTAGGAACCTTCATGAGAGGCGTTTACGAGCATGGCGGAAGCATACTAGCTCATATCATCCTCCTTGTCAATGGGTAATTTCAGGAGGCTTTTTTGCTGGCGTTGCCAAACAAGGTAGGGGCGACCCGCGGGTCGCCCCTACTGCTTTTCACAGAAGTCTGATTTAAGGGTGAGAAAGGCAGGCAGAAGCAAATGCCCTTCAGAGCGGGGTTGACGACGTTAGCAGAGGTTCGAGATTGGCAGGCTGCTCAGGAGGGTGGGCTGACCAAAGCGGCCGAGTTGAGCACTATCTCCCCATTCTGGCAGTCGATCTGGATGGTTTCTCCAGAATGGAACCTGTCCTCAAGCAGGGCTTCGGACAGAGGGTCTTCGACCATATGCTCGATCACCCGTCTCAGAGGGCGAGCGCCGAAGTTAGGGTCGTAACCCTTTTCCCCTAAGAGGTCTTTTGCCGCATCGGTTATCTCTAGCTTTATGTCTTTCTCTTTGAGTTGGCTCTCTATCTGGGAAAGCATCAATTCAACAATCTGGCGAATATGGTCCTGAGACAGGGCGTGGAACACCACCACTCCATCGATGCGGTTGAGGAACTCGGGGCGGAAGGTCTTCTTCATTTCCTCGAGCACCTTTTCCTTCATCTTGTCATAGGACATTTGGGCTACCTTGGCCTCATCGCTACGAGAGATGAAGCCGATGGAGCTTTCTTTCCTGATAAGCTCGGAGCCGATATTGCTGGTCATGGCAATGATGGTGTTGCGGAAATCGACCCGTCGCCCTTTGGCATCGGTGAGATGCCCGTCATCGAAGATCTGCAGCAGGATATTAAACACGTCGGGGTGGGCCTTCTCGATCTCGTCGAGCAATATCGCCGAGTATGACTTGCGTCTCACTGCCTCGGTCAATTGCCCTCCTTCGTCGTAGCCGACGTACCCAGGAGGGGCACCAACGAGGCGGGCTACTGCGTGCCTTTCCATAAACTCTGACATGTCGAGCCTGACCAGAGACTCCTCGCTGCCAAACATGAATTCCGACAGCGCTCGCACCAGCTCCGTTTTGCCTACGCCGGTGGGTCCGAGGAAGATAAAGCTGCCGATGGGTCTCCTCGGGTCCTTGAGCCCGGCCCTGGCCCTCCTTACCGCTTTGGAGATTGCAACAATAGCCTCGTCCTGACCGACGATGCGCTTATGCAATGCCTCTTCCATTTGAAGCAACCTGGTGGTCTCGTCTGCAGCCAGGCGGGTCACTGGTATGCCGGTCCACATGCTGACCACTTCGGCGATGTGCTCTTCGGTCACCACCTTCTCTTCCGAATCGAACTTCTGTTTCCAGTCTTGGCGCATGTTCTCTATCTTATTGTCCAGCTCCAGCTCTCGCTCGCGCAGCTCGGCTGCCTGCTCATACTGCTGGGCGGACATAGCCTCGTCTTTCTCTTTGCGCACAGCCTCCAGTGCCTGCATTTCCTCGTTCAGGTCCAAGGGCACACTTGACTGCTTGATCCGTAGCCGAGACGATGCCTCATCTATGAGGTCGATCGCCTTGTCGGGCAGGAAGCGGTCCGGTATATATCTCGCGGCTAGGCCTGCTGCCGTCTTCAGGGCTTCGTCGTCTATGGTCAAGCGGTGATAATCTTCGTAGCGGCTCTTGATCCCTCTAAGGATATCGATGGTTTGTTCAGTCGATGGCTCCTCTACCAAGATCGGCTGGAGTCGGCGTTCCAGGGCGGCATCCCGTTCCACATGCTTGCGGTAATCGTCGAGGGTGGTGGCGCCAATACATTGCAGCTCACCCCGTGCCAGCGATGGCTTGAGAATGCTGGCGGCATCGACCGCGCCCTCGGCGGCACCAGCGCCAACCAGGGTGTGTATCTCGTCAACGAAAAGAACACAATTGCCAGCGGTCTTTATCTCCTCGATTACCTTCTTCAGCCGCTCCTCGAATTCGCCCCGATATTTTGTTCCAGCGACTAGGGAGCCTACATCGAGGGTGAGCAACCTCTTCCCTTGTAGTGTCTCCGGGACATCCCCGGCAGCAATGCGGTGAGCAATAGCCTCGGCAATGGCTGTCTTGCCCACTCCAGGCTCTCCGATGAGGACCGGGTTATTCTTGGTGCGTCGGCTGAGCACCTGGATTACTCGCTCGATCTCCTTGGTGCGCCCGATAACCGGGTCGAGTTTCCCTGCTCGAGCCGCAGCGGTTAGGTCTATGCCCAACTGGTCGAGGGTTGGGGTCTTGGTGGTGGAGCGAGCTCCGGACTGGGGCATGCTCTGGCTGAGGGCACGATTGAGCTCGGAATGGACGCGTTCTACGCTTACCCCCAAGCTTTCCAGAACGCCAGCGGCAATCCCCTCACCCTCGCGCAACAGCCCTAGGAGTATATGTTCGGTGCCAATGTACTGGTGACCCAGGAAACGGGCTTCATCTACAGCGAGCTCGATCACCCTTTTTGCCCTTGGGGTGAGACCAACCTCGTTCTGGGTAGACCCCTCTCCGCGGCCGATAATGAACTCTACAGCGGACCGAACCTTGTTCAACCCGATGCCAAGATTGGAGAGGATCTTAGCGGCCATCCCCTCCTCCTCCCGCACCAGCCCCAGCAGTATGTGCTCGGTGCCGATGTAGTTGTGGTTGAACCTTCGGGCCTCTTCCTGGGCCAGGGCCAAGACCTTGCGTGCCCGTTCTGTAAACTTATCGAATCTGTTACTCATGACCGTCCCCGACTGCGCAACTGCAACCCGACCTCACCCCCAGTACTAACCGCGCCGTTATTGTAACACATTTGGATCAATAAGAAAATAGCCCAAATTTACTAATCCCCCCAAATTTGGGCTATTTTTTTGCTCCCTGGCAATGGCATATTTTCCACACCCCGTTGCCGGGGCAGTATCGTCTGCGCTGGGGAGTTTCACTTCCGTGTTCGGGATGGGAACGGGTGGGTCCACCCCGCTCTAATCACCAGGAAGCAATTTCGCTACCTGAAACTTTATCCGATTTTTAAAAGAGCTCCTCGTTGCCTTGGGGAAGCCTGCCGTGTTCCTGCAGGAACTGCTGCATAAGCTCGCTCTCTCGCATAGTATACATCAAAGTCTCCTCATAATGCAAGTAACGCGCTTTTTCTACCCATTCCTCCGCTGAATCCAGTAGCTCCTGCAGACCCTCGCGGATATTGGGGCCACTTCCGATGTATATGACCTCCTTTTGTTCATCAAACAACCGATACACCCCATCGGCTTCAGGAGCGGCGCCTACATTCTCTGGGGTAAACTCCAGCCACTCGTCTGGCGGCAGCATCACCGGTGAGATCTGGAATCTCAGATCACATCTTAGACATCGCTCCGCTTCCTCAACAGCCATCCGCTCATCGAAGCCGAGCCCCACCTCGGAGAAGTTGCCTATCCGCCGTTCTACCGGCAGGCAGGGCAACGGGACGCGGTGGCTATCCCAAAATCCCTCGTCGCGACCCAGCCAAGGGCTGGCTTTTGCGGTTTCGGTCAGCACCTCCTCGATATCCCCGCTGCCTCCCAGATACTTGTCTATGGAAGCTGCCGCTCTTCTTCCGGCGGTGATCGCTTCGATGACCGAGGCTGGCCCGGTGACGACATCCCCGCCAGCGTAAACGCCCTTTACGCTGGCGGCTAGGGTTTCGGGGGCAACCTTCACTCTATCGCCAGCCACGACATCCATCTCAAATCTGTCTGGGATCTCTGGCATTTGACCGATGGCAGCTATCACCGTGTCGAACTCCATGTCGAATTCGCTACCCTTGATTGGCACAGGACGCCTTCTGCCGCTGGCATCAGGTTCCCCCAGCTCCATGCGCAGGCATCCCATCACCAGCTTGCCATCGTTTCCCGATATCTTGTTCGGCGCGGCAAGGAACAGTATCTTGACCCCTTCCTCAAGTGCTCCCTCTATCTCCTCCGGGCTGGCGGGCATCTCTTCCCGGGAGCGCCGATAGACGATGGTCACCTCTTTGGCACCGAGGCGCAACGCTGTGCGCGCGCCATCTATGGCAGCATTGCCACCACCGACCACCGCCACCTTATCTCCTAGCTTGACTACTTTGCCCTGATTTGCATCCCTGAGGAATGATATGCACTCTATCACCCCGCGGTTGTCCTCTCCCTCAACCCCCATCTTAGCTCCCCGGTGAGCCCCGATCGCCAGAAAGATAGCGTCATACCCTTGTTCCCAGAGACTGTCAGGGGACTCAACCTTGCTATTGGTCTCTATCTCTATGCCAACGCTTCTTATTCCTTCGATTTCGCTATCGAGCACTTCTTTGGGCAGGCGATATCTTGGTATGCCAAATCGCATCATGCCGCCCGGCTCGGGTAGAACCTCAAATATGGTGACCGAGTGACCAAGTTTGGCCAAGTAATAGCCCGCAGTAAGTCCCGCCGGGCCTGAGCCTACGATGGCCACTTTCTTACCTGTAGGATTTGCCTTGCCAGTCTCTTTTCGCTGCGCTCCAGCATCTTCTTCCGCTGCAAAGCGCTTGAGCGCACAAATGGCTATCGGCTCGTTCAGTTGGCCCCGCCTGCACACTCCCTCGCAAGGATGAAAGCAGACGCGGCCAAGCACTTGGGGGAAGGGTACCTTCTCCCGAACCACAGCCAGTGCTTCGGCGAATTTCCCTTCGGCGATAAGACGTACATAGCGGGGAACATCGATTCCAGCGGGGCAGGCGTGGGCACAGGGAACAAGAGCAGCTTCACGTTCCGCCCGCTTGACATCGATGTCGAGCAAAGCGCCGGTGGGACAAACCTCAACGCAGGCGCCGCAGAACTTGCATCCGGCCTCCTTCAACGAAGGGGCAATGGGTCCTGCGATGATCTCACCGCCTCGATTAATAAAGCCCAGGGCGCCTATGCCGCGCACATCCCGGCAAACCCTGACGCATCGAGTACAGCCGATGCATAGGTTGTAGTCTTGAGTGAAGAGAGGCTCGTCCTTCTCGACCGGGAGGTCTCTAAACTTGTAGCGAGGTATGTCCTCCCTGATTCCTATATATTCAGCAATCAGTTGCAGTTCGCAGTAGCCCAGCTTGGAGCAGCAGCGTTCCAGGATTGGTATGCTATTCGGGCATGATTCAAACGGGCTGCAGCCCTCCCTCTGACTGCATGTCAAGCAGGCGTGAGGATGCTTGGCTAAGATAGTTCTCAGATTCTCGCGTCGAAGCTCTTGGACACGGGGCGTGTTGCTGTGAACTATCATTCCCTCAGTGGCGGGGAGGTTGCAGGAGGTGGGGAGTTCATCCATCCCCTCGACGTCGACGATACAAAGGCGGCATCCCTGGTACTCTCCATTAGAATCCGAGCTTTGGTAGGGTTGGCCGCCGAGGTAAATAACGCCGTCAGCCCTTAAACCCGGTGCCAGGGGTAGGTCGGGGTGTGCACAGAGGCCGGGAATATATATGCCTGCGCTCTGTGCTGCCTCCAGAACTGTCTTGCCTTCCTCAACCTCGACCTCTACATTATCAATAGTCAGCTTTATTGTAGCCATTTCTACTTCATCAATATAGATTATAATTACGGCTTAGATTGGGAGTCAATAAGGAGACTATCAAGCGGGGGTGGTGGGGGGGGCCCCCCCCGGGGCGCCCCCCCCCCCCCCAAAAAAACGGGGAACACCCATTTGAAAAAACCCCCCCC
>JAUXAX010000019.1 GCA_030619685.1 Dehalococcoidia bacterium
CTTAAGGCTCAATGGATCACCTCCTTGTCCTAGTGCTACCTAATAGGAGGAAGTTGCGCTTCTCAGCCCATCTTAGAGATAAAGCTTGGCAGCGTTATCTCCCAATATGGCGCTGACCTCTGCCTCGGTGAAGGCTATCCCCTCAGGAGCTTTTTGCGGCAGCTCTCTGATCAACTCTGCGTAATCCTTGGTGGACATTAGGGCGGCCACGAAGGGGTTATCGGTGCCGAACAGAACCCTATATGGGCCGAGGCGGTCCAGGGCATGCCTCAGCACTTGACAGAACTTGTGGTAGTTGGCCCTCGCTACATCTTGCCAGGCGGAGATGTCTGTCATCAGATTGTATTTGAGCCCAGCGAGATAGAAGAGCTGCTCATGCCAGCCAAAAGCCATGTGACCGGCAGTCACCGTCAGATTGGGGAAATCCTGCACCACATCGTCGAGGTGTATCGGGTCGCCGTACTTAGCACGGAAGGGGGCTCCACCGAGCTGCCCCGTATGGCATGTCACCGGGACCCCCAGTTCGGAGACCTTCTCCAGCACGCGGTATGTCCTGGGTTCATTGACGAAGAAACCTGTCTGTGGATAGAGATTCAGCCCTTTGAGGCCCCATTCCTTGATGGCACGCTCTACCAGTTCAACGGCGTCAGGTCTGCGGGGATCAACAGTGGCAAAGGCTACTATCCTGTCGGGGTGCCTGCTTTGGAGGTCTGCATAGGCCTTGAGTTGGCCTTCGAGGGGCACCTTGGGTTCCCCATAGAGAATCCAGTAATCCATGGGCAGCAGGACGGTCTTGTCGATTCCACCGGCATCCATGTCGCGAATCAGCGCCTCTCCCTCAGGGTCCCACAGAGCAGGGATCAGGCTTCCCCTTATCGTCTCCAAGGGCATTTCCATCCCCAACTGCTTCATACCATTTAGATACATACTGGTTACGGTTTGCCACCATCCCTCGGGGTACCACTCCTGGGCTACCAGATGATAGTGGGCATCGATAAGCATTTCCTCCTCCTTTCTACAATCACAGCCACGAATCTCCTATCAATGACTTAGGGCCTTGGCAGACCCAGGCCAGCGATGGCAATGATTATCCTCTGGATCTCATTGCTGCCGCCGCCGATAGCCATCATCAGGGAAAACCTGTATTCCCACTCCATGTATCCGTTAAACGGGGCCCGGGGCTCTCTCTCTAGTTGGCCATGTAAACCAAGGATTTGCATCGCTGTATTGGCCAGGCGTCGCTCCAGTTCGCTGGTGAATACCTTGGTGATAGATGCCTCGGCGAAGGGAACAACCCCTTGACCCAGCAGCCAGGCTACTCGATAGCCGAACAAACGCCCGATCTCGAGGTCGATTGCCAGTTGGGCTAGCCTCTGCCGGATGATCGGGTCCTTGCTCAGGGGTTTACCATTGTGATGTGTTTCCTTGGCGTACTGCACCAAGTCCTCGAACAAGCGCCGATGTTGTGCTACGGTAGCCCCCATGAAAATCCTCTCATGGTCTAGTGCGGTAGTGAGGTAGTACCAGCCCTGATTCAGCTCCCCTACGACGGCAGTCTTGGGAACGCGTACGTTATCAAAGAAGACTTCATATAGCGGGTAGTCCCACATGGTGTCCAGCTTCCCTACCGTAATACCTGGGGTCTTCATGTCGACAATGAACATGCTGAGTCCCCTGTGCTTCTTAGGTACGTTGGGATCGGTTCTAACCGTCATCCAGGCGTAGTCGGCCTGCCCGGCGAAGCTGGTGAACAGCTTTTGGCCGTTGATGATAAAATCATCCCCATCGGCTACGGCCGTGGTCTGGCAATTGGCCAGGTCGGAACCAGCGTTCGGTTCTGTGTAGCCCAGGCAAAATACTATCTCGCCCTTTAGAATCCTGGGCAAGAACTCCCTCTTTTGCTCCTTGCTCCCAACAGCGATGAGTGTAGGGCCCACCATGTTCTGAGCTAGAATATGAGCGCCTGCCGGTGCCCTGTAGTACAGCATCTCTTCGCCATAGATGAGCTGTTGCGTGTAAGGGCGTCCCAGGCCACCATACTCTTTGGGCCATCCCACGCCTAGCCATCCTTTTTCTGCTAGCTTGCGACTGAAATCGGGATTGAACAGTTCCAGTGGCGTCCGCTCCTTACGCTCAAGTCCCAGCTCTTGGCGAAGAAACTGGCGAATCTCCTGTCTGAAGGCTTCCTCTTCTTGAGCAAACCCGAAGTCCATCGCACCTCCCTTTCGCGCTCCCTCAATATGGGGCTTAGAGGCCCATTTGCTGGGCGACTATCTCCCTTTGGAAATCGGTATCCCCGAAAGCGAGCTCTCCCGTTTTGGCCCTGCGATAGTAGAGCCCTATGTCATGGTCCCTGGTGAGACCGATAGCGCCGTGGCACTGCACAGCCCTTTCTGTGACGAACTCATAGGCCTGGTTGATCCATCCCTTAGCTGCCGCAACGTCTGCGGTGGCGGGAAGGCCTTCCCCTACCTTCCAAGCGGCCTTATAAAGGATGTTCCTGCTGGTGGCAACGTTCGTCCACATGTTGGCGCAGTAGTGCTGGATTACCTGGAAGCTGCCAATAGGCCTGTTGTACTGTACCCTTTCCTTGACATAATCGAGGGTCATGTCCATGGCCGCTTCGGCCCCTCCAACCATCTCCGCGCACTTGGCCATGGTAGCCTGCTCTAGAGTTCTGGCCACGATGGGCCAGCCTTTGTCCAGTTCACCGAGCATGTTCTTCTGGGGGAC
The DNA here is from genome assembly GCA_030619685.1 of Dehalococcoidia bacterium. Next base: position 2,734 of record JAUXAX010000019.1, read on the forward strand.
ACTGACATTGTCGAAGACGACCTCGCATAGTTTGTCGTCACCCATGGTGGGAATGACCTCACATTTGATGCCGGGGCTCTTGGCATCCACCACAAACAGGGTAATGCCCTCTTCGGGAGTGGCCCCCTCCTTGGTCCTGGTGACGCAAATCATGTAATCGGCGATGTGGGCATTCTCGACGAAGAGTTTTGTCCCGTTGATAACGAAGCTGTCACCTTGAGCCACCGCCTTTGTCTCCACGCCGGCTGCGTCGTATCTGGCGTTAGCCTCGGTCAGGGCCATAGTGAGGATCAATTCCCCGCTGGCTATCTTGGGCAGAAACTCCTTCTTCTGTTCCTCGGTGCCCGCAGAGAGGATAGGCAAGCTACCCAGGACCACCGTGCAGAAAAAGGGGCCGGGCAGGATGTTGCGCCCCATCTCCTGGAGCAGGATGATGAGGTCCATATAGCCCATTTCCATTCCGTCGTACTCCGCGGGGAGTATCAGGCCCATCCACCCCAGTTCCGCCATCTTGCGCCACAGCTCAGGGGAGTAACCCTTCTCGTCCTCCTCCAGCTCCCGAACCAATGTCTTGGGGCATTCCTTGGTCAGAAAATCTCGCGCTGTTGTCCGCAGCATTTCCTGTTCTTCAGTCAGGTCGAGATCCATAGCAAACTCCTTCTATAGAATTCAGCTATTCAAGATTCAGCTGAGCCAGGCGCGGTGCCCGTCCCAGTATTCTTCCCTTTCCACAACCATCGCTGTGCCCTGGCCAAAGCCTCCACATATAGATGCCAGACCATATCTGGAGCCGCGGCGGTTCATCTCATGGGCCAGTGTCCCCACCACCCGCATCCCGCTCACTCCTATAGGATGGCCAATGCACAGTGCATCTCCGTTGACGTTCATTGTCTCAGGGTCAATTCCCAGTTCCTTTATCAAAACGAGGGGCACTACTGCGAAGGCCTCGTTTGTCTCCCAGAGGTCTATGTCCCCTGCGGACAGGCCCGACCTCTCTAATGCTTGTTTGGATGCCAGAGTGGCACTATATCCCATGATTTTAGGGTCACACGCGGCCCAGCCGATAGACCTTACGGTGACCATTGGTACCAACCCTAACTCCCTGGCCTTCTCCTCCGGCATAAACACACCCGCTCCAGCTCCGTCGCTCTGTTTAGATGAGCTGGCGGCAGTGACTGTGCCATTTTCCTTGTAGATAGCTGGAAGGCTGCGCAGCTTCTCGATGGCTGAATCAGGCCTCACATCCTCATCATAGTCGACCATTTTGACCGTTCCATCGGCGAACTTACCTTCCATGGGGATTATCTCATGTTTGAACCTGCCCTCGCTGTAGGCTGCAGCGGCCCTTAGATTGCTCCTCAACGCCCATTGGTCCTGTTCTTCCCTGGAGATATTGAACATGTCAGCCAGGTTCTCTGCGGTCACACCCATGCCTATCATGGCATTTGGATCGACTATTTCCCACAGCTTTGGATTCGGTAGGCCGCGTGAAGCTGCACCGGTGGCTATCGCTTCCTTCATCATCGCATCCATGTCTGTGTCAAAGGTAAAGAAGGGGATGGGGAAGTGAGAGCAGCTCTCGTAGCCCCCGGAGATAACGACGTCCTCCAGGCCCAACTTGATAGCCATAATGCCAAAATGGGCACCGGCCATACTCGAGGTGCATGCTCGGTCAACGCTCAGCCCACGAGTCTCGAAGGGACAGGTCAGCAAAGCTACACTCCTGCCGGGATTTGCCTGCTCCCCGGTTTGGTTTGGCGAGCCCATTGTGATTTCGTCTATTATTGATTTGTCCAGCTTCGTCCGCTTTAGTAGCTCCTCGATCACGATAGACGCCAGATCGTCTCCTCGCATGTGCGAGAAGAATCCCGGCCTCTTCGAACTCCCTCTCCCGAACGGGGTTCGCGCAAAGTCTACCATGACTACTTCTCTGAGTTCAGCCATCTAACATTCCCCCTTCAAATCGTTTTGCTACCAGCTTCTCGGTAGGCCAAGGCCCATGGAAGCGACCAGGTTTCTCATGATCTCCGAGGTGCCCCCGCCCATGTTCAGGCCCATAACTTGCTGATAGTAGTTCTGGTATCTGCCCATCACCGGTGCCCATCTGGACTCTCTTACTTGCCCATACAGTCCCATAATCTCACAACCGGCATAGTTGAGGCGCTGTGTTAGCTCCGTGGCGAGGAACTTTGCCCCTGCGGCAAGAGGGGCAGCCGCTATGATGCCTCCCTTAACCTGGTTCCAGACCACTGAGTGGGAGTAGGCAAGCCCTGCTTCGGTCTCGATTGCCAGCTGGGCCAGTTTATGCCGAACCAGAGGGTTCTTAGCCAGGGGCTCACCGCCCCATTTTGCCTCCTTGCAAAACTGGACCAAGTCCTCAAGACCTCGTTTAGCGTGCGAGAACAGGTCGATCATGGACCGCTCGAAGTTCGACGTCATTTGGGAAGCTATCCAGCCCTGGTTCTCCTCGCCCACCCTGTTACGCCCTAGAACGCGAACATCATCCAAGAAGACCTCATTGAACATGTGACCCTTTGCCATGCTATAGAGGGGTTTGACAGTGATACCGGGAGTCTTCATATCGACGAGGAAGAAGGAGAGCCCCCGGCTTCTCTTCTCCTCGGGATTTGTCCTGGCAAGCATAAAGCCCCAGTCGGCGCGCTGAGCCCCGCTGGTCCATATCTTCTGACCGTTAACAATGTAATCGTCACCATCCCTTACAGCACGGGTGGTAAGGCATGCCAGGTCGGAGCCGGCATTCGGCTCGCTCCACAATTGACACCAGTCCCTCTCCGCCCGCCCCAGAGGAGGCAGGTGTTCCCCCTTTTGCTCATCGTTTGCGCTGACCAGGAGGGTAGGGGCCAGCATGCCAATGCCGATGGGATCAAGCCCCATTGCCCTGTGGTATCCCCTGACCTCGTTGAAGATGAACTGCTCTATGAGGGGTGCGTCCCGCCCTCCGTATTCTTTGGGCCACGCCATGGCTATCCAGCCCTTGGCTGCGAGCTTCTTGCCTAGCTGCTTGTGGAACTCCCAGCAGGCATCAATCTCGAATAGGGCCTCCATGGATGCCCCCATTTCGGGTGGGCAATTCTTCATCTCTTCCCTGAAGAAGTCATCGAATTCCTTTCTTAACGCCTCTTGTTCTGGTGTATATCCGAAATCCACCGTTGCGCTCCTTTCTGACTGTGATTGCGGCTACTACATCCCGGAATGGGGTAGCTTCTGGAAACGCAAGACCAGCCGCTACTTGCCCTTGAAGACCGGCTCGCGCTTCTCCAAGAACGCCGTGGCAGCCTCCATGAAGTCCTCGGTGTTGAGGAGCTTCTCCTGGAGATCGACCTCGTACTTCATGTGCTCCAGAATATCCGTCCCCGCCATCCCCCTGTGCAGGGCTGCCTTGGCCATCCCCACTGCCAACGGCGGGTTCCTGGCTATCCTCTCCGCCACTCCCCTGGCTGTCTTCATCAGGTCATCATGGGGAACGACCCTGCTCACCAGGCCTATTCGGTCGGCTTCGGCAGCATCGATGGTGTCGCCGGTCAGTGTCAGCTCACAAGCCCTGGGCAGCCCGACGATGCGGGGTAGGGTGAAGGAGCCAGCGGTATCGGGGATAATCCCTCTCTTGACAAATACCATGCTGAACCTGGCCTTATCCGAGGCGATTATGATGTCGCAGGCTAGTGCCACTCCAAAGGCAGCGCCAACCACCGCGCCATTTATGGCAGCGATCACTGGCTTGTCCATGTTTCTTATCCTGAGGACGGTGGCTATCAGCGTTCCCTTGCCATAGGTTTGATCCTCCGGGTCCAGCATCGCCTGAGCTTCCTGCTCTCTACCTGGCTCCTCGACTTGTTTCCCCGGGCTGGCAAACATGCTAAGGTCTATACCGGTGGAGAAATGCTTGCCGGCCCCGGTCATGATCACTGCCCTGATATCGCTATCCATGCCTACGTCTCTGATCGCGGCATCGAGCTCGTTCATGAGAAATAGGTCGAAGGCATTGCCTAAGTCGGGGCGATTGAGGGTTATAGTCGCTATCGCACCCTCCTTCTCCAGAATAAGCGACCTATAAGCCATTTGCCTCCTCCTTCTTTTCGATCAAACTCAAACCCCCTTGAATACGGGTGGCCTCTTTTCCATGAAGGCTTTGATTCCTTCCTGGAAATCCTGTGTCTCGAGGCAAATCTTTTGGGCAAAGGTCTCCAATAGGATCAGTTGCTCCAGGTCCGTGTTCAATGCCCTGGTCGTAGTCCACTTCGTAAGTTCAAGCGCCATTGGAGCTGCCTGGGCTATCCTTTTTGCCATATCCTTTGTCACCTTCAGGAGATCATCGTGTGGCACCACTTGGTTTACCAGGCCTATCCGCTCTGCCTCCTTGGCATCGATCCTGTCGCCGGTGTACATGAGTTCCAGCGCCTTTGCCAGCCCCACCAGACGTGGCAGAAAGTAAGTCAATCCATTGTCTGGGATCAGGCCGGTACGAACAAAGACGTTGGTGAATCGTGCCTTTTCCGAAGCTATTCTTATGTCACAGGCCAAAGCAAAGGAAAAGCCCATTCCAGCAGCTACCCCGTTCACTGCGGCAAGAGTCGGTTTCTGCAGTTGTGCAAATCTCAGACCTGCTATGCCCACAGGCTCCTTCAACTGCTCTCTCGTCCTTGGCGGCGCCTCCCCTCCTGGAAGAGCTAGGGTCAGGGTTTCGACAACGTCAGCGCCGGAGCAAAAACCAGGGTCAGCTCCAGTAAGTATCATCACCCTTATCTCGCTATCGGTACGCACCTCCTCGATTGCTCTACTCAACTCCCACCACATTGCTGGACTGACAGCGTTCAGCTTGTCTGGGCGGTTCAATGTCATTGTGGCAATTCCCTCTTCCTTATCGAGGATTATGGTCTCATAACTCATCTCTCAGCAACACCTCCTTTGCTTTGCTCACGGTTGACAGAACCATATCACCAAAGGGAATACCATCAAAGGCGGCAAAATCCATTGTCGCCATCTCGCCGTATTTCCCATAAATGCGGGCTCTCCTTACCCAGCCGGTAAGCTTGGCCCTTCCTTTGATCAGCACAGGATTAACCCAAACTCCCGCAAGGGATTAATGGCACCTATGGCTCTGACAAATCCAGAAGGGAACCGCCTCCAGAAATGAGTAACTCTTGAGTAACTCGGTGGGGCTCTTGACAACTGCCCCTTAAAACCTGGCTAGCATCGCCAGCGAAGTGTTGGCTGTACTACACCGGCAGAAACCAGCCGCCTGTTGCTGCCGGCAAAACGTTTCTCTCCCCTACAGTTCCATTGAAGGTATGGAAAGGTCTCCAAGCTCACCGATCCTTTCGCTTATCTCCTTTACGGTCCACCTTCTGCCGATATCGATAGAAGCTTGTACTTGCCAGGGTTTGAATGCCTCAAGTATACCCCCCCTGACGGACAAAAGGCGCCCGGTTATGCTTTGGGCTTGATCGCTGGCGAGGTAAGCAACAAGGGGAGAGATATTCTCAGGTGCCATGTCATCGAACTGGCCCTCAGGCCTTTCCCCGAACATTCCGCCCAAAGCCTGGGTCTGGGTTGTCATTCTAGTCCTGGCCATCGGGCAAATGGCATTGCAGGTGACATTATACTTCGCCATCTCTCTAGCCAATATCACGGTGAGGGCGGCAATACCCCCCTTGGCTGCCCCGTAATTACCCTGGCTTGGATTCCCCAGGATCGCTGCATGGGAGATGGTGTTTATTATCCGCCCGCTTTCGAGTTTCCCCGCCTTGCTCTGCTCATAGAAATAAGCACAGGCCCATCTACCGCAGTTAAAAGTTCCCGTGAGGTGGACAGCGATGACACCACTCCACTCCTCTTCGGACATCTTGAAGGCCATTCTGTCTCTCAGGAAGCCGGCATTGTTGACCAGAATGTCAAGTTTGCCGAAGTTATCGATGGCGCAATCTATGATCCTCTTAGCTCCCTCGAAATCAGTTACGCTCTCGAAGTTGGCCACTGCCTGTCCACCTGCATCCTTAATCTCTTTGACCACATCGTCGGCAGGGCCGCTGGCCTTTCCTGTGCCGTCCCATTCCCCACCCAGGTCATTGACGACAATCTTCGCACCTTCCTCAGCCATCAGCAATGCGTGGCTTCTTCCGAGTCCTCTCCCCGCACCGGTTATTACCGCAACCTTACCATCCAGTGCACCCATTTTTCTTTAGTACCTCCTTTTTTGATCTAGTTTTGGGCCTGTTTGCCCACTCAGGGTGACGCTCCCCTTCCTGGGTCTAGACGCAAAAAAAGCCCGTTCTTCTTATCACGGGTTCGTGGTTAAAGAACGGGCCTACTCTCCTTGCTTTGATCCCATTCGCTTGGCTTTTCGCTCCTGACCAAAAAAACTCCTCAATCAGGAAAGAGTTCGGTGTAATAATACAACAAATAACGGCAGAATACCAACTCAAAACCGCCTTCGAGGAACGGATGAGGCTTGATGAAGATCACGCCTCTCATTTTAAACTGTTACCACGCAGTGTCAAGGCAACCCTAGGCGAAAAGTCTGGGTTTAGAAAATGGATTGGACTAGGTACTCGTCACCCCCTATGATCTGTTCCTTTTCCAACTCAGCGATCTCATCGTCGGACATGCCGATCACGTCTTTGAACACATAATCGTTGTGCTCGCCGAGGCACGGCGGTGCTTTGCGTATGCTGAGTGGAGTTTTACTCATCTTCCACAACATCCCCGGATAGCGATGGGTGCCTGCCTCGCGGTGGCTGACCACCTCAAAGAAGCCACGGCCCTGCAATTGGGCATCGCGATAGGCATCCCGGTCGTCCAGCACCGGTCCTGCTGGTACACCCTCTTTTTGCAGGATATACATTACGTCGTAGTGGTCATGGCGACATGTCCACTCCTCGATATACTTGTCCAGCTCGTCCTGGTTCTGCAGACGCCCCGCCATAGTGGAGAACCTCTCCTCTTTGCACCAGGAGGGATCGCCCAGGGCGCGGCATAGACCCTGCCACTCCTCTTCTGAGGAGACGGAGAGCGTCACCCACCTATCCTCCCCGTAGCACCGGTAAACCCCATGGGGAGCCATGGAGGGATGGCGATTTCCCATGGGCTCCTGAACCCTGCGGTTCATGGTGTAGTCCATGATTGCCTCGCCGAGATGGGGTATCACTGTTTCGATCTGTGCCAGGTCGATGAACTGTCCCTTCCCAGTTCGGCTGCGGTAGCGCAGGGCACAGAGGACAGCGAAGGCAGCGGTGGCGCCGGCGGCAAAGTCGCAGTGAAATAAGAGCGCCTGGGTTGTAGTGTAGTCAAGGTCGGGATAACGTGTTAGCCAGGTGTGACCGGACAAGGCCTGAAGCTGGGCGCCGAATCCGATGAAGTACTTATAGGGACCGCTGCTGCCAAGACCGGGCATGCTGAGATAGATGATGTCTTGCTTCACTTCTTTGAGGACATCATAGGTTATGCCCAGCTTCTCGACTGTGGCAGCGGCATTGCTCTCAAAGAAGACATCGCTCGCTTTTATCAGCCTCTTGAAGACATCCATCCCCTGGGGCCTAGTGAGATCGATGCAGCAGCTCAGCTTGTTGCGGTTCAAGGAATTAAATAAGCACCAACGATCCCAGGGCCTGTCACCCGCCCAGTGATCCACATAGGTCTGTAGCCCTCCAGTGCCTCCGAATGTCGCCCCGGTAGTGGGGACGAGGAATTGGGGTGGTCTGGGCATCCACCCTCTGGTAGCCGGGGGGAAGTGGTGGACCGACTCCACCCGTATGACCTCGGCCCCCAGGTCTGCCAGGAGCATAGTTCCAAAAGGGCCAGCAGCCACCACCGTCATTTCCAGAACCCTCACTCCTTCCAATGGCAGCTTACCCATATTCCTAACCTCCTTTCAATTCCTTGCTCAGATGACTCCATCCTCACCAAGCTTTACCAGTTCCCCGTCGGCATATCGCAGGAGATCGCAGTAGACCTCCTTGTTGTGCTCACCGAGGAGGGGCGCCGGGCGCCTCGCCTGCCAGGTGGTCTCTGTCATCTTGAAGGGGGCACCGGGATAGGCGACCTTGCCTGTTTTGGGATGGTCGATTTCTGCGAAGAATCCCCTTGCCTTAAGATGACGATTATTGACTACGTCCTCAGGGCTGCTCACCGGAGCGCTGGCGATGTTAGCCTTGCGGAACTTCTCAAAGAGCTCCTCCCTGGTATGATCGGCGAGCCAGGAGTACCAGATGGCATCGAACTCTAGGCCAGCCTCCATGCTGAAGATATTCTGAAATCTAGGGTCATCTTTTAGTTCGGGCATCTCCATTGCCTCGAGGTATCTTGGCCACCACTGAGGCAGGCTGAGGGTGTTGATGAAGCCGTCTTTGCAGGGATAGACACCCTGAGGGAGAATAATCATCCTGACTGACTCCCGCGGCGGCGGCCACCGGGTGGTTATCGCCCCGGCACAAGCATAGCCCAGGAGGAAAAAGGCTCTTCTATCGCCACCCCCCGCCTGTGTCTCCATAATAGAGATGTCTACATGCTGGCCGGTTCCCTGAAGTTCTGCGGCGTAAAGGGCACCCATGGTGGCCACAGCGGCCACCGTTCCCGCTTGATACTGGGTGACGTTTCCTCCAAGTTTCAATGGTTCCCTGTCAGCTATGCCCGTGGAGTACATTTCTCCGCCCATGGCAAATTCAACGATCTCTGAAGCTTTGAAATCGCGGTAGGGGCCGCTCTGCCCGAAGTTGGAGATCGAGACCATCACTAGCTTGGGGTTTATCTGCTTCAGGGCACGGTAATCCAATCCGAGGCTGGGCATAACACGAGGGCTGAAGCTTTCCACCAGAATGTCTACATTGCTCACCAATTCCTTGATGATCTTCTTTCCTGTGGCGCTCTTGAGGTTGAGGGTGATTCCCTTCTTGTTGGTGTTGAGATGAAGGAAGAATCCACTCTTCTCTCGATGGGGGTCATCTTTGAAGAACGGTCCCATTCTTCTAGTGGGGTCCCCTTCGCCTGCTTTTTCCACCTTGATCACTTCGGCTCCATAGTCTGCCAGAAGTTTGGTGCAGTAGGGACCGGCGATGTGCCAAGTCAAATCCAGCACCTTAACATCTGATAGGGCTTGCTCCGGCATGGTTTTCACCCCCTAAGAATTACTGATGGCCTATTAGAGTGCTGCCATTTTGCGGACTCAATGGTTAGTCTGACCATGAGTTCTATTTGAGCTTCTTTCACCATTTGGACTTACTCGACTTTAGATTCGATTGCTACGCTTTGAGGGATGATCGGGCATAACTCCTAATGGTTCTTGGTGGCGGCGACTACTATAGCAGGAGAAGGGGCATTGTGCAATACACCAACAGTGCCACGCTGTTGATTCTCGACCTTTGGCACTAACTTTTGGGGAACTTTTTCGTTTTAACCGAGAGAAGCCAAAAAACAGACTAGGGAGGTCGACATGAAGAAGGTATGGCTGATCCTTGGTGTGGTGGTGGCGATAGTCGTCCTGGGCACGGGGATAATGGAAACGGCGGAACGTCAGGAAGTCTCTTCTGCGGCGAGTGGCTGCTGGGCGAGATTCAAGTAGATCCCACCAGTGACGTGATCAATCTAGTGCCCAGGGGTGGAGGCACGCCGATTCCGATAATGGTAGACAGGGATGCTACCAATTATAGAGCCTGGATGGCGCCGTGGCAGGAGGTCACCTTTAACAGTCTTGATGAGGGCGACTGGATAGCGGTGTGCATTAAGGATGATGGCGTAGCGAAGGTTGTGATTTTGCTGGAGGTGCCACAAAAGCCCTTGAGGCACTCAAACGCTCGGAAGACGCTTATGATCGAGCAGTGATTCTAAAGGGGAGGATTCCAAACCTGGAAAACCTGAGGATAATTCCCTCGCGCAGTAGCTACCAGCCAGCTAAGCTTGGCACCAGTCGAGTTGCAGGGAGGACCGATAGCCAGTATTTCATCCCTTAGTAGTTATTATGATTCTTCTGATGGGGGTTTCCTCTCCCATTTGTCGACCGGGGACTGTCTTATCAGCATCAGGGAGTTCTTCTGAGACTTTGTCCACTTCGGGCAGCTTCCCAATGACCTTTAGAAGCGGGGTAGGGTCCTGTACAACGACTCTAATTGTTATGCCTTTGTCCACCGATCCTCCCAGATTCAAGACATCTACGTGAGGAGTCTGTTTCAGATGTTTGTGGAGTTGCAGCATTCGATCTAAAACTACGGGAGGCGCAAGTGCTAGTTCTACAGTGCCGATGAAAAGGTCGGGGGTTCCTTCTTCTTGGCGAGGTGGATGCCGCTCCTGTGTCTCGTCTGGTGTCGTTTCAGTTTGCACCTGTCCGGCTGCTTTTGTTTTAGGGCGCTCAGGTACTGCGCTCCCCTTTTTTGTTGATCTGGCTGGTGGTTTTTCAGAGACCTCTACGATGGAAAGTAAACTCTGATGAATATTCTCGAATACCTCTTTTATGTCATCTTGCCTTATCTGCTTGCCTTTGGCCAGTAGCTGCTCAGCTCCTTGCTTAGCAAGCTCAGCACTTTCCTCTGCCCTTTTCTTTGCTTCTCCTAGAATACCCTGGGCCTTCTGCTCAGCTTCGTCTTGGGCTGAGGCATTGACTGCTTCGCCTCTCTGTTGCGCGGCCTCAATCAGCTCCTGAGCTTCTCGTTGTGCTGCTGCGATAATTTCCTCTCCCCTCTCTTTGGCTCGCATTTCGGTTTCGGCGATGATTGCGTATGCTTCCACTTGAGCTTTTTCTTCAGCGCGAGCAACAATGCTGACAGCTTCGGCCTTTGCCTTTTCCTCTATTTCGGTCTTAATAGTATTTGCCTGCTGGGCAGCCTCGATAATAGTCCTTTCTGTGTATCTCATGAGAGAATCAAAGTCCTCTAGTCTATCCCTATCAACCTCGGCTGTGTGCCCATTTGAGGAGGTTCTGAGGAAATCTGGGCGCTCCAGTTTGTCGCCATCAATCTCTGCTACGTCACTCTGCATATGCTCGTCTGCGGGGGAATCCAGGTATTCCAATTTCCTGGAGAGGTGGTTGTATTGGTGTGCCAGCCTGCCAACCAGAGAATCCAGATGCTCAAGTTGTTTGGCCAAGTTGCTATATTGGTTTGTCAGGCTATCAACAAAGGAATATACCTCCGTTTCATCTAGCCCGTTCTTGACTATCTTGAACCTGTGTCCCCAAAGCTCCTTTTCTTTTTCCATAGCGTTCACGTCCTGTTGAGGCTGCGTTACTTTGATTTTGATGAAGTCTGCACCAGTTCGCAATGAGATTTTAGTACTCATTGCAGTAGTAATTTGGTTCTGTTCCCTGCAGAACTATTGGGGGAGGGATATGGCCTAGTAGATAGCGGGCTTTCAGAGAAACCGATGGGTGTCTGCCATGGTTGAGATATTTCGGGTGATATCTATTATGGGGATTCTTTGGCATGCCAGGATTACCAGCATGTTCAACCGGGTGGTTATGCAGGCATTTTTGCCCACTTAGGAAGATCCACAGCCGTGGTCTATTCTTTCGTCGTTACTACGATTCTTCTGACAGGTGGCTTGCCTGCTGCCTTTTGGCTATTTGCTATTTCCCCGGCCCCCTCTAGCGGCTCTGATACCCCCTCTACTTCGGGTAAATCCCCAAGGATCTTGAGAAGCGGGATGGGACTATCCAGAAAGAGTCTGATGGTGATACCTTTATCTCTGGAGACTCCCAGATTCATTACTTCTATTTGACGAACATGCCTCAAGCTCTTATGCAGTTGCAGCATGCGATCTAATCCCACGGGGGGTGGGATCGCCAATTCTACAGTGCCCTCGTAAAGGGCTTCCTCCTTCGCCTTCTCTTCCTCCCCTACAGGTGTGGGCTGCTCCTGAGGTTCCTCTGCTACCATCTCTGCCTGTTCAACCGGGGCAGCTTCAGCTTCTTCCAGTAGTTCAGGAGCTGTAATCTCCTCTGCCTCTGACACAGCCGCTGTTTCTTTGATTTCCCCTAATTCTAGGAGCAATCCCTCATAGACTTTCTTGAACTTCTCCTTTATCTCCTCTTCTGCTAACTTCTTGCTCCTTAGCAGCAGTAGCCCAGCTTCTCGCTTGATACCCTGGGTCTCTGCTTCCGCCTTCTCCTTCGCCTCTCTTAGAATACTCTGTGCTTCCTCCTCAGCCCTGGCTGTTCTTTCTTCCACTAAATGCTCAGCCTTTTGCTTCGCTTCGGCGATAACTCTGTTGGCTTCCTCTTCGGCAGAGCCTTTGATGGACTCCACTTTCTCTTCTGCCTCTTTCATGATTTCCTGGGCTTGGCGTTCAGCTACTTCAGCCATTTGTTTCGCTGCGGCGATAACTCCCTTAGCTTCTTCCTGGGCGGGTGCTTTTATTGCCGCCGCTTTTTCCTCTGCTGCTTTTACAATGTCCTGAGCTTGTTGTTCAGCTAGTGAGACTTTTTGTTGTACACTATCCTCTGCTCTTTGCCGGGCCTCAGCGATGATTTTCCCGGCTTCTGCCTTAGATTTCTCTTCTGCCTCAGCTACGATTCTCTCAGCTTCTGCTTTGGCTTTCTCCTCAGCCTCAGCTACGATTCTCCCAGCTTCTGCTTTGGACTTTTCTTCAGCCTCGGCGATCGCCTTTTCTGATTCAGCCTTGCTCTGCTGAGCCCCAGCGATGATTTGCTCGGCTTCCGTCTTGGCTTTCTTTTCAGCCTTGGCGATGATGGAAGCAGCCTTGGCGTTCGCCTGTTCCTCTGCTTCTATCCTGATACGCTCTGCATCCTTACCGGCTTCAATTACGGTTTTTTCTGCAAGCTTTTTCAGTGAATCCACATGCTCGAGTTTGTTAGCGAGCTCCTGATTCTGGTCGATGAGGTCGCTAATGAAAGAGAATACTTGAGTTTGGTCTAGGCCATGTTTGACTATCTTGAACTTCTGCCGCCAGAGTTCGCTTGCGTCACCCTTGCTTGCGTCCATAACGCCCCCATCCTTTCATGGCTGCTTCGTGTCTGGATTGTAGAAGGACTTACAGCACATGACAATGAGATTTTAGTACCTGTTCTGACTAGGACTTTAGTATGATGCCATTCAAGCGTTTTGATCTAACAAGGCTATGAGAAAGACCTGACAATCGTATAACAACCAGGAGCCCTACTTTGCAATCTACCTTTAGCCTGGGTTAACTAAAGAATAGAACCTTTTGCCATATAACCATATATAGGTAACTGTTTAAGATAACACTTAGCTAAGTCCCTGTCAAAAACTGCTTTGTCAGAGATTGGCTAGCTCCATTGGGTGGGGCCACTTTGGAAGTAACTCTAGACGTCGTTTGTTGACAGGGATAAGAAGGAGGGCTGTCAGCCGCACCCCGTGAGGTTTCGGGAGCAAAACTCGTGAAATAGGGTGGGAATGCCCGGCGCTGGTAGCTAAGCTCGGGTACGATACTTGACATATCTACGAACACGTAGTACAAAAGACCTTACCTTAGCTTACTTTAATTTACTTTAGTTCTATCTCCGATGTCAGCGGAGGTCTCAAATGCCAAGTGCGCTTGAATTGTTAAGGGAAGGCCGAACCGAAGAGCTGTGGCAGAAGTGCTGTGGGTTTATCGACCTCAGCATAGAGGAGTTTATGGCCATCCAGCGGCGGCTGCTGATGGAGCAGATAGAGCTGCTGAGTAAGTGTGAGCTGGGCAAGAAGGTGATGCGAGGAGCAAAGCCGCGCAGCGTGGAGGAGTTTCAGGATCTGGTGCCAATCACTACCTACGAGGATTATGCGCCTTATCTCCCAGAGCAGAGGGAGGACGTGCTACCGGAGAAGCCCCTGCTCTGGCAGCACTCTGCAGGCGTGCGATGCCATTCTGGCGTGTACTCCTTCAGGTGGGTTCCTGTAACCCCGAGGATATTCCAGGAACTGGGGGAGACCTTCCTGGCTCTATTGATCTTCGCCACATGCAGAGAAAGGGGCGAAGTTGTTCTCGAAGAGCATGACAAGTTCCTCTATGGTCTGGCTCCGCCACCCTATGCCAGTGGCTCGTGGGTACGGAGGGCAGCAGAAGAGGGCTTCTTTGATTTCCTGCCTCCTATGGATGAAGCGGAGAAGATGGGGTTTGAGGAGAGGATGCGTCGAGGGTTTGATATGGGTCTAACCGAGGGGATAGATCTCCTGGCTGCAGTAAGCAGTGTATTGGTGACGATAGGGAAGCAGTTTAGTCAAGGGTACGAGCTTAGAAGCACTGTTCCTCTCGTACTCAAGGGTAAGCTGCCGCTGCGGTTGATAAAAGCGATGCTGATGAGCAGACTTGCCCGCCGCCCTATGTTGCCCAAAGACGTATGGTCGCTTAAGGCGCTGGTTTCGACGGGAACGGATGCTACAATATATAAGGAGAAGATCAAAGAGTTGTGGGGGAGGTATCCTCTGTGCATATATGGTTCCACTGAGACTGTCATTCTGGCCACGCAGCTGTGGGACTATGAGGGCATGACCTTTTTTCCCAGTGCGAACTTTCTGGAGTTCATGCCTGAAAAGGAGTGCGGCAAATGGTCGGCGGATCCAACCTATCGGCCGGATATCTTTACGCTGGATGAGGTCAAAGCGGGGGAGAATTACGGCATCGTTGTCACCAATTTCTATGGAGGTGCTTTTGCCAGGTACTTCCTGGGCGATGTAATAAAGATAACCGCGTTACGCAATGAAAATCTCAATGTGAATATCCCTCAGATGGAGTTTGACGCTAGAATAGATGGCATCATAGACATCGCCGGTTTTACCCGCCTGACGGAGAGGACCATCTGGCAGGCGATAGAGAACTCGGGCTTGGCTTACAAAGAGTGGACGGTACGAAAGGAAGTAGGGGAAAGCCCGGTATTACACCTGTACCTTGAGCTCAGACCAAGTGCCGGGATTCTTGATGGGCAGGTTGTTACCATCATACACGAGCAGCTAAAGAAGGTGGATAGTGACTATGCCACCTTGGAATCCTTTACGGGCCTGCAGCCGTTGGAGGTTACTCTACTGCCTAAGGGGGCATTTAAGGCCTATACCGCAAAGCAGCGAGCGGCTGGGGCTGATCTGGCCCAGTTGAAGCCTCCGCATATGAACCCCTCTGATGATGTAATTGAGAAGCTGTTGAACTCGGTACCGCGGGATCCCGTGACTGCTAGCCTTTGACCTGGGTTCCTGCGCTTATTCTGTCATAATATCCCACTACAAGTCTCGTCACTCGGCTGCCTTGTCCCTAGCCCCCTTCTCCCGGGTGGAGCGGATGCTCCAGGCTACCCCTGATATGGAACGGCCCCGTTGATCTTTAACCCCTCTACGAATCCCGATACGGGTTGCGCCACCACAACCCTTGACCCCACCAAAATCCTACTGAGTTTCACCAACCTCTAAAGGGTCACTACCAAATTGTCTAGAAGCCTTCTGAGAACCTCCTTCCCCGCTTTCTCTTCCTCAAACACGAGTTTACTTCGCTATGAGGGTGGAGCTTCGCCTTTAGAGGCGGCTCCTTTAGGTTGGTTTGGTAAAGTTAGGTGGGGGTTTGTAGGGTCAAGAGAACTGCGCTGACTATTATCATGGTCTGATGTATCTTGGTCATGTTTCGCAATATCAAAAGTACCGCTACCCCTGTTACCTTTGTAGGATTGAAAAGCCTCATATTAGAGGCATAATGGTAATCGAGCGTGATGTGCTGGGTTAGCACCCAGCAAGGAGGTTGATTCTGCGTTGAATATATATACTGTGATCCTGTTGCTTAGCCTCTTTATCTACTCCACCTTGCTGGCGGCCATGCTGCGTGACAGGCGGATGAGGATGCGCCGCCTTTTCAGCGTGTATTTGATAGTAGCCGCAGTGTGGAGTCTGAGCACCTTAATGCTCTTCAACGATTTCTTGGGGTGGACTTATCTATGGGCCAGTTTAGTGGCCTTGAACGGCGCATGTCTGATGATAGCGTATTATCACTTCCTCTGCGCTTTTACTCACAAAGCTGGTGGTTTGGCGGTGAAGCTCGGGTATGGGTCGGTTGCATTCGTTTTGATTCCCCTGGCTGCTCTAGGCTACATCCCCGAGAGTGTCTCAGTATCAAATGGAACGCTTGATATCAACTATGGCGCATCTCAGTATCTACTCGCTACCCTGAGTTCTGTCTTTTTCCTATTATCGGTATCGCTTCTGATTCGCAGGTATAAAGTCTTGACCGATCCCTTGAGTCGAAACAAGATTATCTATTTATTGGGTGGACTGGGTCTGTTGATGGCCTTTGGCATCAGGACTGCCATCCCCCCACTGCCGAAATATCCCATAGAGCATATAGGTCACCTGGGCAATGCTCTGCTGATTTCCTACGCCATCACTAAGTATAGGCTACTCGATATTAAGCTCGTTTTCAGAAAAAGCTTGGTATACTCGTCCATAAGCATTTTCATCACGGCCCTTTTCCTGCTCGGGCTGTGGAGTACGCACTACTTCGTCCAGAGCTGGTTCAGTTCTGCCAGTCTTGTGGCTATGTTCGTGATAGCATTTGTTATGGCCTGGCTATTTAACCCGCTGAGGACGTTCATTCAGAGACTTGTAGACAGGCTCTTCTACAGGGAGACCTATGAGTATCGGCAGATGGTGCTCAGTTTCGCTCAAAGAATGAGCAATGTTCTTGACCTGGACGAGTTGGCAGAGGCGATGTTGAAACCGATGGCAAAGGCGGTGAATGCCACCCAAGCGAGCCTTTTGCTCCCCGACGATGATGATTTCGGCTCGCAGTTCGCGGAGCGTCTGGTTGAGGGAGAGCCGGCTATGCCGATAAAGCTGAGCAAGGACAGCCCGATTGTGAGCTGGTTTTCCCAAAACGATAAGCCTCTCTCTCGTGAGCTCATAGATGTAGCGCCGGAGTTTAAGGGGCTGTGGGAGGTGGAAAGGAATATCATTGAAGGCGTGGAAATAGAGCTGCTTGTGCCGATGAAGAGCAAGGGCAAGCTGGTCGGAATTCTGGCGCTGAGCAAAAAGGAGTCGGGCGGTTTGTACTCCAGCGATGATATAGATCTGGTCACCACGCTGGTCCATGAAGCTGCAGTGGCTATAGAGAATGCTCAGCTTTACGCTCAAGCTAGGGAGAGGGCTCATATCGATGAGTTGACGGGATTATATAATCACCGCTATTTCCACGAGCGCCTTGACGAGGAGATCTCCAGAGGTTCTCGTTTTGGTGACATATTCTCCTTGCTCTTTTTGGACATGGACCTTTTCAAGATGTATAACGATGTCTATGGTCATCTGGCGGGCGATGATATCCTCAGGGAAATAGGGGAGTACATAAGGGGCACGACCAGGAGCATAGATATGGCCTTCCGCTACGGCGGGGACGAGTTTACCATTATTCTGCCACAGGCATCTCTTGACGACGCCCACACTGTGGCGGAGAGGATACGCAAGAGGATCGAAAGCGAAATGGACTCCAAAGCGGTTGCATTGACTTGTAGTATGGGTATAGCTTCGTGGCCCACTGACGGGGTTATGCGGGAAGAGCTTCTCCAGGCGGCTGATGCAGCCTTATATCATAGCAAGCAAGGAGGGAGGAATCGAGTATCCTTGGCCCCCGAGGTAGCTCAGTCGCGCGCAGTAGGAATAGGGGTTAAGGCAGAGGGAGAGACGGGGGTACTGAGTACGATATATGCCCTGGCCGCTACGGTTGATGCCAAGGACCATTATACCTACGGCCATTCGAAGAAGGTTAGTAAATATGCGACGGAGATTGCCGAGGCGCTTAGCTACTCAGAAGAGCGGATAGCCACAATCCGAGCGGCCGCGTTGCTGCACGACATTGGCAAGATTGGCGTCTCTGATGGGGTACTTCTGAAGACAAACGCTTTGAGTGCTGATGACTGGGAGTCGATACGCGCGCATCCTAGACTGGGGGTAGCGATACTGAAGCACGTCGGGGGCTTAAGCGGATGTCTGGCTGCCATCCAGTATCATCATGAACACTGGGATGGCACTGGCTATCCCGCAGGGCTGAAGGGCGAAAATATTCCCCTCGACGCTCGAATCCTGGCTGTAGCCGATGCCTATGATGCTATGACATCGTTACGTCCTTACCGTGAGGGCAAAATGTCTCCTGAGCAGGCTATTGAAGAAGTAGAGCGCTGCACCGGCACTCAATTCGACCCCGAGATTGTAAGATCCTTCGTTGCCCAAAAAGAAGGCCAGCTGTCGAAAGAGGCGAAGGCCAAGCAAAGCCCAGTGGAAACTCATAAACTGGGGTGATCAGTGGACATCGATCAACTTCTTAGGCTAGCTATGGACTGGGGGGCCTCTGACGTTCACCTTGTGGTGCCAGCTTCTCCTGTGCTCCGCGTCTCCCATGAGCTCGTGCCTGTGGGAGACGAACCGATGACTCCTTTGGCAATCAGGGAAGCCTTTGAGTCTATCACATCGGAGAAGCAGCGGGAGGTTTTCTATAGCGAGTTGGAGCTTGACTTTGCCTATAGCATCTCTGGAGTGGGCCGTTTCAGGGTCAATGCTTCTATGCAGCGGGGTAGTATTGCACTTTCCGTCCGTTGTTTGCCTGTTAGCGTTCCTACTATTGATGAGTTGGGCCTTCCTGACATCTGTAAGACCTTGATCCTTAAGCGAAAAGGGTTGGTTTTGGTTACCGGCCCCACAAGCAGCGGCAAGTCAACCACTCAGGCTGCGATGATTGATCACCTCAATGAAAAGGTGAGCAGAAAGGTTGTCACGGTTGAGGATCCCATTGAATATCTACACACTAATAAGAAGTGTCTCATAGTCCAGCGGGACCTGGGGGACGACACTACATCATTTGCCTCCGCGATGAGGCATGCGCTGCGGCAGAATGCCGATGTCATCCTCGTTGGAGAGATGCGTGATGTGGCTACTACGGCTGCAGCCATAAATGCCGCCGAGACGGGTCACCTGGTGCTGGCCACAGCACATACCCTGGGTGCTACTAATGTTATTGATCGCCTCATAAGCGAGTTCCCTTCATCGCAGCACGAGCAAGTCAGAGTACAGTTGGCGTTGGTGCTAGAGGCGGTACTGTCGCAAATTCTGGTGCCGCGTGCTGACGGTAAGGGGAGGGTTCCAGTATTCGAGATAATGTTGGTGAACTATGCAATTCGAAATCTCATTCGGGAGAAGAAAGTTCACCAGATTGCCACAGTGATTGAGACCAGCACCCAACAAGGCATGCAAACCCTTGACCATGCTCTTGAAGAGGCGGTAAGAAGCAAGATTATCAACGTCGAAGAAGCTGTGCTCCGGGGGCAAAGGCCGGAGCAGATAGAGAAGGACTTGGCTCTCTACCTTTCCCGGCGGCGGCAAAAGGTGGAACCTGAGGGAAAGGGCACCAGTCCTTCACTTAACGCGGTACGACACTTTTAGGGAGCGCTCAGCAATACTCCCGATTTGTTGGCAATAGAATTGGAGACTAGCACCTGTGCTTTTTTTCGCCCTTACCAGGGCCTAACTTGATTGGCTGGCGAAGCGTCATCTCTGCTGGTCTATCGAAGTTTTAGCTCACGGGATGGGGCGGGGAAAAAAGCGTTGGTGTACGTAGTGCAGGAGAAAGAGAGATGGCAGATTGGAATTCCTCGCAGGAGAACGGGGACCTAGGCATGGCGCTGGTGAAAGGGTCTTTCATTAGCGATTCGGATCTAAAGGCTGCCGAGGGGATTGCTGGTCAAACTAACAGAAGGTTGAGCGAGGTGCTCGTGGAGCAGGGGCTGGTAGACTCCGAGGTGTTGGGCTCCATTCTCAGCTTGAAGTATGGTGTACCCGTGGTAAACCTGGCTCAGTTGGAGATCCAGCCTGAAGCTATAGCCTTGGTGTCTGAGCAAGTGGCCAGGGATCATCACATCCTACCGATTTCAGTAGATGATGATACTCTGACCATAGCTACAAATGAACCGCATGATTTTCGCACTGTGAATAGCATCTCTACCTTGACCCGAAAAAGGATTGAGACAGTTATTCCCGTTGGTATGAGTCTCGATGACGCCATAGATGCCAACTATACGCTTTCCGCGCAGATTCAGCAGCAAGTCAGCCAGATAACAGGGCTCAACCTGGATTTAGAGACGGAAGGGGCAGAGGTCTCAGAGATCGATGCACTTAGGCAAGCTCCTATTGTGCAGGCGGTAGACATGATGCTTACGCAGGCAGTACGGGATCGAGCCTCGGATATTCACATTGAGCCGCAAGAGGATTGTCTTCTTGTGCGAAATAGGATCGATGGCGTGCTGCATGATGCGGTTCGTCTACCGCTGGGGGTTCACACTGCCATCCTCACCAGGATCAAGGTGATGGCTAACCTGAATATTGCTGAGCGGCGCCGTCCCCAAGATGGCCAGTTCAGCGCAAATGTAGCCAACAAGAAAGTTGATTTTCGAGTAGCCACCGTTGAGGGGGGGCATGGGGAGATGGCGGTGTTGAGGGTTTTGGACAAATCCATGCTGCTGATAAAACTGCCGGACTTGGGGATGAGCCCCTCGCTTATGCAACCATTTGAGAAGCTATTGGGGTCGCCGTTCGGGATGATTCTGGTAAATGGCCCTACAGGTTCAGGCAAGACTACCACCTTGTACGCCGCCTTGCAGCGGCTTGATGCTAAGCAGCGTAATATAATGACCATTGAAGACCCGATCGAGTATAGCTTCAAGGGTATTAACCAGATTCAGGTAAATCGGCAGGCTGGTATCACTTTCCCCGTTGGGTTGCGAGCAATCATGCGCCTCGACCCTGATATCATCCTCGTAGGTGAGATAAGGGATGCTGAGACTGCTGCTACTGCGGTTCAGGCGGCAATCACAGGACATCTAGTGCTGAGCTCAATCCATGCTAACGACGCTGTGAGTGCCATGGTTCGCTTGATTGATATGGGTGTAGAGCCTTTCCTGGTCACCTCGGCGGTGATTGGTAGCGTTTCCCAGCGATTGGTGAGGCGGGTCTGTCCCTATTGCCGCCAAATGGCTGAAGTCTCCCCCTCTGAAGCTGCAGCTTACGAAGCGGAGATGGGTGAGGCTGCGGACAAATTCTCGGTTGGCCGAGGGTGCAACTTCTGCTCACGCAGCGGCTTCCTGGGGCGAGTGGGGGCGTACGAATTGCTCGCCCTTACCGATGACATGAGAAAAATGGTAATGAGGAACGCATCTGCCAGCGAACTCAAAGAGGAGGCGATTAGAGAGGGCATGATCCCAATGCGTCATGATGGCATGCAAAAAGTCAAGGACGGGACGACCACTCCTGGAGAAATACTGCGCAATGTGTTCACTATCCTCTAGTTTGCCTTTAATCGTCAGCAGTTACGCTCTTCACCAGTGGCGCTGCCATTTAACATTAACGTAATCCTTCACCCTGGTGTCATTCTGAGCCGAAGGCGAGGAATCTCGCGCTCAGGACGGGCTCCGCGACCGAAGAATCTGGGGGACCGTTCCTCTTCACTTCGTTCAGGGTCAGTGTGAGATAGGGAATGGGTGAACGCTTACTATTTAACTGAGCTGTTATGCTTGGAGTACTCCCAAAGTACCAAAGTAAGCCAGGAGTACTATGGACATTTGGTAGGATGTCCCGTTAGTATAAACTCATAGGGGGTGTGGCAATGGAGTTCAGATACACTGCATCCACAGGCGATGGAAGTCCAGTCAGCGGGGTCTTGGTCGCTGAGTCGGAGGGCAATGCGGAGCAGCTACTGTGGGACTCTGGGCTCATAATCATCCAGTTGAAGAAGCATCTTAAGCTGCCCGCGCTACACGAGGCATTGCCCACAGTCTTTGGGGTGAAGCGGCACGATGTAATACAGTTCAGCAGAAACCTGGCTAGCCTCCTCGAGGCCGGCATACCCATCTTGAGAGCGTTGACGATACAAAGTCGCTTTGGAAAACGAGCTTTGAGAGCTGTGCTGAGGGAAGTGATAACTGACCTTGAAAAGGGGAGCCGCCTCTCAGAGGCCTGCGGCAAACATCCTTCCGCTTTCCCCGCCTTTTACGTTTACTTGCTGAGGACGGGTGAGGAAGTGGGCAACTTGGCTCAGGTATTGAGGGACACCGCTACTCACATGGAGAGGGACGAGACTACTACGGCCAAGGTGAAGCGCAGCCTGGCTTACCCAACATTTGTTCTGGTGCTTGCAGTTTGCGCTATATTTGTGATGATGGCGAAGGTGGTTCCTGCGCTGACATCTATGTTCAATGAATTCGGGAGTGACTTGCCACCGATGACCCGAGGGTTAATAGCGGTGAGCGACTTCTTCCAGGCTAGTTTCTTGTACATTATTCTAGGCGTGGCGGTGATCGGTGTCGGAGGTTTGTTCTATCTCAGGACGCCAGCAGGGAAGCGAAGGAAGGACATAGTCATGCTCAAGATTCCCGTGATTGGGCCGGCTGTGCTGAAGTCGGGGTTATCCAGGTTCTGCCGCAATATAAGCATGCTGGTGGGGGCTGGCGTGTCCCTGTTTGATGCTTTGAAACTGACCTCGGAAACAACCGATAATAGCGTGATAGCTGAGGCCGTGGCTGGCATTCGCTCTAGGGTGGGTGATGGGCAACTCTTCTCCCAGGCAATAGCTGCGGATGCCATTTTCCCTGGGCTGCTGCCCGAGATGGTAGGGGTAGGTGAGGAGGCGGGAATCCTGGAGACACAGTTGACTAAGGTTTCCGATTTCTACGAGGAGGAGGCGGAGAGAGCCATCTCTCAGGTTACAGGGACGCTGACGCCAGCACTCACCATCATGGTGGGACTGATAATTGGGCTAATTGCGGTAACGTTATACAGCTCTATCTATTCGATGGTGGACGTGCTGCCGGATTAGTATTGGGGAAAAGAGCGAGACAGGGGTGGCAGCAAATGTTGAAGCGTACAGGCCAAGTTTGCCGAAAAGCGCTGTTCAGGAACTCAAGCGGGGCTACATTTGTCGAGGTGGTAATCGCCATTATCGTTCTGGCGCTGATAACGGCATCTATTCCCCCTGTCCTCATTCTGATCACAAAGTCTCAGTTCTCATGGACCGAGCAGAGAGTCGCGGAGAGCCTGACCCGGAACCAGATGGAGTATATCAAAGTCGCATCGTACATACCTGGCAATGAGACGTATCCGTTGCCCCAATATGCAGAGGTGCCCAAACCCGACGAGACCTACGACATTGATATCGTTGCGCAGCCTATTGATCAGGTAACTAAGGCCCCTCTCGCCCTGGGGCAAGATGACGGCATTCAGGAGATAACGGTCAGTATTTATCATGTAGATAGGTTGGTGTTGGAAACCACGAACTATAAGGTTGACCGGCTGGACGTATTGGCTCGCTGAGGGATATGGTGGACGCTATGGTTTGCGGGAAGCAGAAGAGGAGAGGCCAGGCAGGTTTTACCCTGGTGGAGTTGATGGTCGCCGTTGCCATCAGCGCGCTCATTGTGCTTGGCAGCCTGGTGTTTTTGCGTTACACGATTACTGTGGCTGATGACAACAGGGACAAGACGATGGCCACACTCCAGGTGCAGTACGTCGGCTTCTGGATCAGTGAGGATGTTGTTCAGGCTCAAACCATCGAGATCGGTGCCTCCCATGGGTTTCCGCTCACCATAATATGGCAGGAGTGGGACGGCTCTCAGAGCGAAACGATTACGTACTACGTTGAGGATATAGAGGATGGGGACCTCTGGCGGCTTATGCGAACACGCGATGTCTATGAGGGAGTTGACCTAGTAAGCAGCGCGACGTCTTTGGTTGCGGAGCACTTGGTCCCGTGGTCCGACGCTGAGGGTGAAGGAACGAGAGTTTGCAGGATGGTCTATGATGTGGAGTATGACATTATGAAGTCACTGGTGGTTGAGGTGGCTGCCAGGGCTGACCGCAGTGAGGCAAGCAGCACATACGAGATATATCCCAGAGCCGTGGTTGACTGGTTCCCACAAGACGTGGACAGTCACTATACCGGTCCGGAGTGCCCTGTCAGCTAGGGGATGAGGAATGATGAAGAGTTCAAATCTTAGGAAAAGCGAAGCGGGACAAGTCCTGGTCTATGTCACGATCGCGCTGATGCTGGCCTTACTGGTTATGCCGCCGCTGCTGGGGTTCATCTTCAGCGCTGGCCGCACGGCCCAGATACGTGAAGAAAGGATGCTCCAGGTCTATGCCGCCGATACAGGCATAGAGGAGGGATACTACAGGATAACAGGGAACTCGACCGGCCTGCCGCAAAGCCCGGAAGATCCCCCGTGGGTCAGCAACATATCGGACGTGAACGGGTACGATGTAGCTGTCGAGGTCTACAAAGATGCCGGGGACATCTACAGGATTGTCTCCACGGCCACCAGCTACACTGGCGCCAACGTCACAATAGAGTCGTGGGTCGCGGCATTGAACTACCAATACCTCCTTGATAGCGCCTTAAGCAGTTACGGTGACGTAATCCTCAGATCGGGTGTTGAGGTCTACGGCGACATCACATATAATGGCGAGCTGGACAACAAGGGTGAAATCGAGGGTAATGCAACTAAGGGAGTAGCAAGCTGGCCAGACGAGGGCGACCTAATCGATTTCTACCTCGGGGATGTGCCAACTGATGACCCCTATGAAGAGGGACAGATAGACCTCCAGCAAGACGAGACTATCGGCCCATTGTATAAAGAGGGATCACTGGACATCTATTCCAGCAGTTCTACACCAACGCTGACGCTTATGGGCACTTTCTATGTGACAGGCAACCTGGATATCGGCAAAACAAACCAGGACTTTGTCCTGGATCTCAACAGTCAGACTATTTTTAGTGAACAGATGATTGACATAGGCAGAAAATGCACCATCACTGGATCAGGAGCCATAATTGCCCTGGGAGACATTTTCTTTTCCCCACATGTGCAGAGCGGGCCTAATGATTTCGTGTTCATCATGTCTATCAGCGGTGAGCTTCAGGCACAACCTGGCGGCGATTTCTATGGCGCTATGGCGGGGTTGATTGAGATTACCTCTCAGCCAGACAGTACTATCTGGTGGCGCGAGTATTCGATCGACGACCTGAACTTCCCCAAGGGTGATCTTTTACCAGACATCAGGGCCTACATTATTCGTGGCTAGCCAACGAGTGAGCATAGGTGCTGCCCTTGGAGGAAGGCAGGAACGGGAGACGTGATAGGATCGAGCTGACGGAGACCCTTGAGATCTTGGCACAACGGCGGGTGGTTGCGACATGGAAACCGAAGCAAGATTCAGGGTGCATACTCCTGTCTGGAGCTCGATTTTTTTACGGTGGCGCCCCCTAGTACTAAAAGCCCCCTGAGAGTGAGGGATTTGGGGGGTTGAAACCCGTTTCCAAACGCTCTAGTATCTTATAAGAATATGAGTTCGGAGGAGAATAGCTATAATGAACGTTGAAATCAATCTACTCCCCGAAGAGTTCCGTCCCCGAGCTCCTGTAGAGACGAGGACCTTGTTGGTGATAGTGCTCATCCTGGCCCTGGCTGTCGGTTGTTATCTCCTCTACCAGGCAAAGAGCAATGCGAAAGCCGAGATAGCGGATCTAGAGAAGAATATAGCCGCGGTCAACCAGCAGATTGATACTATCACCAGGGACGCTCAGGGGCTGACGAACTCAATCAGCACGCTGAAGACAGTGACGAGGAGTTACGAATCCTTCGTGGCCTCGAAGATAACCTGGGGAGATGCTCTGGCAAGGGTGCAGTCTCATAAGCCGAGTGGAGTGGTACTGAGTGGACTTACTCAGAAAGGAAATACCCTTGAAATACAGGGCACAGCAGGAGGTACGTCCTCAAGTTTCAGCGGAGCAGCCAGCTATGGCCGCGCCCTGGACGGGGACACGAAGTTCACTCTCGCCGGGTGGGCGACACTCAAATCCGCGGCTTTTTCGCTAACTGTCAAAGTCGCGCCTGGGGGTGGGAGATGATAGAGTTGCTGAGACAGAATATCCGTCTCGTCGCCGTCATTGCGGTGGTTGTCCTCCTTCTAGTTGTCAATATCTTTTTTTTCCTCCAGTGGCAGTCGGCTGAGGGCGACCAGGGGAAGCTGGAGGATAATTGGAAGCTTGTCGATACTAACCTGAGGCTTGCTCGTGCTCAGTACGACTTGGATGCGTTGCAGGCGCAGAAGGACCAACTATCCGCCAAGCCCCAATTCCCATCGGAGTTGCCCATCGTTGATTTGATGTTGTACATGGCAAATGGAGCGCCCCGGTTGGGGGTTATCATCACTGAGGTCAAGCCTAGTGCCAGTGCTGGTAGCGAGACGATCGGAGGGAGGGCATATTCGACCTATAAGACGCAGGTAACTGTAACAGGGACTTTGTCGAAGATCAGCTCGTTCCTCACGTACATAGAGGGGGGCCCTTTCACCGGCATTAGGATCGAGGATGTGAGTTTGAGCGGTTCGGGGCAAAGCTGGCAGAGCAAGTTCACTATAGTCGTTATCACCCAGTAATAGAGGGGGGCAGAGAACCATGAGGTTGTTCGATCGTCGCGGAATGGCTTTTACTGTTGAAAGCATGACTTTGAGAATGCTCATTTTCTCGGGGAGAAAGATCGAGAGCTGGTATAGTGTTCCCCTCAGTTCCAAGTTGGTGAAAGAGGGGTTGATCTCTGTGCCCGAAGGAGTGGGCAGCGTTATGGCAGAGGCGATCAAGGAAAATGTTATTCCCAACAGTGGGGTGGTTTGCGCGGTGCCCAGCACCGGAAGTGCAACGCAGACGCTCACCCTGCCGGGAGTTAAGAAAGGGAATGTGAAGGAAATCGTTAACCGGGAGATAAAGAGGACGATGCCCAGTTCCCTGGATGTCGATTTCGTTTACTGGCAAGAATTGCATGGAGAAGAGGTGCAGAAGAAGCAGGTTTATGCTCTCGCTGTACCCCGGAGCAACATTGTTGGTGTAGTGGAGGCCTGTCGTGCTGCGGGGGTGACTATAAGAGGCATAGAGCTCAAACCTTTCGCGTTGGTCCGTGCTGTAAACTGCAAGAGTGGTATCATCGTGCACGGTGAGTTAGATAACATCGAAGTGGTCATTGTAGACAAGTTCTTCCCCGGCCTGTTTCGCAGCATTCCGGTGAAAGATGCCAAGCCTACTCCTGAGGTGGCTTCCCAGGATCTCCTGCGTGAGCTTCCGTTCACCGTCGATTATTACAATCGTACCTATCGTGAGTCTCAACTCGACCCCGAGGCTGCCGTTTACCTCAGCGGTGAACTTGCTCTTGACCCCAAACTGGCCACGGAAATAACGCAGGCAACCGGGCGCGAAGTAGTTAGTGTTGAGCCCCCGGGGGAATATCCGCCCAATTTTCCTCTGGCGCAGTTCCTGCCCAACGTGGGACTGATGCTCAGAGACAAATGGTAGATATAGGTAGTGACCCTTTAATAGTCTCAGTAGGATTTGGGTTGAGTCAGTCAGATTTTGCCATTTGCAATTGAAATGAGGTGATGGTAGCTTTAATATCGGTTGGCTTTGCTCTCCTTGGCCTGTCAGTAGGCAGTTTCCTCAATTTGTGCAGCGACCGCCTCCCACGTGGCGAGTCTATCACCAGTCCCGGTTCGCGTTGCGACAACTGCAATCGAAGCCTTAAGGCAATTGACCTGGTGCCCGTGTTCAGCTATCTGTGGCTGCGAGGTCGCTGTCGCTATTGTGACGCTAGAATCCCCATTCGACTGCCTATTCTGGAGTTTGCGACCGGCGTCATTTTCGCATTGCTGGCGTGGCATTACGGGCTCAACCTTGAGCTTGCCATTGCTCTGATCTATGCCAGCCTTCTCCTGCTCATATTCGTCGTCGACCTGGAGCAGGGGCTGATTCTCAACGCTGTAGTCTTGCCGGCGGTGGTACTTGCCTTTGTCTTCGCGTTTTTCTGGGCCGGGTTCAAGGAGTTCTGGCCCGAGGTGGGGCCTGGGTTTGTTGTCAGCTCACTGTTGGGGGGGGCGATAGGATTTGGTCTGATGATGCTGCCATATCTGATTTCGCGCGGTGGGATGGGTGCGGGCGATGTCAAGCTCGCCGCTCTCATTGGGCTGGTGAGTGGTTTCCCACTGGTGCTGGTTGCGCTGCTGGTGGGTATCATAGCCGGCGGGCTTGTGGCCGCGATTCTGCTGGTATCACGGCTGGCAAGAAGAAAGGACCCTATACCCTTTGGGCCATTCCTGGCGATGGGCGCGATGGTCTCAGTGATTTGGGGTGAGAACATCATAGACTGGTATCAATCGAGCTTGACGGCTTTGGCCTCGCCGTTGTAAAGCTATGCAAGTGAATCGAGCTTGCCGATAGTCGCGAGTGGTATCGGTGCAACCGAATAACGGATGACGATTGAGAGTTGGATCAAATGGTGAAGATGACAACCAAAAAAGGCAGAGAGGGCGGCTATAGCCTGCTGGAGCTGTCAATCGCGATGCTGATAATCGCGATCCTGGTAGCTGTGGTTATTCTTATGGTTACCGGGTTTTTCAGCAAGGCCCGCGAGACGGGGTTGCAAGCGGACCTGCAGTCAGTGCAGAGCGCACTCAATACGTACATGATTGATTCGCTCAGCGCGCCCACCGCCGACGGCAGCCTGCCGCCACCCGGCGCGTCGGCCCCGATAGACTTCGACGCCAGTTTCACCCAGGGGGGAAAGCCCTTGGCTTTCTATCCGGACTACATCGAGAAGCTTCCCAAGCACCACGATGAAGGGGTGTGGCTCATTGACAGCCGCGGGACGGTGTCGGTGGATATGGACCCCGAGGAGTACTAGAGGGGTACTAAAGTATCACAGAGTTTAGCCAATACTCCTATAGACACAAATACTCGCATATGGTAGCTTTTAAGGTGAAAAGACATGTGGTGAAAGGAGAAATGACAAGAGCGTGAAAATGACATCAAAAGCTGCTAAAAACAATAGAAAGGAGGTGAGTAATGAAAGGTTTTAAGAGAGGAAAGAAAGGTTTCACCTTGGTCGAGCTGCTGATCGTGATCGCCATTCTGGGAGTGCTGGCTGCGGTGGTTATCCCCAACGTAATCGGCTTGATGGGCAGAGGAGGCGCCCAGGCCTACGAGACCGATGAGGAGGTCATCCAGCTTGCGACATCTACCTTCTATGCTGATGTGCACTCGGGCTGGAACGACGTCGATAATAATGATCCGACCGCCTATACCGACAATGTGTGGGGTGCCAATGGCACGACTGAGGACCCAGGACACTACTATCCCACGGCGATAGCAGTTACTGGAAGCCATATCCTGCGTCTCAGCACGACTGTATACGACACCGATAACGTGAACAACTACCGCATAACCAAAGCCGATGGCACGACCGCAGCAACCGACACCGACATAGCGAACCACGCTATCTGGATGGGATTGCTGGTCCATGCTCCCGGTGACTTCGACTCCACGGATGGAGTCACTGCGCGTGCGGATGTATCCGTGCTCGCCACCGAGAACGGCCTCTACCTGCAGGAGATTCCGAAGTCGGCTATGCCTGGTGACACGACGCGGAACGGTGGCGTTGCTGGCAGCTACTGCTGGGTAGTGGGCAAGAACGGCACGGTCTACGGCGCCTATGCCCCGACTGGTGGTACTCCCTGGTATAGCGGCTTCCAAGGCTCGTATCCGTGATCGGCGCTTAGCCGAGACAAGGGTTTAATCCTAAGTACTAAGTCAGAAACATTGGAGAAAGGAGCCCCCTGTAGGGGGCTCCTTTCACATTAGCGTCATTGCGCGGTAACATGGTGCCGAAGCAAGCTTGAATGTATTATGATACGAGGGGTTACGGGGAAGGGGGATAGGCGGCAGTAGTAGGGTGGGTGTATAGTTTAGCGAAACCCACCGCTCGTTCTTCCGCTCGCCCTGAGCACGTCGAAGGGCCGTTCATGGTTCGACAAGCCTGTCCTGAGCGGAGCCGAAGGGCTCACCACGAACGGCATCTAGAAGGTGGGTTGCATTTCATTTCACCCACCCTGCTTTTCTAAACATAAGAAAGCCAATCTAAATACGGACTTTTTGAAGCTACACACTGGAAAAGTGTGTGCAGGGGGTTTACAAAAGTCGGATTTTATGTTATATAGATGCGGTCGCCTTTGAAGGCGGTAGGTTAAGTGAGGTACTGGTAAGAAGTAGGAAGAAAGTACTATGGACAGACGGCGCATCTTATGCTATTTTCAGGTTACCTAGGCCTTAGGGGGTATTACAGTGGAAAAGATCACTGTTTTCATAGTTGACAGGCAGACACTCTATCGGCAGGGAGTGCAGCAGGCTCTCTCCGCCGACGAGGGTATAAGCGTTGTAGGAGACTGCGCACCTACCAGTGAGGCTTTGACTTTAGTCGAGGCCTTTGCACCCAATGTGGTGTTGCTGGATGTCGACCTCCCGTTGCTTCGCGGTCTTGACATTGGCCGCCAGATCACTACCCGTTGCCCTGGAGCAGCAGTCATAGCTCTAACCTCCTGCTGGGATGATGACCAGCTCTTCCAGGCTATCAGATCAGGGGCAGCGGCGTACTTGAGCAAGGAGATCTCGGCAGAGGAGCTAGCTGGCGCTATTAAAAGGATTAAAAGAGGTGAGCGGCCCATAAACGAAACCCTTCTGGGCAGGCCGAGGGTTGCTGAGCAGGTATTGCGACAGTTTCAGGATCTCTCGTTGATGGGCAAGGCTATGGAAACCCTGGCCACGCCTCTTACTCCAAGGGAGACGGAAACCCTTAAGTATGTGGCGGAGGGTTATTCCAATAAGCAGATCGCGCATGTCCTCGGCATCAGCGAGCAGACTATCAAGAATCACATCACCTCTATTCTGGATAAGCTCGATGCAAATGACCGCACACACGCTGTGGTGCTGGCATTGCGACAAGGGTGGATAGACATAGGCGAGTCCGCTCTGAAATCCTGAGCATCCTGGCACGATTCAACGTAGGTTCTTCTAATCTTCCTCCCGCCTGGAACTATTTCTTATCTTTATCCTGTTCTACTTATATTATGGCTGAGTTTGTGTGAGGATGACTGCACCTATGCCCTATTGCAAATGCCGCTGGATGGCTGTATAACTAAGGAGAGGATGCTGTGAATGGAAGCGTGGGAGGTTAGGCGTGGCAGGAGATGAGAGGGAAATCAAGATTCGGCGGATGACTGAAGAGGACATACTGCAAGTACAAGCAATAGATAAATCGTTAGCCGGACCGGAGCGAGCTC
>JAUXAX010000046.1 GCA_030619685.1 Dehalococcoidia bacterium
TAGATCATTGGCACCATCCTGTGCACCAGCCTGAGCGAAACATACCGGGCATCGTAGATTACATCTATTGGTTAGCTCCATGATCAGCAGAATCGTGTGCGTCTGGTGGTTCTGGCACAGGCCGCAGTCGAGGGGGCAACCAAGCTTCGATTCTCTCGGTTGGTGCAGGCCGGTGCCGTGGCCCCTGAATTTCTCGGCTCTCACATATTCTTCGTAGTCGCTCCAATAAACATCCTCGAAGCTTCCGTGGTCAGGGCAACTCTTCCTCATTATGACCTGGCCATCGCTTTCCCATAGTTCGGCATCCAGGATTCTTAGGTCTTCGGGGCAAATAGATTTTGTTCTCTTAATAAATGTCATGTGGTTCACCTGCCCTTGTGTTTGCCCTTGTTTGGTCTATTGGTTTCTACAATAATAGGCACTTGCGAAACTAGCCTTAATTATGATTTCAAATCCCCGTACTGGCTCTCAGGCCTGCACCAACCACACCCTGACGCTTTGCACTCGTTTTTTGGAGATTCAAGATCGCCAGCCCAAAAGTAATGGCCGTTTCTGCACTTGTTCTCAATTACCTTGGTCTTAAAATTCTCCTCCGTTACCCACGGGCAGAGTGGTTTGAGTTTGTGTATCTTGTTGGGACTCGCGATATCAGTGATGATTATATAGCCGTGCCCACCTTTGACTATTTGCCTGAAATTGTCTAGGGTTGTGATTTCAAGCACTTTCGCCCTCCGTCCGCTACAATTTGGCTTCGCAACTGCTTACAATTGAAATGATGGTCTTATCCTCTTCACATCTCTTGCCTGCTCTCAAGAGCATAGGTAAGGGTGACTTCATCAGCATACTCCAGGTCGCCGCCCACGGGTAGCCCACGGCCAAGCCTGGTGAGCCGAGGTCCCAGGGGCGAAAGTAGCTTCTGGATGTACATTGCTGTTGCTTCTCCCTCGAGGTTAGGGTTGGTAGCTAGGATAACCTCCTTCACCGAGCCTGCCTTAATTCGCTCCAGAAGCTCCTTTATCTTTAGATCTTCGGGGCCGATACCGTCCATAGGAGAAAGCACGCCATGGAGCACGTGATATAGTCCCTTGTATCGGCCGGTGCGTTCCAGGGCAAGGATGTCCAGAGGCTCCATGACGACACAGATGATGCTGTGGTCTCGTTCCTCACTGCTACAGAGGCTACAAGGATCGGATTCGGTGACGTTCTGGCACAGAGAGCACAGGACGGTCTTATCCTTGACTGCGATTATTGCCTCAGCTAGAGCTCGTGCCTCGGCTTCGGGCATGCGTAGCAGGTAATAAGCAAGACGTGCTGCGCTCTTTGGCCCGATTCCAGGGAGCTTACCCAGCTCTTCGATCAATCGAGAGACTGGCTCAGCAGCCGGCACAAAACCGATTCTCAAACCCAGAAACCCTTTCTAGATTTCAAATTTGGAGGAAATACCGTGTTGTGGAGTTGAGAAGAAAGCTTAAAGTAGGCCCGGAATATTAAGACCTCCGGTTATAGCACTAAGCTGGCTGGCGGCGAGCTCTCTAGCTTTCTCCATTCCCTCATTGACAGCAGCCAGTACCAGGTCTTCAAGCATCTCAGCATCATCAGGATCGATTGCCTCAGGTGATATTTTGATGGAGCATAGCTTCTGCTGCCCGCTGACAACGACGGTGACTGCACCACCGCCAGAACTAGCCTCCACAGTAGCCTTCTCCAACTCCTCATGGGCCTTGGCCAGTTTCGCCTGCATCTGCTGCGCCTTGCGCAGAATCGCTCTGTTCATCATCTTCCTGCTCCTCTTCGATAATCCTGGCTCCCATTTTCAGGGCTGCATCCACCACAGGATTGCGTGCTTGCTGTTGTGTCTTGGTTCCCCTGTTCCTAGAAGTAAGGACGCAACGTACATGGTAAGGAACTCCGAATACCTCTTGTAGCTTCTTCTCCACGAGATGACGATACTTGGGATCCTCGATCTTACCCCGGTGAAAATCCGCGTAGAAACCAAGGACCAGGGTATCGCCCTCGATTGCAACCGCCTCGCAGGCCTTTCTCAAGAGAGCATCCAGGTTCCCGCTGGAGCCCATCCCTCGGCATGCATTGACGAACTCATCCCAGTGTTGGCGAATCTGCTCAATGCCCTGAGGAGACTGCGGCACGGCAGCCCCAGCGACCTTTGCCATTGGAAGCTCTTCGCTTACCGGTATATCGACCCTGGCAGCGTCTTGCTCCTGGGCTGTCTTCTCGGGACGAGGCTGCTTTATGTCAACTGCTCGCGTGACGCCAACCTTCTCCTCGGAGATAGCTTTCTGAGGTTCTCTCTCTACAGGCAAGGCGCAATCAACGAGGGCAAGCTCCAGGGAGAGCGTGGACTGCGGTTCTGTGCGGAAGTCAACCTGGGCGAAGAGTTTGATCGCCTTTGACAGCTCCGCCATGGATACACTGGCCACGAGCTGCTTCATCTCGGGCACCACATCATCAGGGAAGTCAGTGGTCTTTTCCGCACCAGCCTTGACCATAAGTAGCTCTCGCAGATATTCCACCAGTCCCCGGTTGAACTGACGAAGGTCAATTCCATCGACCGAAACGCTGTTTATGGTTGCCAAACCAGCAGCGACATCCTTGTTCAGAATATGCTCTGCTAGCTGATGAATGCGTTCATCGCTGCTGAGGCCCAATTTCTCGTTGACCTGCTCGAGACCGAAATCCGAAGCATAGTGAAGAACAAGCTGCTCCAGCAAGTTCTCTGCATCACGGAGACTGCCGGTGGCAGCTTTGGCGATTTGGTTGAGCGCCTGTGGCTCTGTACGTATGCCCTCCCACTCACAGATCTCCTGCAGCTTGCCAACCATGTCTTCCTGGGCGAGACGGCGGAAATCAAACCGCTGACATCGGGACAGGACAGTGAGCGGTATCTTATGTATCTCGGTGGTTGCTAGCACGAAAATAGCATGAGGTGGCGGCTCCTCCAGTGTCTTGAGCAAGGCATTGAACGCGGGCTCAGTTAGCATGTGCACTTCATCTATGATGTAGACCTTGTATTTGGCTGAGTTGGGAGCGAAG
The DNA here is from genome assembly GCA_030619685.1 of Dehalococcoidia bacterium. The sequence goes on from JAUXAX010000046.1 coordinate 3,052, forward strand.
TTTATCTTCTCGCGGAGGTCCCGGATCTCATCGATACCTCGATTTGAGGCGCCGTCGATCTCCACCAAGTCCAGGGCTCGACCTTCATTGATCGCCTGACACATGCTGCAGGAGTTGCACGGCCTCTCCGTCTCGTCGCTGAGGCAGTTGACTGCCTTAGCCAGTATTCTCCCTGTGCTGGTCTTGCCTGTGCCCCTGGGGCCACAGAAGAGATAGGCGTGTGCTACTCGTCCCATCTTCAGAGCGTTGGCCAGTGTTCGGGTAACAGGCTCCTGTCCCACTACCTCGGCCAGAGTTTGCGGCCGCCACTTCCGATAGAAGACCTCTGCTGCCATTTATATCTCGATACGACGAAAAGTAGACTAAACGAGCTGCTGATTCTGCCCGTTATTATATCTCAATGGTGCTTGTTGTTCAATCAAAAGAAGAGTGGACGGATTGTACGTATCTATTCTTTTTCGATTGCCTCCAGGACCCCGGCCTCCATAGCCCTCATTCTTTGTTCGGCCTCGGCGCGCTCGTGCTCATACCCCAATAGGTGCAATACTCCGTGGATAACCAGGAGCGCCAGCTCCCTTCCCAGGGGATGCTGATGTTCTACAGCCTGTCTTTCCGCTTGTGGATAGGAAATAATAATCTCGCCGAGATGGAGAATTTCGTCTGGCGGCGGGACAAAATGCTCGCCCTCATCGCTGCCGGGTTGGGAAAGGGCAAAGGCGAGCACATCGGTGGTATCATCGACTCCCCGATAGCTTCGATTGAGTTCGCGAACAGTGTCGTCGTCAGCAATGACCAGACCGAGCTCCACTTTTGAACTTAGACCAGTTGCGACCAGCGTAAGTTCCACTGCTCGCCTTAGCCGATCCTCAGCCACAAGGCCGGCAAAAGGCTCCTCAATCTGAATGCTTAGCTGGCAGCCTAACATAGCGTTTGTCCCAAGGAAATCTTAGCGCGGATGGGGCAAGAAGGTCAAGACTGAACTTCCGAGCAAATCGGACGCAAGCTAACTAAGGCAAAAACGACAACGGAAACGAGGCGACCGCCGTCTCAGCCAGGCGAAGCACCAGCCACGGATAAATGCCGAGGACGAGGACGCCCAACGAAGTAATAGCCAGGGTGATGCGCAGGGGTATGGATGAAGGGATAGCCTCCTCAGACGCAGGCTCGCCGACGTACATCAATTTTACTACTCTCAGATAGTAGTAGGCTGCGACGACGGAGTTGAGTACTGCGATGATTACCAGCCACAGCAGGTTTTCTTGAATTGCGGCATTGAAGATGTAGAACTTGGCCATGAATCCCACTGTGGGGGGGATTCCTATTAGCGAGATGAGACAGAACGCTAGGATAAAGGCGATTACCGGCGACCTTCGAGCCATGCCCGAATAGTCGGTGATTTCGTCGCTGCCGATCTTATTGGAAATGGCGATGATGGCAATGAAGGCGCCCAGATTGGCCAGAGCGTAGCCGGCCAGGAAGAAGAGCACTCCCCCCTTGCCCAGAGTGCTGATGGCAGCCAGTCCTACCATGATATAGCCGGCATGAGCGATACTGGAGTATCCTAGCATTCGCTTTATATTACTCTGCGCGATAGCGACCACGTTACCGAGGGTCATAGACATAGCCCCGAGCACAGCGAAGATCATTGCCCAATCTCCACTTATCGTCTCGGCTCCGAACGCGGTATAGAAAACCCTGAGGATAACAGCGAAGCCAGCAGCCTTACTTGCCACGGACAAATAAGCGGTTATCGGCGTTGGCGCTCCCTCGTAGACATCGGGAACCCACATCTGGAAAGGCACGGATGCGATCTTAAATCCGAAGCCGGCAACCAGGAGGACTATGCCCAAAAGCAGCGCTGGACTATCCGTAAGCTGCCCCCCAGAGACTAGCCCACCTACACTGGCTGCGATCTGGTCAAGGTGGGTAGTACCGGTGAGCCCGAAGACAAAGGCCATACCGAGGAGCAGGACGGCTGAGCTTATCGCGCCTAGGATCATATATTTGAGCCCCGCTTCGCTAGACTTAGGGTCCTTAAGGAAAGCGGCCAGGGCATACAGTGAAATGCTTGAGAGCTCCAGAGCTATATATATCGATATGAGCTCTCCAGTGGATGCCATCAGCATCATTCCCCCCGCCGAGAGAAGGATCAGGGCATAGTATTCGCCCTGGAAACGGGCAAACTTGCCCACATAGTCCACTGAGGAGAGTATGACCAAGGCAGCGATGCCAAGTATGAGGAACTTGAAGAACAGGCTGAAATCATCCACCACCAGCATCCCACTGAATGAAGTCTGCTGCTCCCCCCATAAGGCAATGGTGAAAGCGATGGGGATTATCAGGCCAACCACGCAGATCCCAGCCAACACCTTCTTCTGCTCAATGAAAAGATCGAGCAGAATAACCACCAAAGCAATTCCGCAGAGGCTTAATTCAGGAGCTAATGGCCAAAAGTCTAATTCCAATTATGTCACCCTCAACCTAAACTATTTTCGCTATCTGAAGCAACCTCTGGGTGTCCTCGTGCAACTCTTCCCAGATACTGAGAATGTCCTCACGGGTAGCCCAACGTGCTTCCTCAACATCGCTATCAGGTTTGAGATCCCCCTCGCTTTTTTCAGCCATATAGTCGATGTATATGACATGCAGCTCTGTTTGGCCTTCTGACTCCACGATTCGATCGAAGGGAGCCAGAGGGCTAGTTAACCTGATTTCCAGGTTGGTCTCCTCCCTGACCTCTCGCCTGACCCCGTCTTCAATCCTCTCGCCCAACTCCAGTTTGCCTCCGGGGCAGATCCACCTGCCCTGCCAGAACCCCCCTCTCTCGGGTCGGTGCTTTACCAGCAGCACTCGGTCACTTTCATCCTTTATCACCGCGCCTACCGCCACTATTATCTCCTTTGCTGCCACACAATCTCCAAATCAGCTAAGGCCCGCGAATACAGGACCGATGACATCGAGAAGCAATTTGGGATATACGCCGAAGAGCATTATCAACACCACGAAGGCGAATATGTAAGCCTTCTCCAGGTTGTCAGCATCTCCCACACCGTCGTATTGCTCCTTGGGCTCCCTATAGAACACTCTTTCCAGCATCCACAGAATATAGCCTGCCCCCACCACTATCCCCAGCACCGCTAGCACTACCGAAGCTTGAATTCCGGAGAATGCATCGCTGCCGAAGCTGCCAACAAACACCGTGAACTCGGCAACGAAGCCGATGGTAGTGGGGAGCCCCAGTGCTGCCAGCCCAGCGATGCTGAAAACCACAGCGATAACCGGCATCTGCCTGGCCAGACCACCGAGCAAGGGAATCCGGCGTTCATGGGTCTTATCATAGACCAGCCCTACCATGGCGAACAAAAGGCCAGTTATGAGACCGTGGCTAAACATCTGGAATGCGGCTCCGGTGACACTGAGATGTTTCAGGGCAAAGATCCCCAATAGCACGAAACCCATGTGGCTAACCGAACTGTATGCGATCAGCCTCTTTAGATCGGTCTGTCTCACAGTCGCTGCTGCACCATAGAGCACGCTCACCACGGCAAAGGCAACTAGGAGCGGAGCATAATTCTCCGCCACGTGAGGAACAAGGCCACTGCCGAGGCCTCCGTCACCGCCGAAGCCAGCTACAAGCCGGATCATCCCGTATCCACCCATCTTGAGCAGTACACCGGCCAGGATAACGCTGACCGCTGTGGGGGCATCAGTGTGGGCATCGGGAAGCCAGGTATGCAGTGGGAACACGGGTAGCTTAATCGCGAACGCAATAAAAATGAGGAAGAATATCGCTGTTAATGGAATACCTTCCCTTAGCAGCGCCGTCCCGTTGGCGATCTCCACCATATTGAAAGTATGAGGCTCGGTATAGAAGTAGAGGGTAAGGATGCCAGCGAGCATGAAGGCGCTGCCAAAGAGAGTGTAGACTACGAACTTCATCGCTGAGTACTCTTTTCTTCCCAGAGGGGGTGCAGTTCCCCAAATGGAGATCAACATATACATGGGGATAAGCTCCACCTCCCAGAAGAGGAAGAAGAGCAAGAGGTCCAGGGAACAGAAGACGCCCAGGATGCCGGTTTCCAGAAGCAGAAGCCAGATGAAGTATTCCCGCGTCCTGACGTTGATCTTCCAGGAGACGAAAACGGAGACTAATCCCAAGAAGGTGGTGAGTATCACCATGGGCAGGCTCAGGCCGTCAACGCCGAGGTGATACTGGGCGCCGATCGACTCAATCCACAGGAACGGTCCCTCCTCAAACTGAAGGCCGCCACCGCGGTCAAAGACAGCAAACAATACCACCGAGAGCGCGAAGGCAACAAAGGTGAACAGGGCAGCAGTGAGCTTAACCGCCCTCGCTTCCTTGATGAACAGGGCGATCACAATTGCCCCCGCTACCGGGAGGAAGAGGATTATTGAGAGCGGATAGATAGACTCTACACTCAAAACTACCGGCTCCTATCGATATTCCTAGCTATATACAGCAGCGACGACAGCCATGATGATCAGCACCCCCAATACTATTGCCAGCCCATAGGATTGAAGTTGCCCTGTCTGTATTCTGCGAACAACGCTGCCCGATACCACTGTGACCTTAGCTGCACCATTCACCGTGCCATCCACGACATAAGTGTCGAATAGCTCTATCACGCGGAAAAGACCGTGGTACAGTACCCGAACCACAAAGATCCGCTCATAAAGCTCGTCGAAGTAGTATTTGCGGGAGAAGAGATTATATATCGGGGCAAATGCCTGCCCTACCCTCTCGGGCGATATCCACCTGGCGCTGTACATCGCATATGCAAGAATAATTCCTGCTATGCCGACGGCTAGCGAGATCAAGACCAAAGGTTCAGTTAGAACTTCAAAGAAGCCGTGCAGCTGGTGGTGGCCTTCGGTCAGAAACTCGAAGGTGCCGCCGCCCCAGAACGCCCACCCCGAGCCAATGCCAAACAGCGCTAAGAGGACCATGGGAAAGAGCATCACCAGAGGTGACTCATGAGGCGTGCTCTGAGCATGGTCACCATGCCCCAGTTCGCCTCCTCTATATTCCCCACCGAAGGTCATGAATACTACCCTGAACATGTAGAAGGCGGTCATAAACACAGTGATCATTGCCAGCACGAATAGAGGCCAGGTGTAATCCAATGACTGGGCGATGATCTCGTCCTTACTCCAGAAACCAGCGAGCGGCCAGATGCCGGCAAGGGATAGCGCGCCAATGAGAAAGGTGGCAAACGTCCAGGGCATGTATTTACGCAAGCCGCCCATTAGCCGTATATCGAAAGTGCCGGTCGCGTGATTGACGCTGCCTGCCCCCAAGAAGAGAAGGCACTTGAAAAACGCGTGGTTGAACAGGTGGAAGATGCCCACCGCTATCGCCAGCGCGATGCCATGATCATGATCTAAGTGTCCCTGGGCTATGGCTACCCCTACGGTGCCCAATCCGAGCATCATATATCCCAGCTGGCTTATGGTAGAGTAGGCGAGGACCCTCTTAATGTCGTTCATCACCAGGCCCATGCTGGCGGCGAAGATGGCTGTAACCCCCCCGATAACGGCTACGAACATCATTGCGAACTCAGAGCTGGCAAACATGGGCAAGGTGCGAGCAACCAGATACACGCCGGCGGCAACCATGGTAGCGGCATGGATCAGGGAGCTAACGGGGGTAGGGCCCTCCATGGCGTCGGGGAGCCAGGTATGCAGCGGGAACTGCGCAGATTTCCCCACAGCGCCGGAGAAGACTCCCAGCATGGCCAGAGTGAGGGTTGGGAAGCCAACAACTGTCACCAGATCCATACTATTCAGTTCAGCTATATTGAAGGTGCCTGTAGTAAAGTAGAGAATGAGGATACCGATCAGGAATCCAAAGTCGCCGAAGCGGGTGACGACGAAAGCCTTCTTGGCAGCGGCTGCTGCCGAGGGCTTGTGAAACCAAAAGCCGATGAGCAGGTAAGAACCGAGGCCAACCCCTTCCCAGAACACGTAGAGCAGCAAGAGGTTAGATGCCAGCACAAGCCCCAGCATTGATGCCGTGAACAGAGACATGAAGGCGAAGTAGCGATGGTATCCGGGATCGCCATGCATATATCCCTGGGAATAGATTTGCACCATGAGGCTGACCCCTGTTACCACAATGAGCATTATCTTGGTGAGGTCGTCTGCCAGGAACCCCAGGTTGATCGTGAAGTCCCCGACTACTGCCCACTCTATGGTGCTTTCGATATCGGAATGGCCAGAGCCGGCTAATACCCAGATTGAGAGACCAAGAGCGGTTGCAAGGCAAGCGATGATGACGTAACCACTAAGCTTGGGGCGGTTGTTAAAGAAAGGCCTTAATACGAGGGATATGAATACAAATGAAAACAGTAGCAGCAGAAAAATGGCCCACAAAACAGTTCCAGACAGCATCTAGACCTTCCTCAGGATCTCCTCAATGAGATGTTTCTTAAGCTCGGGTACCAGGACCCGGTAACTCGCTCTTTCCCCCGCTCCAGGCTTCTCAGGCAGAAGCCTTGTGGGAATCCCTTCAGCCTCTAAGAGTTCCTTCCACATCTCAGCTATCATCAAGTTAGGCGCAATCTTAATCTCGGTCCACATTTATCACGCTCTCGAGGAGGTAGATTCTTATCACCATTTCATCAAGTCCATCTGCTCAACGTCGACACTCTGACGGCAGCGGTAGATGGCGATTATTATCGCCAGTCCCACCGCTGCCTCGGCAGCGGCCACGGTCATGATAAAGATGGCGAAGACGTGTCCTGTGAGCACTACCATTTCGGGCACCAGATACCGTGAAAACGCAACCATGGCGATGTTCACAGCGTTGAGCATGATCTCGATGCACATCAAGATCGCCACTGCATTACGCTTGGCCAGCGCCCCATATAGTCCTATGGAGAACAGAATCGCAGACAGTATCAGGTAGTGCTCAATTCCCAGACTCATAACTATTCCTCATCCTTCCTCCTGACCAGCACCACAGCTCCTATGAGTGCTGCCAGCAGGAGCACTGATGCTATCTCGAAGGGAAGTACAAACCCACCCTCTTTATTGAAAAGCGCCTCGGCAATATAGCCTGTAGTTGACTCATCAACTGGCACCCCTACTCCTTGCTGAGGCACCTCTGCGATGACAGGCCAATCGGTAACTGCGACGACGGAGATAATAGTCACCATGATCAAGAAGGCAAGTAGAAGTGCAGGGCCGTTGATTCTGTTGAAGGGATTGCCTTGTTGTATATCCCGGGTTAGCATGACCGCGAATATCAGAAGTATGCCAATGGCGCCAACATAGATTAGCACCTGTACTGCGGCTAGGAAGTCAGCGTTAAGCGTGATGTAGATCCCGGCAATGGTAAAGAAACACAATACCAGAAGCAGGGCAGCACGAAAAATGTCACGCAATAATACCACAGCTAGCGCAGCACTCACCACGACCAGCGCCAATATCCAAAAGGCTATCTCAGTTATCATCCTTATCAGCTATTTCCTTTGATATCTGTCCATAGACGAGAAGCGATTGCTCCGGAATCTGTTCCTCGAGCTCGGGATGGCCGTAAGCGCTAGGCTCGTTATCCGGAGACATCAATATCTCCTTGTCAGCCCACAGTAATCTTCGGCTGTATCGAGCCTGTTCGTAGCTGCGTCCCATGTACAGGGCGTTGTAGGGGCAGACTTCAACACAGAGGCCACAGAACATGCAGCGTCCTATGTCGAACTCGATCTTATCCATAACATACTTGTTGTCGCCATTCTCCGAGGTTACGATCTGAATGATGCCGTGGGGGCAGTTCTTGGCACAAGTAGCACAAGCGGTGCACAGGTCGCTGCGCCACACGAACTGCTGGCCTCTAATCCGGCGCGATGTGTGCAGCCTCTTCTCAGGGTATTGAGTTGTAACGTTCTTACGGAACAGGTGCTTGAAGGTTAGCGCCATACCCTTGGCTATACCTAGCCCGTACCTCTCCAACCTCAACTCTCCCTCCTCCTAATTTGAAGAATAGCTTTGACCACAGGACAATTAGCACTGCCGCAACCGCCCAGTTCACAAAGATGAATGGCCAGGGGAAGCTCTTCCAACCCGACATCCACTCACCCCAGATTAGAACTTCGGCGGCTGTGATGAAGACGTTGATCAATGCCATCGGAAGCAGGAATTTCCAGGAAAACGCCATGATTTGATCTATCCGAACGCGGACCAGAGTCCCACGCATCCACAGAATCACGAGGAAGACGCCAAATACCTTGACAACGAACCACGCCCATACGGGGAAGAACGGCCCCTTCCAGCCGCTGAGGAATAGGGTGGTCACAATGATAGCGACCGCCAGGGTGTTGACATACTCCGCGAGGAAGAAGGTGGCAAACTTCATTCCCGAGTACTCAGTGAAGTAGCCAGTCGTGAGCTCCGACTCTGCCTCTATCTGATCCATAGGTGAGCGGTTAAGCTCAGCCAGAGCGCCGAGGAAGTATATCAGGAAGCCCAGAGGCTGCAGCAGGATAAAGGGAATTGTCTGCTGGTCAACGATTCTGGACATTTGCAGCGAGCCCACTATCAGCACCACACCGACAATCGAGAGTACCATTGGCACCTCGTAGCTTATCAATTGAGCTACCGCTCTCATCGCCCCCAGCAGGGCATACTTATTGTTGGAACCCCATCCTGCCATGAATATCGCAATGACTCCCAGAGAGCCGATGGCAACTATATACAGTATGCCGATGTCAATATCGGCAAAGCTTCCCATATTTCGACCGTCAAACACCGCTCTGCCGATGGGGAAGGCAGCGAAGAGCATAAACGCGGAGAAGAACAGCAGCGCAGGAGCAAACCACAGCACCAACTTGTCGCCTCTTGCAGGCGAGATAATCTCCTTGAACAGCACCTTGATGGCGTCAGCCACCGGCTGTAACAACCCGAATGGTCCGCACCGATTTGGCCCGGGGCGAAGCTGTATCCAGGCAATAAACCGCCTCTCCAGCCAGATGAATATCATCACTATGGGAAATACGAACATGAGCATGAGAGTAATGCCGATAAGGCTGTCGAGGAATATTATCAATGAACTGGCAAGGCCGTGGTCATATAGAAACTCGAGCCAGTCAGCGCGCACGTTAGCGAACAAATCGACGATATAATCCCAGGCGTTCATTATCTATCAACCTCGCCTAGGGCGATATCTATGCTACCGAAGATAACTACTAGATCCCCAACCTTCCACCCTAAGCTGATTTCGCGTAGCACGGTGAGATTGATCAACTCCGGAGGGCGTACTCTAAAACGATAGGGGGCTATAGAGCCATCGCTGACCAGATAGAATCCCAGCTCGCCCGTTGGCGCTTCGATGTGACCGTAGGCCTCGCCCTTTGGCGGGCGTATCAGGTTGGGCACCTTGGTACAAACCTCTCCTGCAGGCAGTTGCTCTATAGCCTGCTCCAGGATACGGACGCTTTGCCTCATCTCCTCGATCCTCACCCGGTAACGGTCATATATATCGCCAACGGTGCCTGTTGGGATATCGAAATCGAAACGGTCGTAGACCGAGTACGGGTCAGCCTTGCGAATATCCCACTCCACCCCACTCGCCCGAAGCAAGGGGCCACTGCAGGAGTTGTTTATGGCCACATCAGCAGGCAGAATGCCTACCCCTTTGGTGCGAGCGAGCACGATTTCGTTCTCTTTCAGAAGCTGGTCATACTCGTCGATAAAGCCTGGCATCTCCCAAACAAACTTCTTTACTGCGGGCAAAAACTCGGGAGGGATGTCGTGGCTCACCCCACCGATGCGCATGTAGTTGTAGGTCAACCTTTGACCGCAGACCATATCGAAGAGGTCCAGGAGTTTCTCGCGCTCACGGTACATGTAGAGAAGCGGCGTCATCATTGCTCCAAGCTCATTGGTGAGAAAGCCGACCGACATAAGGAGCCTGGAGATACGCATTAGCTCCGCCATGATCACCCTGAGGTACTCCGCTCTCTCAGGAACCTCTATCCCTGCCAGTTTCTCCACTGCCAGCACATAGGCAAAGTTGTTGGCCATCGAGGCCAGATAGTCCATCCGGTCGGTGTAGGGTATGTTCTGGGTGTAGGTGCGCCCCTCAGCCAGCTTCTCGATGCCCCGGTGAAGATATCCAAAGACTGGCTCCAAATCGACGATCACCTCGCCATCCAGGGTCACTCTCATGCGGAAGACGCCATGAGTCGATGGGTGCTGGGGGCCCAAATTCAGAACAAAGGGCTCGATTCTAAGCTCCATACCTGAACTCGCCTCCTGTAGCAAAAGCCCACAATATCCTGGGAGCATTGCGCAGAAAAGGTCTTGCCGGCCAGTGTAGCTCCTTCTTTTGGCATATGGATGATGAGCTCAGCCTATCCGCAGCCGACTTTAGAGACATTATTTCCTCGCAGTCAAAGCCATGATCGATAACGATGCGATCGATCGCCTTCATCAACTCCATCGCATCTCTGGCGCGAGCCTCAACGCCAGCAGCCACCTTAGGTGCAATCAGGCCGTGTTCCAGCTTCAACTGGTTGAAGGCCAGCGCAGCATCATAGGTGCTCATCACTATTTCATCTTTGGTCATCCACTCTGTCTCATAGTTCAGCATGTATTTCCAGCTTGGACTCTTAAGAACTTTACGGTGCTCCTCCAGCGTGCGATAAGACAAACGGTAGCCATACTTCTCGGGATTTTCGAAAGCCTTACTTGCTGGGTCAAGGAAGGGAGCCAGGGGCGATATAAAAGGAAGCAGTTTTCGTTGCCGGCCAAACTCCGTCAGCAGTGCTCTTAGGTAGACCGCATTCTCCATCACCGAACGATATGTTTGCCTGGGGAGACCGATCATGAAGAATAGGTCAAACCTCTTACAGCCGTTCTCCAGGGCACTATGAATTGTATTCTCTATCTCAGCGTTGCTATATCCCTTACCGAAGGCACGCCGTACTTCCTCATCAGTTGACTCCGGCGACCATTGAATATTGTAGTTAGGGATAGCTTTATTCACTCTCTTGAAGAAGTCACTTCCGGCAGGGGCGAAAAGCTCCAAGACTATAGGCCCTCTCACCTTCGCGGCGCTCATAGCCCACAACAGCTCATCGGCATAGGTCTCGCCTAGCTGGCGAATATCTCCAATTACAAACACCGGCCCGTTGAGGTAGCGCTGTATGCTGACGATATCGTTAGCTAGGAGTTGCGGGCTTCTGTAGGCCGTTTTCTCACGGCCAAAGCTGTTCTTGTAGGCATATCTCGAGCCACCGCAGGTAACACAGTCATAATTGCAGCCGCGGCAGGTAACGGCACAGGTTATGGGATAGCGCATCCAATTGCCAAAAGGGGTTATCCCGACCAGGTCGCGGTACTTGAGCACTGACCTTACCGGATAGGCGTAGTCTAAGGGCATCTCATCCAGACTCGTGGGAACCCAGGTCAGGGGATTATGATGAGCCACGCCATCTTTATCCTTCCAGCTCAAATTCGGGATGTCATCAACTGGCTCCCCAGCCTTTATCCGCTCTATTAGCTGAAGCACTGGTATCTCAGTGGAATCGCCACGCATGACAAAATCGACCTGCGGATATGCGATCAGTTCCCGGTAAAAGTAGCTAGCGGACAATCCACCCATTATGACGGGAGTAGCAGGATGAAGACTTTTGACTATCCTGGCTAGCTCCAGACTGCCATGAGCATGCGGCAGCCAGTGCAGGTCGATGCCGAAAGCACTCGCGGAGAGCTTCTTGACGAATCGCTCGACATCGAACTTCGAGTCTTTCAGCATGCGGTTAGCGATGTTTATGATCCTGGTATGTATCCCATTCTTTTCCAGGTAGGCGCCGATGCTGACAAGGCCGATGGGATACATTTCAAAAACGGGTGTCGATGGGATCACATCACTTATGGGGCCATACATTATCGCATGTTCCCTGAAATCGTAGTTGCTCGGAGCATGCAGTAGTATCAAATCAGGTCTTGTCATTGCCAACCATAAGACTTCTAAAGGTAATCCCTCCTAAGCGGGTGCCCCTGAAATCCCTCCCAGAGTAATATGCGCTTCATGTTGGGATGACCCTCAAAGCGAATCCCCAGGAGATCGTAGACCTCCCTCTCCTGGAAATCGGCCCCCTTCCAGATAGGGGTTACGGAGGGTACTGCGGGCTGTTCTCGGTCGTAGCATCTGATCTTGAGGACGAGGCTGTGGTTGTGCTTCATCGAGACCAAATGATAGACTACCTCGAGGTAATCGAGGTAGTCCACGCCGCTGAGATTAACTAGGTAATCGAAATCAAGTCCAGCGGTCTGGTTAAGGAAACGGCAAACTTCGAAGATGGATTCGCTCTTTACTAGGACTACGGTCTCATTGTGTTCAACCACTGCTCCTGGAAGCTGCTCCCCTACCTTCTCAGCAACTTCCTTTCCTATCAATGGCTTCGTCATCTTGCTATTCGCTGTCTCCAGAACCTAGAGCTTCGTGAGTTCAGTCTCAGGAAATGCCATGCGGTAGCCGGTTTTATCAGCCTTTATTATGATCCACCCTTTAGGGTCTTCTTTAACCTCTACCACTTCTCCCTCCCATCCGCTGAGGGTGTAGTTTGGTCTCTCCTTGACCCTGACCCGATCGCCTGTATTCAATTCGGCCATTTCTAGCTCCTCGCAATACTGTCCTGTGAAATCTTCTCATGTAGCATGATGAGACCCTTCAATAGGCCCTCGGGGCGTGGTGGGCACCCCGGCACATATACATCCACGGGAAGGATGCGGCTGACTCCGGGCACTACGCTATATGAATCGGCAAATGGCCCGCCGCTGATGGCGCAGGAGCCCATGGCCACCACCCATTTCGGCTCTGCCATCTGCTCGTAAATCATCTTGATCGCAGGCGCCATCTTCCAGGTCAATGTTCCCGATACCAGCATTAGGTCGGCCTGCCGGGGCGAGGCCCGGAGGAGTTCCATGCCGAAGCGAGAGATATCGAATCTCGAGGCTGCAGTGGCAATCATCTCCATAGCGCAGCAAGCCAGACCAAAGGCCACTGGCCACACTGACCATCGTCGTCCCCAGTTCAAGACAGAGTCTAGTCTGGCCGTCAAGACGCTGCGCTGTAGCTCCTCATCAATCCAATGGTCGGGATCAGGTATCGGCTGCTGAGACCTGGCCATTAGTGCCTCGATGGCTTTGCCCTCATCTCGGTCAAGCTCCGCTGGAGAGTAGACCGGTAATATATTCTGTCCGCTCTCTATTTCCATTCCAAGACTCTCTTTCTCCAGGCGTAAACGAGACCCACGACCAGGATAAGGATGAAGATGAGCATCTCAACGAAGCCGAAAAGTTTG
>JAUXAX010000026.1 GCA_030619685.1 Dehalococcoidia bacterium
GCTCTCGATTCTCAGGTGCATTCGGTTGTCTGTCATCCGGCCGAGCAGCCGGTTAGCCTCCTCCTCGATCTCAGGAAGGGCCGACTCGATGATCATGGCCTGTATTCCTTTCTTGCTGAAGGCAGTGGCCAGTTCATCATAGATGCTTCTCTCCTCCACCATCAGATGCAGCGCTCTGGTACTCTCTTCCCTTTCCTCCTCCAATTGAGCACAGCGACGCAAGCTCGTTTGTATCTCAACCAGCTTGTCTCTGTAGCTCCGCTCCCGGTCTCGGAGTTCACGGTAGGATTTTTCAGCCTGATTGAACTCCTCCTCAATGCGAGGCAGAGACTCGATCTCCGCCAGAATTGCCTTCCTCCTTTCGGTATTCTCTTGAAGCGCAACACGCAAGTCCTCCACGGCCTTCTGCGCATGAGCCAGGGCTTCCCCTTCTTGAGGGAGAGAGCTTTCCGCTTCGGTTCGCTCTCTCTCCAAGACCTCCGCCCGGCGTTCACACTGACTTCGCTCCGTGGTTATCGTGGTCTCCAGTTTGCCCACTTCTTGCCTCAGGTTTCCTAACTCCCCTTCTTTTTGCTGTAACTCGCCCAGGTTGGTTCGGTAGGCATCGCCCTTCTCTCGCCCCTGGGCTTCGTAGTTAACCATGATGCGTTCTCGCCCCTCGACGCCCAACTCTGTGCCACACAGAGGGCATTCGGCTTCCCCCTGCCCAAGTAGGTCAAGCTTGCCCTTCAGTTCCTCCATTTCCTTTTTCAATTGGACATTGGTAGAACTGAGGTAATGGATTCGATTGGAAAGCTCCTCGGCGCGTTCTCTCATCCTACCCAGGTCTTGCTCCAGCTTGATCAGCTCATCTAGTCGTGCCCGTGTGCTGGCAAGATCCTCCTCGTAATTTGACAACACCTTCTCGTATTTCTCGATCTTGGAGCGGTGTTCCTTAGCGCGAATATCTAGATAGTGGAGTTGTTGATTCGCCTGCTCGATTTGCCTGCCGATTTCGTTATACTGCTCGTCCTTGAGTTTCAAAGCTTCCCTGGATTGTCGCAGCGTAGTGAGTACTGATTCCTGCTTCTCTACCTCCGTACTGATCACAGAGATAGCTGCCTGCGTTTCCTGTAGGTCAGCCTCATATTTCCCCTTTTGTTCTAGCTGTTGCTCGATTCGGGCGAGGTCATCGCCTAGACTAAGCTGTTGGATTTCCCTCTCTCTTCGGCGGTCTCTTGCAAGTTTCTCAAGATCATCATATAGCGAGAGGCCGAGGATATTGGCAAGGACCTCCTTTCGCTGTCCGGGTGCCTTCATACTGAACTCATCAGCGCGACCCTGAAGCAGTAGAGCGCTGTTGATGAATGTCTGGAAGTCCATGCGTAGTGTCTCGATTATCTTTCGCTGCGTTTCCCCAATGGTATTGCCGGTGATCGGGGAGTAACCCTGCGGAGTAGCTATCTGTAGCTCCAGAATGCTCTGCCCCGTGCCTCGCAGACCGCTCCTGGTAAGCTTGCCCTTGGTGCGCTTACGCAGCACGCGATAGCTGTTTTGGCCTACAGCGAACTCGAACTCAACCTCCATCTCTCCCTCGCCTAGATGGATCAAGTCATCATCGCTTTTGGCTCTAGCCTTTCCCCACAGTGCCCAGGTGATGGCATCGAGCAGCGCCGACTTGCCATTACCATTGTCACCGCAAAGGCAAGCCACCTGGAAGCTTTCGAAATAAAGGGGTGGTACGTTATCGCGGTAACACATGAAGTTTCTGAGAGCAAGCTTAATCGGTATCATTGCCGTCGCTCAAATCATGTATTCCTTCCCCTCTTCGGGGTTCACCACTTTTGTACTCACAGGCACGATTTGGTCAAATATCTCAGGATAGCGCGTGTGCACGGAGAAAACTGCTTTAGGGTTGATATCATGTATCAATTGCTTTATCTCAGGCCGTGAAGCATGCCCAGATGCGTGAACATAAAGGGGGTCGTGTGTCGGAGAATTGATGTCGAAGTGTCGAAGCCACATTCTCACTCTTTCCTCATCAAGTCTCATCTCCTCATTGAAGGGTTCACTTGAAGCGCGTATATACGTACTGCCCTGTGCAGGTCTCAGATCGACAAGCTCGTTGAAATCGTAGTAGTCTAGGTGAACGAGATATTTCGAGGGATTCTGCTTTATCTGGTAGGCCCTGATGCCGTTGGTGAAGTGTTCAAGGTTGACTGTTGATGGATCACCTCTGTCCCAGTCAACGCTGTAGCCGGCATCGCATTTGGAGTAGACGTAATCACCCTTGCTATATATCATGTTTTGCTTTCTTTTAAGGTAAACTCGCACCGCTTCTTCGCCTGAGACATCACCTATGCCTAGCTCTTCGATGTGCTTTAGTCTGTTGAGCAGAAAGGCGAGCTTTGGTGATATCACCAGTATCCTGTTTGTCCGTTCAGCTACGTTCTTCATCGTTTGGTATCTGGTTATATCCTTCCATGCGAACCCAACCATGGCCAGCCCTTTTGTTTGGGACACTAGGTCTAGGCAATGTTCCTCCACGCTACTCTCACTATCGGGAGTATCCTTATTTATCCTTGTCCCCTCGATAATCAAACCATCGGGTGTCACACCTTTCAATAAGCTTTTGAAGTTCTCCGTCAGATAGCTTCTTCTGCCGTGGAAACGCAGATCGCCTGTGTAGACAATGGTCTTACCGTCGGAGGTAGTAAGAAGAAACGCCATAGCCCCTGGCACGGAGTGGTCCACGGGGAACGACTGCACCTGGATATCTCCTATGCCAATGCCCTGAGCCAGCGTTCTGTATTCCCTTTGCACAGGTTCCGTGGTGATAGTGTATGCTCCGGGGAAATAGGAGCTTTTCCCCAGCGTAGAGAGCGCTCTCTTCTTGGCTACAGTGAATTCGTGCTCAAATCCTCCCTGGCCTACGGCTTCGGCAGTTTCGATAATAATCTTGGTGATTTCCGAACAGTAGATAGGTATCTTCTCATCCAGAAGAGAGATGTATTGGAAGTGATCCAGGTGTCCATGCGAGATCAGCACCCCTTGAATGAAGGGACTTCCGTTCTTTTGGGCAACCTCGTCATAGCTCTTGACATCGCTTATCCAGAGGGACATATCGTCACAACCGATCTCCTTCATGACATCTTCGATACCGTTGATCTTCAGCAGGTCGTTCCTATAGATTCCGTCCATTCTCGGTGTCATGCCGAGTTCCATCAAATCTCTTAGGCCGTTATTCGTCCTGGGCTGGAGGTACTCTTCATAGAAGTCGCCCTTCCTATCGAAACACATTCCAAAGTCCAGGAAAACCCTGGTGCCTTTGTCTTCCAATAGGATTTTGTTGCCCCCGATTTCACCAATCCCGCCGTAAAAAGTCAGCGATGCCACTGGTGCCCTCCCTCTTGTTAGAAATCTGGCTCTTCTTCCTCCAAGGCCAGGCTAGGTATTTCTTCCTTACTGGGGCAGATCTCGAGAAAATCGCAAGTCCCGCAGTAGCTGTTTATGGTGGCTGGATACTTCCTCTCGGCGAGAATCCTGTCAACCGTTCCAACTACATAATCAGCGGCTTGCTCCAAATCTGCGGCAGTTGGCTGAAGGGTCTGGAATTCACCAGCTTCCAGGTAGAGATAAGAGACCTTGCTAACCGGTAGTTGCTGCTCCCTGGAAAGAACCAGGGCGTAGATATAAAGCTGGTTGTGATCTATCTCTTCCGGCATTTTGCCGGTCTTATAATCGATGATGTGCAAACCGCCCTCGGCTTCTTGATCAACTCGATCTATTCTGCCAACCAAGGTGATCTTTGGTGACAGCTCTGCCCTATGGAAGTCTTCCGCCATAAGTGGCGTGACGGATAAGTCTTGGTTCTGGGCAAACCAACGCACTTGGCTAAGTGCCCTTTCGCCCCACTGTTTTTCGTCGTCCAGGTCCTTGAACCCCTTACGGTTATGCTGCCACTTCTCACGTAACAGATTCTCCAGTCTTGACACAGTTCGCTCTTCAACGGGAACAACGGTGAGAAAATCCCTGAGCGCAGCATGGATGTGGTCGCCCATGGTGAAGTAGGGCCGCGGCTTGCCATAGATTCTTGCCAGGTCATCTATATAGTGGAGCTTGTACCGCCTGGGGCACTGCTCAAACATTCTTAGCCTAAAGGAGGAAGCCTTAAACACTATCCTTTCCCTCTTGTATCAGCCTTTCCCCGTATTCCAGAAGGAGCCGGGCTCGATCTTTGGGCGTCTTCCTGGATTCAAGGTATAACTTCAATGCTTCCAGGGGAGTTATTCCCTCTGCTGAATAAGCTCCCAGCCTGCTGCGGTGCTCTTGCTCTACCTCTTTATTGATAGCGGCGATGAAGTATGCCCCCTTGAGCGCTTTTCGTATCTCATTATCTTGGATCAGCCCCTCTTTTTCCGCTGAGACCTTGATCTGCAGGCGGACTATGGCATCCTCAAAGCCCTTCTTGGCAAGAGCATGAAGAACTGCGCCAGTTGGGTCGCCGGTATTGGCGTCAACCTTAATGGTTAGGAAGCGTCGCGCTTTAACCTCGTGAAACTCGTAGGACCGCACCCGCCCACCTCTATCGGCGGCTTCATCCACTTCCACGACGTAAAATCCCTTCTCCTGCCCCTCGTCACCGAAGTCGATGGTTTGCAGGCTCCCCGGGTAGACAACTGGTACCGGGTGGTCAATTCTCTGCTGATTGTGCACATGGCCGAGAGCCACGTAATCGAAGGCGGGATTAGCGATGGTGCTCTGGAGCAAGACGTAGTCCCGGCCCGCCAGCATCGTTTTCTCCGAACCGGGCATAGCGCCTGAGTGCGCCAGGTGTCCGGCAAGGATGGCGGGCAGACCAGGATCGAGTTTCTTCACCTCGGCGTTAAGCCAGTTGGTCAGGATTTCCTGAATCCTCTCATTGATCTGATCCAGAGACAGGTTCTTTGTGTCTTCGCGGCTCAGCAATTTGCTGCGCCTTATCCAGGGTAGAGCCACGATCTGCAACACGCCTTTCCCTGTCTCTACGCGGTAGCTTTGAGGCTGGTTGGCAACCATTACGTTCTCGATTGCCAGGGTGTCGAATATCTCCACTGCAGTGGCTCGCCCTATTGCATGGGGCAGGTCATGGTTGCCTACCAGAAGGAAGACAGGGATATTGCTAGCACTTAGCTGCCTGATGCGCTTGGCGAACTCCCGCTGATAGGTCTGACTGGGATCACGGCTCTTGTAGGCATCGCCGCAGAAAAGGACCAAGTCCACATCATTGTTCAGGGCAAAGTCCACTACCTGGTCCAAAGCAGCCAAGAAATCATTGAGGCGGGAGGACAGGCCTGTGCTGGGATCGATGCGCCCATAGGTCTCTATCCCGAGATGAAGATCAGCGAAGTGAAGTATGCGCATCGTCCTGTTTCCCCCCGAGCTACAATCCTACTCAGAAACCCTCAAGACCCCTGCGCCTTGGATTTTGCCCTGTTTGAGCAGCAACAGGGAGCGGTTGGCCTCCTCCAGTGCAAATGCCTGGACTTCCGTATGAATTGGGATCTCTGCTGCAAGAGAAAGGATGTCCTCAGCATCCTTTCGGGTGCTGTTTGCCACGCTCCTTACCGTTTTCTCGTAATAGAGATGCTCCTGATAGTCCATTTCGGGGATAGGCGTCATATAGATGCCCGCAAGCGCCAGGGTGCCGCCTTTTTCCAGAACCCTTAGGGCATCGAGGACCAGCTTTCCTGCGGGGGCGAAGATAATGGCGCTCTGAAGCTTTGCGGGAGGATTCTCTTCTGCCCTCCCCGTCCAAACTGCGCCTAGCTTTTGGGCGAGGTTACGGTGCTCCTCGCTTCTGGAGAATACGAACACCTCGCAGCCCCAGTACTTCGCCACCTGGATAACGATGTGAGCCGAAGCGCCGAATCCATAGAGGCCGAGACGACCGCCCTTTGCGATGTCCGACAGGCGCAGTGAGCGAAATCCTATGATGCCGGCGCAGAGCAGGGGGGCGGCCTCCAGGTCGGAGAATCCGTCCGGAATGGGGTAGGCGAAATCCTCGGGGACAACAGTGTACTGAGCATAGCCTCCGTCCACATCATACCCTGTGAAACGGGCTTTCTCGCAGAGGTTCTCATTACCCCTGATGCAGAAGTCACATTCTCCGCAGGTAGAGTTGAGCCAGGCCACCCCCACCCGATCCCCCTCCTGAAACCGGGTGACCTTTTCACCGATCGTATCCACTACCCCTACGATTTCATGCCCGGGAATAACCGGCAGCTTCTTCGAGGGAAGTTCGCCTTCTACAACATGGAGATCGGTATGACATACGCCACACGTCGAGATCTTGACGCGGACCTCTCTAGGCCCTGGTATCGGGTCAGCCATCTCGACCATTGCCAGAGGCTCTTCCTCAATAGGGCGTGCTTCCTTCAAAATCATCGCCTTCATTGTCTCAAGCAATTACAGAACTACAATTCTTGCAACCGCTGGTTAATTAGCCTTTGAATTTTTGTGATGCTTTTCTTTATTTTCCTTAACTCATTAAATACACCTTGGCCGTCGGGAATCTCTACGTAGCTAATCTTAAAGTAGGCTATTGACAGTTGCGCCCACAGATCTTGGGCGGCATCGATGATTTTCTGGTCATCCAGCTCAAACTTGGCTCGCTGATAATTTCCACTTGCTATGTAAGAAATCCAATCGTCGTTAGCGGCTTTCAGGGCATCCTGTACCAATTCGATTCTTACAGGGGGGTGACTGGTGTATTGCGTCTGCAAGTCCTCAATTCTTGCGATGTACTTCTGTGCCATGTTTGCCAACTCACGTCGGAATGCCAGTAATGGTGTACTCCTTACCTCTCTCATTCGCTGACGTTGATCTTTGTCCTTTTCATGCGCCAGTTCTTTCTCTAGCCGTTCTATGGCTGCCCTGTATTGACTGCGTGCAATCAACCACGCAAATAAGCCAGTTGCTACAGCAGGGATAACTGCCAGCAGTACGCTCCCATACCAAGGCATTGTATTACCTCCAACCTCATTCCTCGAAGCCCAGCCACCTTGTCCCCCCGGGGCGCAGGGCTGCTGTTGCTCAAGATTGGCTGCCTTGCTCTCTTACCAGCCCTCGTATGTAGGCTACTTGGCCTACGTGCTGAGCTAGCTCAATGAGCAGGTGCCCTATCAGGTTGCCGATGCTGACCTCGCCGAAGAGACGGGACTTGACTATCTCATCGAATCTGGCGGGGGCCATATTGCGCAGGTAGTCCACAGTGCTGGCTCGCACTGCCTCACCATAGGCAATGAGGTCGCGGAGTTGGACTGGCGGGAAGCTGGCCACCTGTTCCGCGGTATAGCCGAAGCCGGTAACCCTGGGATCGTCTGGCAGGCTCAGCTTCTCATGCCATCTCTCCGATTCCCACACCTGAGGCACACGCTGGAACAAATAGTGAAAGAACCAGTCCTCCGCACGCGCCATATGCCAGAGGATGAAGGCGATGTGGTTGGCTCCCGGCTGCGGCTGCCTCATCAACTCTTCCTGACTCAGGCCGTCCACTGCCTGCATGAGGGCTGACTGCGACTCGTTAAAGGTCTGCAGGGCAAAATCCTTTACATCCATTTTCCTCCTCGCGTTTCCATACCAGTTTTGCCCGAAATGCCGATTCCTCTCTGGCGATAATGGAGCCCCACCTTCTAATCTGAAAAACCAAGCCAGTAGCTGCTGCTGGGGGGCAGGACATCGAAGGACTCGCCGCCAAGCTTCCTCTCCAGGGCACCTACCAACTCCGCTACCGGCACACGTATCTGCTTCATGCTGTCGCGCTCGCGTATGGTCACCTGCTTATCTTCGAGGGACTGAAAGTCGATGGTGACGCAGAGGGGGGTGCCTATCTCGTCCTGCCTGCGGTAGCGCCTGCCGATGCTCTGGGCATCGTCGTACTGCACCATCCAGCAGCGGCGCAAGTTGGCATAGATTTCCTCGGATAGCGGCAGCAGCGCCTCGTTCCTGCTCAGAGGAAGAACAGCAGCCTTTATCGGTGCCAGCGCCCGGTGAAGCCTGAGGACGACCCTGATCCCCTCCTTGTCCCGCTCTTCGTTATAGGCATCCGCCAGGAAGGCCAGTACGGAGCGATCAACCCCTGCTGAGGGCTCGATGACATAGGGGATTATACGCTCCTTGCTCTCCTCATCGTAATAGCTCAGGTCTTTG
The DNA here is from genome assembly GCA_030619685.1 of Dehalococcoidia bacterium. Next base: position 8,170 of record JAUXAX010000026.1, read on the forward strand.
CCGCTGTAGCTGGCGTGCTGCCTCAGGTCGAAGTCGGTGCGATTGGCGATACCCTCGAGCTCGGACCAGCCCATGGGGAACAGGTATTCTATGTCGGAGCAGTCTCTGGCGTAGTGGGCAAGCTCGTCTTTAGTGTGTTGGCGCAGCCTGAGGTTTTCCTTTTTGATGCCCAGGTCGACATACCACTTAAACCTTTCCTCGCCCCAGCGCTTGAACCACTCCTCCTCGCTGCCGGGCCTGACGAAGTACTCGATCTCCATCATCTCGAACTCACGTGTCCTGAAAATGAAGTTTCCGGTAGTGACCTCATTCCTGAATGCTTTCCCGATCTGAGCTATGCCGAAGGGCAGCTTTTTTCTTACCGTGTCCATCACATTGGCGAAGTTAAGGAAGATGCCCTGTGCTGTCTCCGGCCGCAGATAGACTGTGGCTGCTTCCTCCTCCACGGGGCCGACAAATGTCTTGAACATCAGGTTGAACATTCGGGGTTCGGTGAGATCGCCGCCACAGTCGGGGCATTTCCCCTCCTTGGCATCATCGGCGCGCCAGCGCTTGCGGCATTGTTTGCAGTCGACCAGGGGGTCGGCGAAGCCGTCCAAATGGCCGCTGGCCACCCAGGTCTGGGGATGCATCAGGATGGAGGCATCCAGCCCGACCACGTCATCGCGCTCCTGGACCACTGCCTTCCACCAGCAAGCCTTAACATTGTTCTTAAGCTCTACCCCAAGCGGCCCGTAGTCGTAGCAGGCGCCCAGGCCGCCGTAGATCTCGCTCGATGGGAAGACGTACCCTCGTCGCTTGCATAAAGAGACCAGTTTGTCCATATTCACTTTGCCGAGAGCTTGCTCTGTCAATGTACTTCTCCAGATATTTTGCATAAAGGTTAGCAGTTTTGTCTAGGAGTGTAAAGCCTCTGTCGTGACCTTAGCCGAACAGCTTGACAAGCCAACGCAAATAGCGACAATGATTAGCGGGGGAAGAAATGATTTTAAAAGAGCTCGTTGTAGGAATGTATGCCTCGAACTGTTTTATCGTGGGCTCGGAAGCGACCAAAGAAGGGATGATCATCGACCCAGGCGCCGACGCCAATGCTATACTGAAGGCTGTTAGCGGCCTTGGTCTGTCGATAGTGCTGATAGTGGCGACCCATAACCATATTGATCACGTTGGCGCGTTGCGCCAGGTGAAGGAGTCCACCAGGGCGGATTATGCCGTCCACGAAGCGGATTTAGAAGGCATGATGCCCGCGGTTTTCGGCCGAATGCTGGGAGTGGTAATGGGGGGATCTTTCAAGTCTCCACCCCAGCCAGAGAGATTGCTCCGTGATGGCGATGTCATCGAGGTTGGGGACCTGAAGTTCAGTATACTCCACACGCCCGGTCATACCCCAGGCGGCATCTCGCTTCTGGGGGATGGGGTTGTCTTCTCCGGCGATACCCTGTTCAATTTCGGCATCGGCAGGACTGATCTGCAAGGGGGCGACTCTGCAACCCTCATGCACAGCATAGTCGCCAGGCTCATGGCGCTCCCCGATGATACCATTGTCTATCCCGGGCATGGCCCTGCAACCACCATCGGTGCCGAACGCAAACGGAACCCCTTCCTGCGCTAAGCGAAGTACTTGTATCTCCCTAAATCCACTGCTGAAGATGCTGCCACCTACCCTGGTATAGAGGTCTACACCTGAGGCCCCTACACCATGGTTTCGCTGCTGGTTTAATCTAGAACGATCCAGAGGGGACACATCACCAGCGTTACTGTGGCTATAAGTTTAGCTACAATGTGCAGTGAAGGCCCCACGGTATCCTTAAGAGGGTCGCCAGCGGTATCGCCAGCCACGCCGGCAGCGTGCTCAAGCGAACCTTTGAGGATGACATTCCCGGCTTCATCCTTGAGTTGTCCATCCTCAATGTACTTCTTAGCGTTATCCCAGGCACCGCCAGCATTATTCATAAAGGAAGCGACAAGAATGGCGGTAAAAGTCCCTACTATAAGAAAGGCAGCTACCGCCATGGGGGCATCGTAGCCAGGTACGAATCTGAAAATAACCCCAATAGCTATAGGGAGAAGGATGGGAAGCAGTCCCGGAGCAATCATTCCCTTTAATGCCGCCCGAGTGGTAATGTCAACCGCCCTACCATAGTCAGGTCTTGAAGTGCCCTCCATGATGCCGGGGTCAGCCTTGATCTGGCGGCGCACTTCCTCAATAATCTTGCTTGCTGCCCCTCCCACTGACCTAAGCGCCCAGGAACTGAAAAGGAAGACCATCATGATGGCTAGAATGCCACCAATAAGAACCTCGGGGCGCACAAGGTTTACAATGAACAACTCCCCTTCCCTACCCTGGAAGAGCAAGGCTCTGTCAAAATAAGCCTGGAAGAGGAGGAAGCCAGCCAGTCCTGCCGAGACCATGGCATATCCCTTGGTTAGGGCCTTGGTGGTATTGCCCGTAGCATCGAGACGGTCGGTAACTCGCCTTATCTCAGAGCCAGCACCGGTAAACTCATTGATTCCATTGGCATTATCTGTTATGGGACCAAAGGTATCCTCAGCCAAAATAAAGGGACAGGTCATCAGCATGCCCATGGTGGCTATCGCAGTACCATAAGCGCCACTCATCCACCAACCAACCTCCAAGCCAGCAATCGTGCCCAACCAGTAGGAAAGCCCCAGAGCAGCGCAGATGACGAACCCTGTCGCCATGACCGACTCAAAGCCCACCGACAGGCCGGTAACAAACGTGGTCGCTGGTCCTGTGCGAGAAGATTCTGCAATTCCTCTTGTCGGACTAAATCTGGCCTCGGTGTAATACTGAGTGATATAGAGTACAAGTACGCTAGCTCCTATGCCAACAAGACCGGCCAACATAAGCCACTGCCATCCCGACGACATATCGCTAAACATGATCCAACAGGTAAAGGCCATCGCTGCAACACAGAGAGCCAGGGCCACATAATAGCCGCGGTTGAGAGTAGTCATGGGGTCCTCTTCTTCACCTCGACTGTGTACCGCCAGCGTGCCGACCATACTAGCGATAATGCCAAAGGCACGAATAATGAGTGGGAAGAGCACCCAACCGACAGCGATGATTGGATCAACCCCTGCCTCCAGTGAGACGACGTACAGGGCCACACCTATTATCATGGCACCGATGTTCTCGGCTGCTGTAGATTCAAAGAGGTCTGCCCCACGGCCAGCACAGTCACCAACATTATCACCAACTTGGTCGGCGATTACTGCCGCATTACGAGGATCGTCCTCGGGAATTCCCGCCTCAACCTTGCCGGCAAGGTCGGCCCCCATATCAGCAGCCTTGGTGAAGATGCCACCGCCAAGCTGAGCGAAAAGGGCAACCATGCTAGCCCCAAAACCAAAGCCGACGATAAGGTGAGGAGCAATACCAGGATTGCTCGCTCCTCCAAAAGCAAAGAATATTGCTGTTACCCCCAGCAAGCTCAAGACAACAATGAGGAAACCGGAGACTGCTCCCCCGCGCAGCGCTATCTTTATAGCTTCGCCTAAGCCACGGTGGGAAGCAGCGGCACAGCGAACATTTGATTTAACCGCAATCCACATGCCGACAATCCCGGAAATACAGGAGCAAGCGGCGCCAGCAAGGAATGCTACCGTGGTCCTCCATCCTAAGCCAAAAGCTGATACCCCTAGCATCTCCAGCTCGTCCTCGCTGCTCAGCAGGCCGAGCACAACACCAATTAGCACTCCCACTACCACAGCAGTTATAGCGATAGTGGAGTATTGGCGTCTGATAAAAGCCCAAGCACCCTCTGTGATCATGGCATTGACATCCTGCATCGCCGCTGTTCCCTTCTCACTACGCAGGATGTATCGTATCAAGCCTAAGGCAAAGATAATGCCGACGCCACAACCCACCGCTACCACCCAGAAGATTCCCGGAATCTCTGACATCGTAACCTCCTTTGGTTGTGATCTAGATTATCCCGATGGTGACATCTTGATGCCTCGGAACCTCCTTTCTCTAAGAAACCACCAGCACGAGAACAGGCACGAAGATGACCGCAACCTTGCCCACAAGTTTTATCAGGATGTTGAGCGAAGGACCGGCTGTATCCTTAAACGGGTCGCCGACGGTATCCCCTATTACAGCCGCCTTGTGGGCATCGCTGCCCTTGCCTCCCAGATGACCGGCCTCTATGTATTTCTTGGCGTTATCCCAGGCCCCCCCAGCGTTGGCCATTAATATCGCCAACAAGAAGCCGGTTGCCAAAGCCCCCACCAAAAACCCTGCCAAGGCTGCCAAGCCCAGGCTGAAACCAATTATGAGCGGCACTATTATCACTAACAGCCCTGGAATTATCATTCCCTTTAGTGCCCTTCGAGTAGTTATGTCAACACAACTGGCGTAGTCAGCCTTCCCAGTGCCCTCCATCAAGCCTGGTATCTCCTTGAATTGCCTCCTAACTTCCGTGATGACTGCGACGGCACCAGAGCTCACCGCCCTCATCGCCAGGCCAGAGAACAGGAAAGAGAGCATGGCACCGATGAGCAAGCCAACGATCACCTTTGGTTCAGTGAGACTTACGCTTAGCGCCTGCTCGGTCTCCTCCTCGACCACCGCGTAGAAAGTAGCCAGCCAGGCCAAAGCTGCCAGCGCTGCCGATGAGATGGCGAACCCTTTGCCTATAGCGGCGGTGGTGTTGCCCACCGAATCCAGGGCTTCGGTACGTGCTCTGACCTCTTTGCCCAACCCCCCCATTTCAGCGATCCCGGCGGCGTTGTCAGCTATTGGCCCATAGCAGTCTATAGCCAGCAGCATCCCCAACGTAATCAACATACCCTCGGCGGCGATGGCTATGCCGAATAAGCCGGCAGTCTCGTAAGCGATCAGAGTGGCAAGGCCAACAAGGATTATCGGCACGACGGTGCTGAACATGCCCATGGAAAGCCCTTCAATAATATTGGGAGCAGCTCCCGTATGGCTTGCTCTGGCTATACCCTTTACAGGCCCTCTCTCCGAGGTGAAGTATTCGGTCGATAGCCCGATCAGGAATCCACAGACCAGGCCAGCGACCATGGCATAGAAGACCCCGATTTCACCCGAACCCAGATAGAACCACACCAGCAAGAAACCGCCTATTATCATCAGTATGTTGCTGGCGTACACCCCGTGATTCATGGTCGAGCGAGCCTTGGCTGTCTGCTCCTCGAAGCTCCCCCCGGCCTCGGGGGGCCTGACGAAAAAGACTCCAGCTATAGCGGCCACCACACCCACTGCCCCTAGAATCAGGGGGAAGCTCATTCCTTTATCGGCTCCGAGGGCAATGGGGGCCACGCCCAAAACCATGGCTGCCGCTATTGCAGAGACGTATGATTCGAAAAGGTCAGAGCCCATTCCAGCGATGTCGCCCACATTATCGCCCACGTTGTCCGCTATGACTGCGGGATTCCTGGGGTCATCCTCGGGGATTCCTGCCTCTACTTTCCCTACCAGGTCGGCACCAACATCAGCGCTCTTGGTGAAAATCCCCCCGCCGACCCTGAGGAATAGGGCTACCAAAGATGCGCCAACAGCGTATCCCAACCAGACATGGGTATCGTCGGACAAGATCACAATTATGGTCAAGCCCAGTAGCCCCAGTCCGACGACACAAAACCCCATCACCGCCCCACCAGAGAAGGCGATCTTTAGTGCCCGCGCCCAACTTGTTGTGGCGGCAGTGGCCGTCCTCACATTTGCTCTCACAGCAATGGTCATTCCTAAGTATCCTGCGAGAGCGGAAGTCAGTGTGCCCACGAGATAGGCCACGCCAACCCAAGGTTTGGGCTCTAGCACAGTAGCGAAGATCACTGTCATTACGACGGTCACAATAGCCAGTGCCCTGAACTCATCGTAGAGGAATGTTCTCGCGCCCTCCTGGATCGCTGAAGCAATCTCTCTGACTTTATCCGAACCCTGGTCCTGACGGAGAATGTAGCGCACTAGATAGCCAGCGAACGCCAGCGCCAGGAACCCTGCCAGCAGAACCGGTAGCATTTCGATATCCATAGAATCAAACCCCGAGAAGGTTTTGGGCAAAACAAAGGGACAGGCTTACCGCCCATCCCTGCGAATGCTTAGCATGGTCAGACACATTGTTCATAATCTATCAAGGCGCGGGCAGCAAGTCAAGCGGGAACTAGCAGTCCAAGCATAAGAAAAGGGATGGTTAAAGGTCAATATGTTTATCTCACCAGGCCCTGCATGAGCTGGAAGATTTTGCCCTCAGTCTTTATGGAGGGAGCGATCACCACCTCGGTTTGGTGCATCTCTCTGATATTTCGCGCTCCACAGACCCCCATAGAGGTACGCAATGCCCCAACCAGATTCTCAGTGCCATCGGTGACCGATGAGGGGCCGAAGAGAATCTGTTCTAGAGGGCCTTTGACTTCTACCCTAATACGTGTTCCCCTCGGTAGTGCCTCGTGAGGGGTTGCCATCCCCCAGTGATTGCCTCGCCCTGGCGCCTCTTCAGTTTGAGCAAAGATCGAGCCCAGCATCACGGCGTCAGCGCCACAGGCAAACGCCTTGCAGAGATCACCACCATTGCGGAAGCCGCCATCGGTAATTATGGGGACATACCGGCCGGTTGCTCTGAAGTAATCATCGCGTGCCGCGGCACAATCCATAGTTGCTGTCGCCTGGGGTACACCTACACCTATTACTTCCCTAGTGGTGCAAGCCGCGCCTGGTCCCACGCCCACAAGCACACCATGTATACCGGTTTCCATCAGCTTGCGACAGGCGCTGTAGCTTACGCAGTTGCCTACGATGACAGGTACCGGTAGCCGCTTAACCAACTCAGAAAAGATAAGACCGCGGTAACTCTTGGACATGTGGCGGGCGGTGGTGACAGTAGATTGCACAACCAAAATATCGATTCCGGCCTCGGCTGCAAGTGGTGACAACCTTTTGGTATTGGCTGGGGTGAGGGAGACAGCACAGGCCACCCCTTCATCCTTGATCGCCCTTATTCGATCTCCTATCAGGTTCTCCTTGATCGGTTCTGTATAGACCCTCTGGAGAATTTGGGTAACCTTTTCGGGTGGAGCCTCAGCGATCTCGGCCAAAACATCATCGGGGGCAGCGTAGCGTGTCTGCAGGCCTTCGAGATTGAGAACAGCGAGCCCCCCTAACTTGCCCATGGCGATAGCGAATCTCACGTCCACTACACCGTCCATAGCTGACGCCAGGATGGGGATGGAAAAGTTAAGTCGATCGATGACAAGGCTTATATCTGCCTGATCGGGGTTGATGGTTATATCACCGGGAACGAGGGCTATCTCATCAAACCCGTATGCATACCTCATTTTCTTGTATTGAGAATATTCCACCGACTCGTCCCGTAGATGATATTTGGGAAAGGATACAACAAAGGGCTGTATCAAGTCAAGGACAGAGAACTCACGGATGGACGGGGAATCAGCTATAGGCTATAATCCCTTTACGATGTCTACGCTCTATCTAGTAGCTACACCCATCGGGAACCTGGAGGATATATCGCAGCGAGCGGTTCGCATACTGGGCGAGGTAAGACTTATCGCTGCGGAGGACACACGCAGGACGCGACAGTTACTCACTGCCTATGGGATCAGGACTTCCCTGACCAGCTACCACGAGTACAATAGAAAGTCAAAACTCCCGCACCTCTTAGGGCGCCTTGAGCATGAAGACATCGCTTTGGTCTCGGATGCGGGTATGCCTGGCATTAGCGATCCTGGTTACGACCTAGTGCGGGCCGCGATCGAACGAGGGATTCCGGTCATCGCTATCCCCGGGCCATCGGTGTTGCCCACAGCCCTCGCTGTGTCAGGATTGGCTGCAAGTCAGTTTGTCCATCTTGGCTTTCTACCCCGGAAGAAGGGTGAGAGAAGACGCCTGCTTGGATCGGTTGACACTGAGCAGCGTACCATTGCTGCCTTTGAAGCACCGCACAGGTTGCTGGCCTCGTTGAGGGATATCGAGGAAATACTGGGGGATAGGAGGGTTGCTGTCTGCCGGGAGTTGACCAAGGTCCATGAGGAGGTCTTCAGGGGTACTGTGAGTCAGGCGATAGCTCATTTCTCTCAACCGAGGGGGGAGTTTACCCTTGTCATAGAGGGGCATAGCCGAGAGGTGGAGGGAGTGGGGGTGACCAATTTCATAAGGGAGGAACTCCTCAGGCTTCGCCGTGAGGGAATTCCGGCCAAGGAGGCTGTAGCTCAACTAGGGAGCGCCACTAGATTACCCAAGAATTTGCTCTATAAGGCCTGGCTGGAACTACCCTAGTCCTGTTCTCTGTCGCTTCCTTGTGTTAGAATAATCAACCGAAGGAGCTGATGTCTGAGCGAATCTTCATTGGGGTAGCTTGGCCCTATGCTAATGGGCCGCTGCATTTAGGACAGATCGCTGGGGCGTATCTGCCCGCCGATATTTTTGCCCGCTATCATCGTATTAAGGGTAATGAGGTGCTGATGGTCTCTGGCTCAGACCAGCACGGCACTCCGGTCACGCTGCGCGCAGAAAAAGAGGGAAAGTCGCCAGAGGAGGTGGTATCCCACTATCATCAGGGATTCCTTGATTCCTGGGAAAAGCTGGGTATCTCCTTCGACCTGTTTACCACCACAGGCACTCAGAACCATGCTAAAGTCGTTCACGATTTATTCCTTACGCTCCTTGACAAGGGCCACCTATATAAGGACAAGATGTCTCTGCCCTATTGCCCCAATTGCCGTCGCTTCCTCCCCGACCGGTACGTTGAAGGCACCTGCCCTTATTGCCACTGGCCCGAGGCTAGGGGAGACCAATGCGACGAGTGTGGCAAACCACTGAATCCCGTAGATCTGATCGATCTCCGCTGTGGCATCTGCCAAGGCTCCCCCGAGATTAGAGATTCGGAGCATTTCTTTCTGCGCCTCTCCGCCTTCTCCGAGCAACTCAAATCCTGGGTTCAGGAACAAAGTCACTGGAGACGGAATGTACTCAATTTCACACTTCGCTATTTAACCGAGGGTCTCAGGGATCGAGCTATCACCCGCGATATTGACTGGGGCGTCTCGGTGCCGGTGCCCGGCTTCGATGAAAAGCGCATTTACGTATGGTTTGAGGCGGTGATTGGCTATCTCTCGGCGTCCCAGGAATGGTCTGAGTCTTGCGGAGATGGCGAGAGATGGCGCTGTTTCTGGCAGGAGGAGGTCAAGAGCTATTACTTTATAGGCAAAGATAATATTATCTTCCACACTGTCGTCTGGCCCGCGATGCTCCTGGGCTACGGCGGTCTCAACCTACCCTATGATGTACCAGCCAACGAGTTTCTTACTTTGAAGGGGAAACAGCTATCCACCAGCCGTAACTGGGCAGTTTGGCTACAGGATTACCTTGAGCGCTATCCCCCTGACCCGCTGCGCTATCAACTGTCCATCAATATGCCTGAGACCAGTGATGCTGATTTCTCGTGGCGGGAGTTTGTTCGCCGCAACAATGACGAGCTGGTGGCTACCTACGGCAACCTGGTGCATCGAGTGCTTACACTCGCTTATCGCAGTTTCAACGGCTGTGTGCCACCTGCTGGTGAAGTGGATACAGAGTCGAAAGCCCTGTTGAACAAGGCTGAAGCGACGCTCCAGACGGTTGATTCCCTCCTATATGGCTGTCATTTCAGGGAGGCGATGAGAGAAGCCATGTCGTTAGCTCAGGAGGCGAATCGCTATCTGGACAACAAAGCCCCGTGGAAGACAATCAAGGAGGATAGACATTCGGCGGCCACAGCTATCTCGACTGCGCTGGGTGTCATCTGCTGTCTCAAGACCGTACTCTATCCTTTCTTGCCTTTCAGTTCGGAGAAACTGCATCGCCTGCTCGGGTTCGAAGGGTCTCTGGAAGAGGATGGTTGGGTTATCTCCATCCCCCAGGCGGGTCAGGGGTTGCTGCCGCCTGAACCGCTTTTTGCCAAGCTTGACGAGGCGGTTGTTGAAGAGGAAAATAGCCGTCTGGAGCAGAGCGTGTTGACTCCAGGATGATGCGATGGAATAGGAGAAATAGCGAATGTGGTATCTAACTAGGCTGGCTCTGAGAAATCGAGTGGTGACTATCTTTCTGGCTGCTATGCTTGCTGCAGCCTCGATCTGGGCAACATTCCAACTGAAGCTGGAGTTGATTCCAAATATCGAGCTTCCATTCCGCATTGTAATCACTGTTTATCCCGATGCCTCACCTGACGAGGTTGTGAGCGAGGTCACTACACCTATTGAGGATGTTATCTGGGAGCGGTGGGAAGGCAAGGGCCTGAAGCATCTATTCTCGACCTCAGCGGATGAAGTCTCCGTTGTCTTTGCCGAGTTCAAATACGGCACCGGTATGGCGGAGGTAACCAGGACGATGGAAGAAGGTATTCGCGGACTGGACCTTCCTCCCGCAGTGCTCGGTGTTCCGGAGATGATCCCCCAGATAGAGGAAAACCCCCGTATCGTCGAGGTCGATTTCAGCATGATGCCGCTGGTGGGGCTCAGCCTGAGCGGTGACCTACCACCTGATCAGTTGAAAGATATCGCTCTCACGGAGATCGCACCCGCAATGCAAGATGTTGACGGCGTTTTCGAAGTGGAGCTTGAGGGAGGGGAGAAAGAGCAGGTCTTGATCTCCCCCGATCCCGAAAAAATGAGCGAGAACGGCATCTCAATGTATCAGATCTTCGGGCTCCTTTCCCTTGTGCCTGAGTATGCCTCTCTGAATGACGTTGAGAATCTTCCAATGATGGTGGACACTGTAGTGCTCGGGGATGTAGCCGACACTGCCCTGGGACCGGCACCGAGGACGTCGATGACGCGGAGCGCTGGCGTGCCCAGCGTCCTTATCGTGGTGACCAAGGAGGCTGAGGCCAATACTGTTGAGGTAGCCAATGCGGTAGTGGCCAAGGCCGAAGAAATCGAGGGGGAACTACAGAGAAGTCTTGGCGATGAGGTCGAGCTAGAGCTAACCCCGGTGTTCGACCAGTCGGAGTTCATTGAGGAGAGCATAGGGCAACTGACGCAGATGGCGCTTATCGGCGCTGGTCTGGCAATCATTGTTGTCTTTCTCTTCCTGGTGGCATTTCGTGCCTCGCTGGTCACGGCGATATCTATTCCGTTCAGCATCGTGATCGGTTTTCTGGCTATGTATTTCTCCGGGATAACCATTAATCTGCTCACCCTGAGCGCCATGGCTATCGCTGTGGGTCGGCTAATCGATAACAGCATTGTGGTTACGGAGGTTATATATCGTCGCCTTCAGCGGGGCGAGGGCTTCAGGGAAGCCGCCATTAACGGTTCCAAGGAGGTGGCGGGGCCGATCACCTCCTCAACCCTAGCCACGGTCGCTATCTTCATACCCCTGATCTTCGTGGGTGGCCTCGTGGGCGAGTTTTTTATTCCCTTCGCTTTAACTATCACCTTCGCCCTGATCGCCTCACTCCTGGTGGCACTGATTGTAGTACCAGCCTTCTCAGGTTGGTTCGGGGGCAGAAAGGAAAAGGACAAAGAGGCTGGGGGTGCGATTAGTAGGCAGACCTGGTATCAAAAGCTGTACATCCCATCGCTTAGATGGGCGCTGGGCCATCGCGCTGTCACATTGGTAGTCACCGCCGCGCTCCTTGGCGGAAGCTTCGCTCTAGTCCCAATGATTGGCACCTCGTTCTTGCCCAGCATGACCGAGAAGGAGCTGCACGTGGAGATCGAGTTGCCGCCGGGGACCGATGTCGGGACCACAAGTCAGGTAGCCGCTGGAGTGGAGGCATTACTAATCGGAAACGATGAGATCGAAAGGTACTTTACTATCGTGGGCACCTCGACATCTTCAATGCACGGCACCATGCACGCTGCCTTCGGCGGCGGCGATAATACCGCCGAGATTGTTATTTTACTCGATTCTGGCGCAGACCTGGAAAAGGAACACGCTGATCTGGAACAGGCCGCCGAGGGCCTCCCGGCTGGCGAGTTTATCACAGTCCTAACTAGCGAGATGGCAATGGAGACCCAAATGGGGTTTGCCGGGCTAGAGGTTTCCATTCAGGGCGAAACCTTTGAGGATGTTGCTATAGCGTCTACCTTGCTCTATGTACGTCTGGAGAAGATCGAAGGGTTGTCTAACCTTGAGAGCCAGCTCACCAGGGTTGTACCCAAGCTCGATATCGAGCTAGACGACGACAAGATAGAGGCACAGGGGCTGACAGAGGAGCAAATACAGCAATTGGATCAGGAGCTCCTTCTTTTGGGGATGGGGAGCAATGTCCCCGATGTGGTAGCGAATATAGATGGCGAGAGCTACGAGTTGTTCATCAAGGGAGTGGCCCGGGGACTATATGGAGCAGAGGATCCCGAGGCACTCACCAAAGCGTTGAAGGTCGGCTGGCCTCAATCCGTGGCTTTGGGTGATATCGCGGATGTGGCACTGGTGGCAGGTATGACTCACATTAGCCATACTGACCAAAAGCTCTCGGCCACTATAGAGGGCACTATAAGCGAGAAGGATGTAGGTGCGGTCAATCGAGATGTTGAGCATGAGATCGATGCAGTTCTAGACGAGGTCGATGCTCTTGGTGTCGAGGGGATTGAGATAAAGATGGGTGGTGTGGCAGAGGAGATGAAGGAGTACAGAAATAGGATGATCATTGCCATACTTGCTGCCATAGGGATTGCCTACCTGCTATTAGTGGTCACGATGCGCTCGATACTCAATCCCCTGATCATCATGATAAGCCTGCCGCTGGCATCCATCGGCGCTTTACTGGCGCTGCTTATCTCCGGCTATACCCTAGGCATGTCGGGGGCGATGGGCGTGTTGATGCTGGTGGGGATCGTCCTTACCAATGCTATTGTGCTCATCGCCTTGGTAGAGCAGCTCCGTAAACAAGGGATGAACACCTACGATGCTTTGCTACAAGGTGGACAGACGCGTCTGCGCCCGATTCTGATGACGGCACTGACCACTATGATCGCCATGGTCCCTCTGGCTCTGGGGGCGGGCGAAGGTGGCATTATAGCTGCTGAGCTGGCGGTGGTGGTCATCGGCGGGCTGTTCAGCTCTACTCTTCTGACTCTGCTGGTCATTCCGGTGATCTATAGCCTTGTTGATGGCTTGCGCCGCCGGTTTGCCAGAGCGCGTTGACTCCAGGATGATAGACGGAATAGGAGAAATAGCGAATGTGGTATCTAACTAGGCTGGCTCTGCGAAATCGAGCGGTGACTATCCTTCTGGCTGCTCTGATCGCTGGAGGGTCGATCTGGGCAACATTCCAACTGAAGTTGGAGATGATACCCGACATCGAGTTTCCGTACATCATGGTTGTTACCGCATATCCTGATGCCTCGCCCGATGAGGTCGTTGCTGACGTCACCATACCTGTTGAGGACGTAATCTGGGAGCAGTGGGAAGGGAAGGGCCTGAAGCACCTGTACTCAACCTCTGCGGATGAAGTCTCCGTGGTCTTTGCTGAGTTCACCTTCGGCACCGATATGGACGAGGTAAAGGAATCTGTAGAACAGGGTGTGAGCCCTGGCGAGCTGGAACTCCCCCCCGAAGTGCGCAATGTTCCTCAGATGGACCCTCGAATCAAGGAGAATCCCCAAATCGCTCGTCTCGATCCGAGCATGATGCCGCTGGTGATCTTCAGCCTGAGCGGTCACTTGTCCTCGGAGCAACTGGGGGCTATTGCTCAAACGCAGATCGTGCCCGAGCTGGGTAATGTCAAGGGCATTGCCGATGTGCAGACCGAGGGGGGAGAAAAGGAGCAGGTATTAATCACCCCTGATCCCGAAAAGATGAACCAGTCCGGCATCTCAATGTATCAGATCTTCGGGCTCCTTTCTTTGGTCCCTGAGTACGGCTCCCTGGGTGACATCGAGAACGCGGCGATGGGGGTTGACGCTGTGGTGCTGGGAGACGTAGCTGACGTGGTCCAGGGCCCGGCACCGGGGACGAGGATCACCAGAACCAATGGACTGCCCAGCGTTGGCATTGCGATAATGAAGGCAAAAGAGGCCAATACTGTTGAGGTGGCCAATGCGGCAGTGGCCAGGGCCGAAGAAATCGAGGGGGAACTACAGAGAAGTCTTGGCGATGAGGTCGAGCTAGAGCTAACCCCGGTGTTTGACCAGTCGGAGTTCATCGAGGAGAGCATAGGGCAACTGAGAAACATGGTGCTCATCGGCGGTGCTCTGGCGATTGTGATTGTATTCCTGTTCCTGGCGGCCTTTCGCGCTTCACTGGTCACCGCGATGTCTATCCCGTTCAGCATCGTGGTCGGCTTCCTGGCTATGTATTTCTATGGGATAACTATCAATCTGCTCACTTTGAGCGCGATGGCTATCGCTGTGGGCCGGCTGATCGATAACAGCATCGTCGTTGCCGAGGTCGTATACCGCCGTATGAAGCGGGGCGAGGGCTTCAGGGAGGCTTCCATCAACGGCTCCAGGGAGATAGCGGGGCCGATCACCGCCTCCACTCTAGCCACAGTGGCCATCTTCATACCCCTGATGTTTGTGGGTGGCATCGTGGGCCAGCTGTTCATTCCCTTTGCCTTGACCATTACCTTTGCCCTGATCGCTTCACTCCTGGTGGCGCTGCTGGTGGTGCCCGCTTTCTCAGGTTGGTTCGTCGGCAAAAGGGAAAAGGAAAGAGAGGCAAGGGTTGGCGAAACATGGTATCAAAAGCTGTACGTCCCTTCCCTCAAATGGGCATTGGGCCATCGCGCTATCACTTTGGCGGTTGCCGGCGTACTCTTCTTTGGCAGTTTGGCTCTAATTCCAATGATTGGCACTTCCTTCATGCCCGGCATGGGCGAGAAGATGCTGATTGTGGAGATCGAGCTGCCCTCCGGGACCGATAGCGGAACCACCAGTGAGGTGGCTGCATCAATCGAGGCACTGCTGGCTGACAACGATAAGGTCGAAATCTACCATACCACTGTTGGCACCTCCACAACTTCGGTGCATGCTGCTATGGCTGCTGCTATGGGCGGTGGCGACAACACCGCCGAGATCACCGTCCTTCTCGACCCTGGTGCGAATGAGGAAAAGGAGCAGGAGGACCTGGAGCTTGGCATCGAGGGGCTCATGTTGGAAGACTACGTCACCGTGCTGTCTGGCGACGAGGCGCAAGGCGGCGAGATGGGATTCGGCAGCGGACTGGATATCTCCGTCATGGGCGAGTCTTCCACTGAAGTCAATTTGGCGGCAGGATTGCTGTATGAACGTCTGGAAGAGATCGAAGACATTTCTAACCTTGAGAGCGATCTGAGCAAGGTTGTCCCCAGGCTCGATATCGAGCTGGACTCTGCTGAAATAGCCGCGCGTGGCTTGATAGAGCAGCAGGTGCGTAACGAGCTGTTCCTACTTAAGATGGGTTACACTGTGGAGGGCGTGTCAGTTGACGTGGACGGCGAGACCTATGGAGTCTTCCTCAAAGGGGTGGCGGGCGAGCTGGGTTTTGCAGAGGATCCTGAAAAAGCACTGGCCTTGGCCAATCAATTGAGGGTTGGTGCACCCCAGTCGGTGGCTCTGCACGAGGTTGCTACTGTGGACTTGCTTCTCCGGCCGACTCACGTTGGCCATATCGACCGAAAGCTCTCTGCTAGCATCACCGGCGAGATAACTGCCAAGAATGTAGGTGCAGTGAACAGGCTCGTTGAGGATGAGATCGATGCCGTTGAAGACGAGATTGACGCCCTCGGTATCGAGGGGGTCGAGATAGAGCCGGGCGGGGTGATGGAGGAGATGGCGGAGAGCTTCTCCCGCATGCGCATCGCCATAGTGGTTGCCATAGGGATTGCCTACCTGCTATTAGTGGTCACGATGCGCTCGATACTCAATCCCCTGATCATCATGATAAGTCTACCCCTAGCATCCATCGGCGCTCTGCTGGCGCTGCTTGTCGGTGGCTACACATTGGGTATTTCGGGGATGATGGGCGTGTTGATGCTGGTAGGCATCGTCCTTACCAACGCTATCGTGCTCATAGCTTTGGTGGAGCAGCTGCGTAAACAGGGAATGAACACCTACGACGCTCTGGTCGAAGGGGGGCGGACGCGGTTGCGCCCGATCTTGATGACGGCGTTGACCACTATGTTTGCCATGCTGCCGCTGGCTTTGGGACTGGGCGGAGGCACCCTCATAGCCGGCGAGCTGGCGGTGGTGGTCATCGGCGGGCTCTTCAGCTCTACTCTTCTGACTCTGTTGGTCATTCCGGTGATCTATAGTCTGGTCGATGGCCTGCGCCGCCGGATGGCCAAAGCTAGCTAGGTTGCGGGAATTGTAGAATGGGTAATTTGAGAGATTCGCTGTTTGCACCTGTAGAAAGGGAGATCCTTCTTGTAGAGGAGGGTATTAAGGCGGTAGCGGACGTTGATTACCCTTGGCTTGCGGAGCTATTGAGCTACATCGTGAATAGTGGTGGCAAGCGCCTTCGTCCAGCATTGACTTTGCTCACAGGCAAGCTTAAAGATGGTTGTAACCTTGATTTGCTTATCCCTGTGGCGACAGGTGTCGAGCTGCTTCACACTGCTACCCTGGTACACGACGATACTATTGACCTCTCACCCAGGCGCCATGGCCAACCAACAGCCGCCAGCATTTGGGGCTGGGGTATAGCCACCCTGGCTGGAGATTACCTTTTCTCTAAGGCTGCTGAGTTGGTTTCTCGGGCTGCCAATATTAGGGCAGACAGACTTTTTGCACAAACACTCACGGCCTTGTGTACTGGCGAATTAGAGGAGAGCTTCAGCAGCTTCGACCAGAACCAGATACGCCAAAGCTATTTCAGGAGGATTGGCAATAAGACCGCTTCTCTGTTTTCAATGGCTACGGAGTCAGGTGGGATAGTCGCTGAGGCTTCGGAGGAGGCAATACAAGCCCTGCGGAGCTATGGCTATAACCTGGGAATGGCCTTCCAGATCGTCGATGATATCCTGGACTTTACTGCCGGGGAGGAGGAGCTGGGCAAGCCAGTGGCAAGCGACCTGCTACAGGGTCACTTAACGCTCCCGGCGATCTTGCTGAAAGAGCAGCGTCCGCATGACAACCCAATTAGGGACATATTCGAACAGAGACAAACTGAGCAAAATCTTGAGATAGCGATCGAGATGATACGCAGTTCGGAGATTGTTCCCGAATGTTACCGTGTTGCTCAGGATTTCACGGCTGAGGCATGTCGTACATTGGAGATGTTTCCTGAAAGCCCCTGCCAGCGAGCGCTATTTGAGCTAGCGGACTACGTAGTCGAGCCAACGGTAGGGGCGAACACACCGGTTCGCCCCTACCGTAGATGATCCAGGAACTCCAGGGACTTCACCTCACGCTCCAGAAGATAGCGGATATACCACCTAATCAATTGCTCCACCTCACGAGACAAATCGCGGTTCATTCGCAGTCGTCTAGCAGAGGCATGGTCGCTATTGATGAGGAATCTCATCACCTTGAGGGCATCGACCGAAACAGGGCGAGCCATAGTTTCATTCCTACCACAGTCAGGACAAAGGGCGCCTCCGCTGCTGGCACTGAACAGGTTCCTTTGCGGCGCAAGGGGTGATTTGCAACCCAAGCATTGATAAAGCTCCGGCTGGTAGCCGAGGTGTCTCAGGAGTTGGAGCTCAAAGTGCCTGAGGACAAGCTCGCAGTTGCGTGCCCGGCAAAGCCAAAGCAGGTTGGTGCGCAGCAGTTCGTAGATAGGATAGTTTTCAACCTGCTCTGCAGTAAATTGGTCCACTAGCTCCGCGAGGTAGAAGGCGCAGCTTATATGCCTGAGGTCGCGCTTTAGGGGAAGAAAGCTCTCGATCGTCTGGGTCTGGGTGATGATATCCAGGTTCCGTCCCTGAGCCAGGAGCAAAGCACTCTGAGTCAAGAGGTCGAGGTGTCCGCCCAGCTTGCTCTTCGGTCTTCGTACTCCTTTTGCTACCGCCCTGATCTTGCCCAAGTTTGGGGTGTAGAGGGTGATGATGCCGTCTGCTTCGCCCAAATCGGTTCGCTTAAGAACAATCGCCTCGGTCTTGTACACACGTGGCCTAGCCATCACAGTTCAGGGCGGTTACGTTACCTGTTCAGGAGCTTTAGCTACACCATCTGAGCTTGCTTCTGTCAGTTCGCCTTTTCCATAGGATAAGGCTGATCTATGGATACAGTTCATGGAGCAGAAGGGGACCAATCTGGGTTTTCCTTCTTTGTCAATAACCCCAAAGTGAAG
>JAUXAX010000084.1 GCA_030619685.1 Dehalococcoidia bacterium
CCGCCTCGGTGAGGCTGGTCGGCCCCGATGGCACTACCATCGCTGATGCTGCTCTGGGCACAGGTCCAGTGGATGCCATCTACAAGGCTATTAACCGCCTTGTAGGGGTGCCCAACGAGCTTATCGAATTCAGCGTCAAATCGATTACCGAGGGTATTGACGCTATAGGTGAGGTGACAATAAGGATACAGAGTGGGGGCAAGACCTACAGTGGGCGGGGTGCCTCTACTGACATCATTGTTGCCAGTGCCAAGGCCTACATGAACGCCCTCAACCGCCTCCTGGCCGCTATGGAAAAGGCGTGAAACCTGTTACAGTCAGCCTGGGAGAATAGAGTGCCAGTGAGGATACGAAGACTGTAGTCGAAGCTGAGCCTTGCCTTCTGTTCTCATGCGTAGTATACTGTGTGAGAAACACGCTATGACCTGGATTCAATGCGGTTCCCGTCAAAGGCAGGTCCATCATAGGGTTCCTAGCCGCAGACAGCATGGAGGACAGGATAGCGACCAAGCACTAGGAGGCCGATGATGGATTTCGAGGACAAGACCTTGACCTGCCGGGAGTGCGGTGCCGAGTTCACGTTCACCGCAGGCGAGCAGGAGTTCTTCCAGTCACGAGGGCTGCTCAACGAGCCTGGACGTTGCCCCACTTGTCGCGCCGCCAGGCGCAGGGGATACTCGTCTCGAGGAGAGCGCGAGTACTATGATATCGTCTGCGATTCTTGCGGTCAGGATGCGAGAGTGCCTTTCCAGCCCCGTGGAGACCGTCCCGTCTACTGCAACGACTGCTTCGTGAAAATGAAGGGGGAGCGTTAGCGGTAGCGGGGGCTCTACCCGTTCTCTGAGCAGGTCTTAGGTCAGGAGCTACGGCTCAGGACTCTGGGCTACGAACATCCGCGCCGCAAGGCAAATCCACGGCTCTTTGAGAAAAACCCCTGAAGACAACCGAAGGTCGATCAAGCCTATTACCGCCATGATGGCGAACCACCAAATGTCCCCACCTCTATGTGGAGGTGGACCCCCTTACACTTCAGGGCTTAGATATCGCTAGCTAATCGCGGCCGATTGCTGGCCAAGCTACTCGATATCCCAAGAGCCGCCAAAGGCAGTGTCTCCGTAGCATTTAGTTCAATTCAGCTTTGCGCCAGCTTACGCAAATGGATTATCAACACTGGTTGTGGTACGATGGCAATACAATCTAATACGCAACTGTAGGTATCGCGACACCTTTTGGGGGGTACTTGGATGAGGGGAGGTCCAATTGACCTTAGCCGAGAAAATTCTCGCCGCCCATAGCGGCAAGAAAGGGGTTAGCCCTGGCGAGCTAATCAACGTCAGGGTTGACCTGATTTTAGCCAATGACATCACCGCTCCCCTCGCCATCAAGGAGTTCCGCAAGATCGGCGTCAACGGGGTTTTCGATCCTCAGAAGGTGGTGATGGTCCCTGACCACTTTGTGCCCAACAAGGATATCCCCTCCGCTGAGCAGGCCAAGATGACGCGGGAGTTCGCCCTGGAGCAGGGTGTGGTCTACTTCGAGGTCGGGGAGATGGGGATCGAGCACGTTATTCTTCCCGAGAAAGGGCTGGTCCTTCCCGGCGATGTGGTCATCGGCGCCGACTCCCATACCTGCACCTACGGGGCTTTGGGGGCTTTTGCCACAGGCATGGGCTCTACCGACATAGCCTCTGCAATGGCTACGGGCGAGATCTGGATGAAGGTTCCCCCTACCATCAAGTTCGTCTATCACGGAAAAGTGGGCAAATGGGTGAGCGGCAAGGACCTTATCCTGTATACCATTGGCGATATCGGTGTCGATGGCGCCCTTTACTCCGCCATGGAGTTCTCCGGTGAGGCGATCACTGGCCTTTCGATGGATAGCCGCTTCACCATGGCCAATATGGCCATCGAGGCCGGAGCCAAAGCGGGCATCTTCGGGGTCGATGACAAGACCTTAGCTTATGTAAAGCCACGGGCAAAGCGCCCTTATACCGTCTACGACCCTAATAGCGACGCCCAGTACTCCCGAATTATTGAGTATGACGTTTCCAGGATCGAGCCACAGGTCGCCTTTCCTCATCTGCCCTCCAACACCAAACCGATAAGCCAGGCGGGTGAGATCGAGATCGATCAGGTGGTAATCGGTAGCTGCACCAACGGCCGTCTCCAGGATTTGACCATCGCCGCAGAGGTGCTTCGCGGAAGGAAGGTAAACAAGAGGGTACGCTGCATTATCATCCCCGGCTCGCGGGAGGTTTATCTGGAGGCGCTGCGCCGGGGTCTAATCGAGGCATTCATCGAGTCAGGGGCGGTGGTGAGCACGCCCACCTGCGGGCCCTGCCTCGGAGGCTACATGGGGGTGCTTGCCGCGGGTGAGCGCTGTGTCTCCACCACCAACCGCAACTTCGTGGGCAGGATGGGCAGCACAGAGTCGGAGGTCTATCTGGTCAACCCTACTGTTGCCGCAGCCAGCGCTATCCTGGGGAGGCTCGGGGGGCCGGAGGAGATTCTCACATGAAACTGCGAGGCAAGGTCCATAAGTACGGCGCAGATGTCAACACCGATGTCATCATCCCGGCGCGCTATCTCAACATGTCCGATCCGGATAAGCTGGCGCGCCACTGCATGGAGGACATCGATAGCGAGTTCATCAACAGGGTGCAGCCGGGCGACATAATAGTCGCTGATACCAACTTCGGCTGCGGGTCATCGAGAGAGCATGCTCCCCTCGCCATCAAGGCGGCAGGTGTAGCATGCGTTATCGCCAAGAGCTTTGCCCGTATCTTCTACCGCAATGCGCTGAACATCGGCCTGCCCATTCTGGAGTGCGAAGATGCTGCTGAGAAAACCGGGGCCGGCGATGTGCTTGAGGTCGATCCCCCGACAGGTGAGATCGTAAACGCAACCAAGGGGCTTACCTTTAAGGCCAAGCCTTTTCCTGACTTCATGCTCGAATTGATCGACTGCGGAGGGCTGATCGAATACACCAGGCGCAAGATAGCAGCAAACCCTCATGGGCGGTTGCATGTCAACAAATCGTGAGAATTTGTGAGCTACATACCGTTCGTGGTGAGCCTGTCGAACCACCCTTCGACAAGCTCAGGGCGAACGGATCAAATTTTGTTTTTGAAACAAAGGGAGTCACTTATGAAATTCGACCTTGCCGTTCTCCCCGGAGACGGGGTCGGCCCCGAGGTGGTAGCGGAGGCGATCAAGGTTCTGCAGGCCATCGGCCGCAGATCAGGCCACGAGTTCGTCCTTCACTATGGGGATATAGGGGGAGTGGCAATAGATAAACATGGCGTTGCCCTGACGCAAGACACCCTTAAGATGTGCAAGCGCTGCCACACGGTGCTCCTGGGAGCCGTCGGCGGTCCCAAGTGGGACGACCCACTGGCTAAAGCTCGCCCTGAGGACGGCCTGCTCACCGTGCGCAAAGGATTGGGGCTATTCGCTAACCTGCGCCCGGTCAAGGTCCTGCCTATGCTCATTGATTCAACCTCGTTAAAGCCCGAGGTACTTCAAGGGGTAGACATGGTGGTGGTGCGTGAGCTTACCGGCGGGCTGTACTTCGGCAGACCGAAACGGCAGTGGCGAACCTCCCGGGGCAGACGTGCTGTAGACAGCTTGGTTTACTCCGAGGCGGAGATCGAGCGTATCATCCGAGCTGGCTTTGAGCTGGCTCGGAGCCGACGAAGGAAACTCACCTCAGTGGATAAGGCTAACGTACTGGAGTCATCCAGGCTCTGGCGCCAGATAGCCATCGAGCTGTCGACCGAATATCCAGATGTCGAGCTTGAGCACCAACTGGTGGATGCCTGCGCTATGCGGCTCATTCAACGTCCCAGGGAGTTCGATGTCATTGTCACCGAGAATACATTTGGCGACATTCTAACCGATGAGGCCTCGATGCTGGCCGGGTCGCTGGGGATGCTGCCGTCGGCCAGCATTGCCGGGATACCGCGAGAAGGCAGCATGATTTTCGGACTCTATGAGCCGATTCACGGCAGCTCGCCCCGCCGCGCCGGGCAGAACATGGCCAATCCTATTGCCACTATCCTCAGCTGCGCCATGATGCTTCGCTATTCCTTAGGGCTGGCACTAGAAGCGAATCTGGTGGAGGATGCGATCAACAGCGTGCTGGACGATGGCTACCGGACCTACGACATAATGAGCGAGGGGATGAAGAAGGTGGGTACCGTGGAGATGGGCGAGCTCATTGCGGGTAAGATAGCTTGAAGTGGTAGCATTACTACAGCACTCCGCTTGACAGAGATTGGTAGGGTGGGTGTAACGCAGTGAAACCCACCACTCATTGGGAATCCATCCGTGTCAATTGCCCTTTGTTCCAAACGCATTCGGTATCGGTGGGTTCCGCTATCACTTCACCCACCCGACTCATCTCACCCTCACCCTTCGACAGGCTCAGGACAGGCTCTAACCTCTCCCGTCAGGGGAGGGGGTTTGTATGGAACGCTTCGAGCACTCTGCTTGACAGGTGCACCCCCCTATAGTAACATTCTTTCGGGTCGTGCTAGATGGGGAGCTAGCGGTGCCCTGAACCCGCAATCCGCTATAGCGGGATCGAATTCCCACTCGAGGTCTTACACTTTCCGGGACTGTTCTTCGTGCATTGGCGTTGAACACTGGGTCCTGCGCGGCAGAACGCTATGAACCCCGTCAGATCCGGGAGGAAGCAGCGGTAAATAGCAATTTCTGGGTGCCGCAGGTTCACCTGGTGGGAGCCGGTGGCAGGGATAAGCCGGGAGGAGGGGATCGACAGTGGGTGCACGACCTTCGTTGAATCATATTCAGGAGGTCCGGACTATGGAACTGGGACTGGCGGGCAAGACGGTAATCGTTACCGGGGGAGGCGCGAACATCGGCCGTGGCATCACATTTGCCTTTGCCAAGGAAGGGTCCAATGTTGTGATCGCTGATATCGATAAAGAGCAGGCGGAGAAGGTCGTCAACGAGGCTAAAGGTCTGGGCGGAAAAGTCATCGCCATCAAGACGGATGTAACAGACTATGATTCCGTAGAGGCGATGGTAAAGAAGACCCTGGAAATGTTTGGAGGTATAGACGTCCTGGTCAATAACGTGGGCTGGGTAGCCAATAAGCTGTTCATGAAGAAGCCCAGGGAGGAGTATGAGAAGGAGATCAAGATCAATTACCTAGGCGTGGTCAATTGCACCAGGGCTGTTTTGGATCATATGACGGAATGCAAGGCTGGCAGGATAGTGAACATTGCCTCTGATTCCGGCCGGGTGGGGGAGCGCAGAGAAGCCGTCTATTCTGGCACGAAGGGGGCGGTCATCGCTTTCGGGAAAACCATAGCGAAGGAGATGGGCAGATTTGGCATAACCGTCAATGCTGTCTGCCCCGGGGCCACTATCCCTGAGAAACCCGGGACAGCTGGTAAAGAGAGCATGTGGGCTGGCGACATAACCGTCGAGATGATCCCTCCGGAGACGAAGGACAAGATAATTAGCCAGTATCCCTTGGGCCGAATGGGGAAACCTGAGGATGTGGCTAACGCGGCTTTGTTCCTGGCCTCGGACGTCGCTAACTTCATCACCGGTCAGACGCTCAGCGTTAGCGGCGGCTACAGCATGGTATAGC
>JAUXAX010000032.1 GCA_030619685.1 Dehalococcoidia bacterium
GAACTGGAGCGACGCCTGGCCAATACAGCGATGCAAATCCTTGGTTTACATGGCCAACTAGAGAGAGAGCCCCGGGCCCCGTTTAACGGATACATGGAGTGGGAATACAGGTTTTCCCTTATGATGGCTATCGGCGGCGGCAGCAATGAGATCCAGAGGATAATCATTGCCATCGCCGGCCTAGGTCTGCCGAGGCCTTGAATCATTGATAACAGATTTGTGGCTGCAAGTGTAGAAAGGAGGAGGAAATGCTTATCGATGCGCACTATCATCTGGTAGCCCAGGAGTGGTACCCCGAGGGATGGTGGCAAGCTGTAACCGGCATGTACTTAAACGGTATGAAGCAGTTGGGGATGGAAATGCCCCTGGAGACGATCAGGGAAAGCCTGATCCCCGCTCTGTGGGACCCTGAGGGAGAAGCCCTGATTCGCGACATGGATGCCGGTGGAATCGACAAGACCGTCCTGCTGCCCATGGATTACTGGGTTCTCTACGGGGAGCCGAAGGTACCCCTCGAAGGCCAGCTCAAGGCCTATGCAGACCTTCAGAGAAGGCACCCCGACAGGATAATAGCCTTCACCACCGTCGATCCCCGTAGACCCGACGCCGTTGAACTGGTAGAGCGCGCCATCAAGGAATGGGGTCTCAAGGGGCTGAATCTCTATCCACAGACAGGCTTCTTCGTCAATGAACCCAGTACATATCGCGTGCTGCAAAAGGTTTCCGAACTGGGGCTTCCGGTGACATGCCATGTGGGACAGCTTGGTGCGGCGCCCCTCCGTGCTAAGTACGGCGACCCGATACATCTCGACGATGTTGTGCAGGATTTTCCCAATCTGACGATAACTGCGGGGCATATGGCTTTCGGCTGGCATGAGCAGCTCTTTTATCTCGCTGGACTCAGATACAATCTGGTGACAGACATCTCCGCCTGGCAGGATGTAGCGAGGGCTAATTACTACAAGTTCTGCCAGGTCCTGAGGCACGCACTGGACCGCCTCGGTCCCTATAGGGTTCTGTTCGGTACCGATAACCCGTTCGTGGCCGCTCTCATGTCTACCAAAGACTACGCAGACCTGGTCAGGGAGCTGCCGCAAAAGGCCCCCGAGGGAATAACCTTCACCGAGGCAGAGGTCACCGCCATATTAGGAGATAATGCCGCCACGATACTGTCTCTATAGAGTTGACAAGAGAAGCTTTCCTCCAATTAGGACAGAATGGAACGAGGAGGTGATAGATTGAGCCTTAAGGATACATGTGCCATCGTAGGAGTCGGGCTCACCAAGCTCGCCAGAAAAAACCCTGACCTGAGCACCATGGGCTTCGCCCTCGAAGGCTGCAAGATAGCCATCGAGGATGCCGGGCTCAGCAAGGATGATGTGGACGGGCTTCTTCTTGTGCACCCATCGCAGCAGGGCGAGCGACACGGCTTCTCAGGAAGGGTGGCTGATCTTTTGGGGATCTCGTCCACCTTCACCGCCACGGTAGACTGCGGTGGTGCTACACCCATCGTCCTGGTGCAGATGGCTGCCATGGCCATCAACGCCGGGATGTGCCACACCGTGGTCTGCTGCTACGGATGGCAGAACAACCCCATTGATGTCCCCCTTGGTTTACCCCCTGGCTTCGAGTTTACCCTAACCTACGGGGAAGTCGGCGCGAACGCATTTCTTGCTCATGTAGCCCGCAGGCATATGCACGATTTCGGAACCACCAGCAGGCAACTGGGGGCAGTCGCCGTCGCCTGCAGGAAGCATGCCAACATGAACCCGAATGCACAGATGTATGGCAGGCCCATGACCCTCGAAGACCATCAGAATTCCCGCTGGATAGTGGAACCCCTACGCTTACTTGATTGTCCCCCCTGGACCGATGGCGGTGGCGCGGTGGTGGTGACCTCAGCGCAGAGGGCCAAGAACCTCAAGCACCGCCCTATTTATGTCAGCGGCTGGGGGCAGGCGCACGGAGCGCCGCTCCTGCGCCCCTGGCGCAGGAGCGAGGTGTCTGACTGGACTGTCTGGATGAAGGCTGGCGAGATAGCCTTCAGGATGGCAGAGGTTACCCCCAAGGACATCGATGTCTGCCAACTCTACGATGCCTTCACAATCGTGTTTCTTCTGCAACTGGAGGCCAGCGGCTTCTGTAAGGTGGGAGAGAGCGGCCCCTTCGTTGAGGATGGCAGGGTGGAGCTTGGCGGAGAGCTACCCTGTAACACCGCCGGTGGCTTGCTCTCCGAAGGCCACACCTTCGGCTTTGGTCATATCGCGGAAGCGGTGCACCAGCTCAGGGGTGACTGTGGAGAGAGACAGGTGAAGGATGCGGAGGTCTCATTCATCACTGGATTCGGGGGCGTGGTCAATGAATATCCGCCAACCTTCAGCTTATCTACCCTGATCATTAGGAGGTGATTATGGCAGAATTCAAGCTCCCCAAGCCGCTTCCGATGCCAAGCGAAGACTCAAAGCCTTTCTGGGACGGCTGCCAGAGGCAGGAGCTACTGCTCCAGAGATGCGACGACTGCGGGCATTATCGCTTCCCGCCGAGCGTCCTCTGCCCCAAGTGCATGAGCATGAATTCTCAGTGGGTCAAGGCCAGCGGCAAAGCCAAGGTCTTTACCTGGGAAATCACCCACCAGGCCTTTTATCCAGCCTGGGACACACCTTTTAATGTCGCCATCGTCGAGCTGGAGGAAGGGCCCCGCATGCACACCAACATCGTGGGCTGCAAGAACGGGGATATCTACATGGATATGCCGCTCGAGCTCACGTTTGAGAAGGTTGAAGACCAGGATTGGTACCTGCCCAAGTTCAAGCCTGCGCAACAGCGATAGTGCGCTGATGAAATCTTAAACAAGGAGAGAAAAATGGCAGAAGAGAGGGAAATAGCAGTAATCTACGAAAAGAAGGACCACATAGCCATCGTCACCATGAACCGCCGCAAGGACCTCAACGCCATGGATGAGGAGATGATGGAGAGGCTTTCGGATGCCTGGATAGATATCAGGGATGACCGCAATATCTGGGTGGCCATCGTCACCGGCGCTGGCAAAACCGCCTTCTCCGTTGGTGGCGATCTGAAGACCTTCCTCCCCAAGATCATCGAGGGTGACCTGAGAGACATGCAGTCGGATACCAGACCCTTGAACGCCGTGCTCCGGGGATTCGACGTTTGGAAGCCCATCATCGCCGCGATTAACGGATACTGCTTCGGGGGAGGTCTGGAGATGCTCTTGGGCACTGATATCAGGGTTGCCTCCGAGAACGCCGTCTTCGCCGTAATGGAGCCCACCTGGGCACTGTTCCCCGGTGGCGGAACCACGGTGAGGCTTCCCCGCCAGCTACCCTTCTGCCGCGCTATGGAGATGCTGCTCACCGCTAACCAGTTCACCGCTCAGGAAGCCTACGAGATCGGCCTGATCAACAAGGTGGTGCCCCGTGAGGAGCTGATGCCCACCGCAATGGCCTACGCCGAGAAAATCGTCTCCAATGGCCCCCTGGCGGTGCAGGCGATAAAGGAGTCGGTGCTCAGGGGACTCGGCCTCGACCCCGCCTACTCCATCGAGAGACTGATGTCCATGCTCATCTTCGACACCGAGGACGCAAAAGAGGGGCCCAAGGCCTTCATGGAGAAGCGCAAGGCGGTTTGGAAGGGAAGATAGCAGGACAATCATCAGCCAGCAGGGTGGATGTAGTGGCAACAGGCCCCACCTTCCAAAACGGGGATGAAAATGGTGGGTTTCGCTATGCTTCACCCACACTACTAATGCTTGTGGATTCCTGATTTCGCAGGAATGACAGACAAGACTGTTCTTTGATTAAAGCAGGAGAGGCTGCTCTCCACGGGGAGCAGCCTCTTACCATTCCAAACCTAATTCTTTACAGACACTACGAAAGTTTCTGCTTCGTTCGGGCGATGATCTGGTCCTGCACCTCCTTGTGCATGTCGGTGAAATACGCGCTGAATCCAGCAACCCTCACCACCAGGCTCTCGTAGTTCTCAGGATTCACCTGCGCATCCCTCAGTACGGTGTCATCTATCACGTTGCCCTGAACGTGGTGAATGCCCAGACCGACAAACGTCCTCAGGTAGGCCACGAACTTCGCCCTGTTATCACCCTCCAGAAACTCAGGCATCCACCTCTGGTTGAACAGGTGATTGAAGGTCAGCAGCGGGTCTATCTTGGCCACTGATTTCAATACCGCTGTCGGACCCTTCTTGTCAGTGCCTGCCACCGGAGAGACGGTGCCATCGCCGAAAACCTCGCGGTCTTTCCTTCCATCAGGGGTTGCACCGGTGAGTCCACTGAAGGCGAAATAGCTGGCACTACCGCTCCCGTCGCACTGCGCATTGAACCCGTATATCGTCTTGAATTGGTGTATCGTCTGGCACGTCCTGATGTGTACATCCCGGGCAAATAGGTCAACGTAATCATCGTCATTGCCAAACTTCGGTGCATCGAGGAACATCTGCCTCAGCTCCTCATGACCTTCCCAGTTGTCCCTAAGAGCCTGCAGTAGCCTGTCCATGGTGACTCTCTTGTCCTCAAAGATCAGCTTCTTCATCGCCACCAGCGCATTCACTGCCGTCGTCTGCCCCACTGGCTGCATATTGGTCTTGTGCCAGTACTTCAAGTCCCTCACGTCCATGGCATTCTCTATGCACCCGTCCAGCAAAGCGGAGTTGAAGGGCTGCGGCAGCCACTCATCCTCTAGCGCATCCGTTATATTGCTGAAGGTGACTATCTTCTCGGTGAAGAATTTCACCTGCTCCAGATACGCCTGTATCACATCCTCGATGGAGGTGAAGGTCAGCGGATCAGGGGTGGCAGGACCTATCTGTTTGCCCTCGAAGAACTTGTAGTCCCTCCCTTGATTTAGGGCATATTCCAGGCACTTGGGCAGGGCAAACCCTACGCCAGCTATACCTCGGTGCCCCATCGGCTTGCCAATTACAGTCCACCTCATGCAGCCCTCGATGCCATAGTTCCTGGCATCCTCAATTGGCATACCCTTCGCCATCAGCCACGGCACCATGAATTCATCGTTGAAGATGCCATAGTGCCCTGCATCCTGTCTCATGATATCCGTGAAACGATAGAGAAACTCGTCAGGAGTGTTCTTGTGAAGCCTCACCACCATCATCGGCTCCACTAACCCCAGAGACTTAACGCTGTCCATGATTATGTACGTCATCTCATTGGTGGCATCCCGACCCAATCGGTCCTGGCCACCGATCGTTATATAGCGGGGCGTAGTATGAGCGCCACTCCCCATTATCGGCGCATTGAAGTCCGCCAGCTCGGTGAACTTCAGCCAGATGTACTCGATGAGCTCCTGTGCTTCCTCCCGCGTTATCCGTCCCTCTTCCTTGTCCTTCTTGTAGAACGGATACCACAGACAGTCCATCCTGTCCCCAATACCGCTCGTCTGGACATCCAGCACCCTCACCAGCAGGAACAGGAGGAACCATGCCTGTAATACCTCGTGGAACGTGCGCGGAGGGTTCTCAGGCACCCAGGAACAGCTCTCCGCTATCTGCTCCAGTTCCTTCTTCCTATTCTCTTCCTTCTCCTCATTAGCCATCGCCGTGGCAAGCTCAGCGTACCTCTTAGACCACCTGATCGCTGCCTCAATGCTTATGATCACCGCCTCCAGAAATGCCTTCTTCTTCAGAAACTCCCGGGGATGATCACGGATCAGGTCTTTATCCTGCGTTGTCTCCGCTAGCTTGTCCTGGGCCTCCTTCAGTATCCCCTTCAACCCCACCTCGAATACCTTCTCGTAGTTCGGCACCTGGCCGGAGTGAGCCCCGTGCACCCAGACAAACACCCCCTGGTTCATGTAGGACCAGTAGGGCTTGTCTTCCTCGGCCAGATACCACCGCTCCTTTCCATGTATCGACTTATTGAACCAGTACTTGTTGATCTCGTGCATCTCCTCCCGCTCTTCGTCAGTCAGCATATCCTTGTAGCCCATCTCTATCGCCTTGTCCACCCAGCGCGAGTACAGCTCAGGATAGCTGATTACGTGGTCAGGTGACTTGGAGGAGCTGCCGGCAAACCGATCGTAATCGTTGATATATATCGTCATGCTGTCCAGGTAATTGGCCATCGCCTTGGCCCTTCTGATCGCAATCGGCTCGCCTTCAGCCGCTTTGTACGCCTGCGTTACAAAGCGAGCTCTCTCTGGGTCAAGCTTCAGTGTCGGCCGGATCTCGCTTATCTTCCCCAGCTTCTCCTGCTCCTCTACCCGGCCCGTACGCTGGCCCATCATCGTCCTATGTCGTACGTTGTCTGCTATTATCTGCGTCAATCGCTTTTCCTCTACGTCCACCATCTCTAATCTCCTTTTGCCATTTGACCGATTTTGAGTGCTTTCAATTCTAGGGAGTTGCTACCGTTTTGTATGTGACTTTTGTCGCATTTCAGCATCCCGATAGACCTACCACATATTAAAATTGTATCAACTGCCTACGCACAAGTCAATTCTCGCACGCTAGCAGGGGAGCAATGCCCCATAGACAAACGACCGGCACTTGAAGCCCAATCTCTATAACCCGGCTGACCATCGGAAGAGCAGACGCCAGAGAGGTACCAAAGCCGAAAAAAGGCCAGAGACATAGAGTCGAGGAGTGATAGTTGCCCAACCCCGTCAACTAGATCATTGAGGCGAAGCTGAAATGATGCTACAATTGGAGTAAGAGCGATTGCAGGGGGGCCTTACCTGGCCATTATCATTGATTAGGAGCAGCCGAGTTGTGAATGACATCCCTAGAAAACTGAACATCGAGCTCACCACGCAGTGCAATCTGGATTGCGCCATGTGTATGAGAAAGGTCTGGAAGGAAGACTCAGGCGACATGACCCTAGAGACCTATAATGCGTTGCTGCCGGCTTTCTCCGATATCGAGGCTATCAATTTGATCGGAATCGGTGAGCCGCTACTTAACGAGAATATCCTGGAGATGATTCGGCTTGGCAAACTACACCTTTCTTCAAATGGCACCTTTAGCCTCACTACCAACGCCATCCTCATCGATAGACGCATGGCAAAGCAGTTAGTATCTGCAGGAGCGGATGATATCATAGTCTCTATTGATGGCGTCACCGCTGACACTTTCAGCCGGATCAGGGGAGGAGCGAAACTAGATGAGGTGCTGAGGAGCATCGAGCTGTTGAACAAGGCCAAGGAACAGGGCGTCAGCCAACTCCCCCGGATCGGGTTTGAATTCGTCGCCATGAAAAGAAATGTCGCTGAGTTGCCGCGACTTGTCGACCTCGCTGCTCAGTACGGCATCGGCTTTATTATTGTTACCAACCTATTGCCCCATACCGAGGAGATGAATCAGCAAATCATCTATGACTTCAACTCCGATCAGGCCATTGAGCTATTCAATGCAGCCAGCGCCGAAGCCAAACGCCGCAATCTAGACCTGACATTCGACACTCTGGATGTCGAGAACTATGCCAACGCACTTTTCGGCGTGCCTCCGCTAAAGGACAAACTGCGCTCTGCAAATCCTGTGAGGGAAAGCGTACGCGGCTATGATGAGAGTATGGGGCGAAAATTCCAGCTGCTTGATGAAATAGTAGCCAAAGCCCGAGAACAGAACGTTCTGATGAATTTCAAGAACCTGATGTCAAGAGAAGGTGCCAGTCTCGATCAGGTAACCGAGATATTTGCCCGGGCCAGTGATAGAGCCCAAGAACATAACATAGCTCTGGACCTGCCGCTGCTAGTACCCAGGACCCGAAGGGAGTGCGGTTTCATCAAGGACAGGACTTCCTTTATTAGCTGGGACGGGTTTGTCAGGCCATGCAACAATCTCTATCATTCATACATGTGTTATGTCAACAACAGAGAGAAAAGCATCACCAGCGTCAGTTTCGGCAACGTGTTACAGCAGGACTTCAGAGAGATATGGAACTCGAGGGACTACCGTAGTTTTCGCAGGCAGGTGGATAGGTTTGACTTTGCTCCTTGTGGAGATTGCCCTCATGCCGAAGGTTGCTTTGCGCTGCTTGCGCCCGTGTTCCGTAAAGACTGCTATGAATACACCCTACCCTGTGGGGACTGCCCTTGGGCCAGAGGGATCCTGAAATGCATGTAGTCTGACCGTAGTGCCCAATGGCATGTCTATCATTTTGCGCTGCCGCGTTCCAGCCCCCCAGGTTTGACTAAACCTTGACGGTATTTTATCATACCTATGCGCTTTTTGAACTCCCGTCTTGGGAAAGGAGCCAACATCTATGGATTTCGATTTCACCGAGGAACAGAAAGCACTACGGAAGGAACTGAAAGAGTTCGCGAAGAGAGAATTACCCCTCGATTGGAAAGGGGGAGGATATGCCGAGGAGTATGGTGACGACGAAACCTTTGCCGTGGCGCAACAGATATCCAAGAAGCTTGCGGCCAAAGGCTGGCTCACCATGGCCTGGCCCAAAGAATACGGCGGCATGGGTGCCTCCCCTACGGATTACCTCATCTACCGCGAGGAAATGGCTTACAACATGGTGCCAGGGACCGATATGGGTGTGGGTGGTGTAAGCTGGATAGGGCAATCGCTTATACTCTTCGGTACCGAGGAGCAGAAGAGAAAACACCTCCCTGGTATCGCTGCTGGCGAGACCTACTGGTGCACCGGATACAGCGAGCCGGAAGCTGGTTCCGACCTAGCTGCCCTCAAGTGCCGGGCGGTGAAGAAAGGTGATGAATATATAATCAATGGGCAGAAGGTCTGGACCAGTGCTGCCCACCGGGCCTCCTGGTGCTGGCTCGCAGCCAGGACCGATCCCGATGCGCCCAAACACAAAGGGATCAGCCTGTTCCTCGTGGATCTGAAAACCCCGGGCGTCACCGTCAACCCTCTGATGAATCTCGCTGGACTTCCAGAGAACTGCGAGATCTTCTTTGATAACGCTCACGTACCGGCTGACTGCCTGGTGGGTGAAGAGAACCAGGGCTGGCGTTGTATTATGACGGCCCTCTCCTTCGAGCGCACGGCTGGCATCGAACACCTGGGCAGAGGCCGGCGAATGGTTGATGAACTCGTGAAATACACCAAAGAGACGAAGCGAAATGGCAAGCCATTGAGCGAAGACCCGGTAGTGCGGCACAAACTGGCTGAACTCGCCATCGAGTGCGAAGTGGGAAGACTGATGTGCTACAGCATCGCCTGGATGGGGGACAAAGGCCTCATCCCGAGCCATGAGGCCTCCATGGCGAAGAACTTCTGCGCCGAGCTGGGCCAGCGGCTTTCCAATATCGGACTTGGGATAATGGGGCTCTACGGCCAATTGGGAGTTGGCCCCACGACACCAATAAGGGGAATAGTACACACTGCCTATTTGTTCAGTATTGGCGACACCATCGGCGCCGGCACGTCGGAGATCAACCGCAACGTTATTGCCACCAGAGGATTGGGGCTGCCTCGGGAATAAGAACTGCGGTAAGTGTTCAGTTAGTAGATTACTTCATCCTCAATAAGCTGAGCGATCTCTTCCCCGGTCTTGCCCAAGAGCTTCCCAAATACATACTCGTTGTGCTCGCCCAGAAGAGGAGCGGGCCGGCGAACCTCGCACGGGGTCTGGCTAAGCTTAAAGGGTATCCCGGCAATAATATCGACACCGGTCGCCGAATGCTCAACCTGTAGGTGAGTCCCCCGATTCTCGAAATGAGGATCGCTGAATCGCTCGGTTAAATCCAGACAAGGAGCCGCTGCCACGCCTGCCCTTTGCAAGATATCCATCACCTCGTAATAGGTGAATTCGACCGTCCAGCCAGATACAAGCTTGTCCAGCTCGTCCTGGTTTCTCAGCCGATTAAGCCTGTTGCTGAACCTTGCATCCTGAGCCCAGGGCGGGTTGCCGATAGCATCGCAGAAGCCTCGCCACTCTTCGTCGGTCTCCACCGCTATGGAGATCCACTTGTCGTCCCCTTGACACGGGTAGTTGTTGTGTGGGGCCATTGTCGGATTGCGGTTCCCCATTGTCCCCATGACTCTACCGTTCATAAAGTATTCCATGAAGGCCTCACTGATGGCAGAGGCTCCCACTTCTATCTGCGCCATGTCTATATACTGCCCCTTCCCCGTCCTCTCACGGTAATAGAGGGCAACCAGTACTGCAAACGCTCCATGGATAGCAGAGTTAACGTCAAGATAGGGCGTTTGCTCCCCCAGCACCCGCTCCCCAGGATAGCCAATTAGACTTGAGTAGCCGCAAAGAGCGCCCAGAGATGGGGCATAGGTGACGATATCCGATAGAGGCCCGTACTGCCCCGCAGCTGGCAGCGAGATCATAACGAGCTTGGGATTAACCTTACGGAGAGACGCGTATTCAAGGCCAAGGTTCCTCAATCCCTTCGGCGAGAAATTCTCGACAGCCACATCGCTTATCTCGACCAGCTCTCTTATCAGCGCTGCGCCCCTGGGACCAGACATATCGACTGTAACGCCCAGCTTATTCCGATTCATGCTGTGAAATACAAAGTCCGTCTCCGGGCCTACAGTCGAACGTCCCGGCGTCAGCCTGGCGCTGTCCAGCCGCTTTTTCGTCTCCACCTTAATGACCTCAGCACCCATGTCCGCCAGGATCATACCCAGCAATGGCCCAGCCCACACCCAGGAGAAATCAACCACGCGGTAGCCACCCAGAGGATAATTTGCCATTTTCGGTACTTCTCCCTATGCTTGCGTTAGATAGTCCCACCTCGGCGCAGTCTTACCAAATCTTCCTTGGTGTATCCCAGGCGGTCACAGTAGATTTCGACATTATGCTCTCCCAACAACGGCGCTGGCCGTCTTAGCTGCCACGGTGTCTCCGAGAGTTTATAGGGTGCCCCAGGATACTTCAGCGTACCAGTATGAGGTCGGTCCATCTCGACAAAATAGCCCCGCTCTTCAAAATGGGGATCATGCGCGACCTCAGCTATGTCTCGCACTGGGGCAAAGGTAATCTGCCTCTCCCTGCACATCTCAAAGATCTCTTCCTTGGTGTGCTCTATCAGCCAGGCTTCCACCAGAGAATCTACCTCATCGGCATATCCCCATGCCATCGCAATTCGATCCTTGAACCTGGGATCACCCATCCACTCTGGATTTCCCATGGCCTCGAGAAATCTCTTCCACTGGTAACCTTGAATGGCAATCAGACACATATAGCCGTCTTTGCAAGGAAGGATGCACCAGGGATAGACGCTGATTGTGCGATGCCCTGCCCTTAGGGCCCTTCGACCCTCAAAAACACCCAAATGCACACCGTGACCGAGATGAATAGTAGCCCAGACTTCGGACTCCGATATGTCGACCTGCTGTCCCGATCCAGTAGACCGCTGAGCAAACAAAGCGCCAAAGGTTGCCGCAGCCCCCATAGAGCCACTCTGGTAGTGACTCTGCGCAAGAGCCGGGGCCAAGGGCTCACGATTGGGCTCCCCAGTGCGCATACTCTGTCCACCAAGAGCAGCGGTATTGAGGGCATAACCCTTATAGTCTTTATAAGGCCCTGTCAGCCCGTAGGGAGTGATGGAGGTCACGATTAGACGAGGGTTTAACCTATTCAGGGTGGGATAGTCAAGCCCGAGCTCTGCCATCTGCCGGGGTGGCCTGTTCTCGACAAAAACGTCAGCCTCTTTAAGCAATTCCTTGAGTATCTTCTGCCCCGTCCGCGTCTTTACGTTGAGGGTAATGCCCAGCTTGTTGGTATTCAGGTAAAGAAAAAGCCCGCTTCGTTCGAGATGGGGAGTATCATCGGGAAAAGGTCCGTATCTCCTGGACTCATCACCTGATGCAGGCTCCTCGACCTTGATCACTTCGGCACCGAGATCAGCCATCAGCTTGGCACAATAGGGCGCAGAGATAAAACCTCCGTATTCCACCACCTTCAGTCCCGAAAGCGCCTGTTCAGCCACTTGCTGGACCTCCACTCACATACTTCGCCTGCTCATCAAGACACGGGGAAAATACGGCACATGAAGCGGTTTCCCTCGGGACCTTATCAATCGTGCCACAACCACGATATTATGACTGAATTCCCTCGTTTGGGCAACCCCAGAGCAAGAAGCCACACTCGTTCGTGGAGTTTATCAAAGGGAAGATAGCGGCGCCTTAGCTGGTACCTAGTGCCAAATCAAAGCAAGACACGAAGGTCGGGAGGGGCTACAATTCTAGGGCTCGCCTTTGCCCTCGTAGTCGTCAAGCGCCCCGTGCATAGCATCGGCGGCAGTGTTGGAGCAGTGCGTCTTAGCGGGAGGTAGCCCACCCAGCGCCTCCGCAACTGCCTCACTGGTGACTTTGCGAGCCTTCTCAACAGTTTTGCCCTTCACCATCTCGGTGATCATACTCGAGGTAGCGATAGCTGCACTGCAGCCGAAGGTCTGGAACTTGATATCCTCAATGCGGTTGTCCTTAACCCTGATGAAGATCTTGATCATATCGCCACAAACCGAATCAATTATCGAACCGACACCATCGGCGTCAGGTATCGAGCCCACGTTGCGCGGGTTGGTAAAGTGCTCCACCACTATATCGCTATACATTGGTGCCCCTATTCCGTTCATCTACGGTGGCCAGCGGCGACATCGCCCTCAACCTCTCCACAATCCCCGGCAACACGGAGAGGACATAGTCGACATCCTCATCGGTATTGGCCGGGCCAACAGTGAAGCGCAAGCTGCCGCGTGCCCTCACTGGAGACTGGCCTATGGCAAGAAGAACATGCGAGGCCTCGTTGGATTCCGAGGTACAAGCGCTGCCACTTGACGCTGCGATACCAAGTAAATCCAGGTTGAGCAAGATAGCTTCACCTTCGACATTCTGGAAGGATATGTTTACATTATTGGGCAGCCGCAGCGTTGGATGTCCGTTGAGATAGGTGTCACCTATCCGAGACAGTATTGCTTCGATAAGGCGATCACGCAACCCCTGACAGTGCCGGCTGCTCGACTCCCTGTTACCGGAGGCTAGCTCGAGGGCAGCCGCAGCTCCTGCTATGCCGGCAACATTCTCCGTCCCCGCCCTACGGTTACTCTCATGAGCGCCCCCTGTCTGCTGCGGCGTGAACCGGGTTCCCTCCCTGAGGTAGAGGATGCCTACGCCCTTGGGCCCCTGGAACTTATGCGCCGACAGACTCAGCATGTCCACACCAAGCTTGTCGACATCGAGGTCAAGCGCCCCAGCGCCCTGAACTGCATCGGTATGGAACACAATGTTCCCCTGTTCAGCCTTCTCTTTGACAAGCTTGGTGAATTCAGCAATTGGCTCAATGGTGCCGATCTCGTTATTGGCCAGCATAATGCTGATCAGGATGGTCCTATCCGTAATCGCCTTCCCGAGATCATCGATATTTACCAGCCCAAACTGGTCTACTGGGAGGTAGGTGACATCAAAGCCAAATTCTTGCAGAAAGCGGCACGTGTTGAGCACAGCGTGGTGCTCGATCGCCGAGGTGATGATATGATTGCCTTTCTCTTTTGAGGCAAAGGCAGCCCCCTTAAGTGCGGCATTATCCGATTCGGTGCCTCCGCTAGTAAAAATAATCTCACTCGGTTCACACCCCAATATCTCAGATACAGCAGCCCTTGCTTCATCGACTGCCTTTCGCGCCTCCTGCGCTATGGTATGAATGCCGGAAGGGTTGCCGTAATTCTGGTGGAAATAGGGAAGCATCGCCTCCAGAACACTGGGGTGAACCGGGGTGGTTGCTGCATTATCCATATATATAGTTCGTCGCTTCATCTCTCTCATCTCCAAACGAATAACTAGTGGACTCCCACCTGGCCAGTAGCAAGCAGATCAGCAAGGGTAGTTGCATCGAGTACCTGAGCAATGTTATCGCGCACATGTTCCCAGAGGGTCTTCGAGGGACAATCCATCTCTCTCTGGCAGCAACCGGGATTCTCTATCTCCGAGGCGCACTCAGCGGGGGCGATAGGCCCCTCCAGAGTGCGAACCACCTGGCCCACAGTCACTGTGGCGGGGTCGGAGGTCAACTCATAGCCCCCCTTGACGCCTCGTGTGCTTTCCACCAAGCCCGCTTTGCGCAAGGGAGCCATGAGCTGCTCCAGGTAGTTCAACGAGATATTCTCTGCCCTGGCGATCTCGGCAAGCGGCAGGGGCCCTTTGGGATAACTGCGTGCCAAGGCTATCATTGCCCGCAGCCCGTAATGTGACCTGCTTGAGAACTTCAAATCCACAATCCTTAGTAATTTACTAAGGATTTTACCATCAGGAAGCCTCTTTGTCAACGCTACTGGCGGTGTGGGAACCGTGGCCGATGTCAATGTCGCCGATACCAAGCGAGTACACACACTTGACAGGACAAGCGAGGACTTGCTACAATTTGGCACACATCCTGTTTTGTTTTCGCGGCCCCGTAGTGTAGTGGTCTAACATATCGGCCTGTCACGCCGAAGATCGTGGGTTCGAATCCCATCGGGGTCGCATGCAATATCTTTGGAGTGACACTCAAGGTTTAGCTTAAAGAAGGGCTCCAATTCGGGTCGTGGCTTCACTGCCACGACCTTTCTATCTTCAACCAGTATCTCCTCAAAGAGCGTCCTGGCAACCTGCCGCATGCTATCGGTCTTACACCTCTCCATTAAATCCGGGCACACCGAAGGCTGGATTTTGCTACGCCATTTATAACTTTGAATCTTCACAGTGCACAACACTTCAACAGATACTATGGCCTTGACAGTTGCGGTAGAAGTTACTAAAGTTTGGCAAGCGATGACGGATCAAAGATGCCCCCCGTGTTCGGGGATGGGTTTATAACGTTGTGTTTCCGGAGGTGTGCATGGAACATACAGAAGGTAGCTTCACGGGGCATAAGGACCTTAATCTCTACTACCAGTCCTGGTTGCCGGTCGGACGTCCCGAGGCGGTACTGCTAGTCGTCCACGGCGGGGCTGAGCACAGCGGGCGCTATACAAACTTGGTCAACTACTTCGTACCCAAAGGCTATGCCGTCTGTGGCCTTGACCTTCGAGGTCACGGCAAGTCGGAGGGCTTGCGATGCTATGTTGAACGGTTCTCGGACTATCTCGATGACCTCAAGACCTTTTTCGATATAGTACGTGGTGAGCATGGTGATGCCAAGGTTTTCCTCGTCGGACATAGCATGGGAGGAGCGATCGCCACTGCCTATGCTGTCCAGCATCAACATGAGCTGGCTGGGCTCGTACTTTCTGGGGCAGCTCTGAAGGTACCCTCTGACCGGTCGCCGGCGCTGATAGCGGCAGCTCGGATGCTCTCTCTGCTGCTGCCGAAAATGGCTATCATGGGTACCAGTCTCGTTGATGCCTCTGCTATCAGCCAGGACAAGGCCGTCGTGGATGCCTACGTGAATGACCCACTTGTCTACCGCGGCAACCTTCGCGCTCGCTTCGGTGCAGAAATGCTTAAGACACTGCGGGAACTGCCGCGCCAAATGCCAAAGGTCAACCTGCCCATCCTGATTATGCACGGAACCGCTGACCGGTTGTGTGACCCGCAAGGTAGCCAGATGCTATATGAGCGGGCCGGCTCGAGGGACAAGACGCTGAAGCTCTATGAGGGCTTCTACCACGAGATTTTCAATGAGCCAGGGCATAAACAGGTCATGGCCGACATGGAAACCTGGCTGGCCACACGCATCTGATCAGACCAGAAGCTTTGTATCGTTTGGAACCGCATATATCGATACCCATAGGCCGCGTAACTTAGAATGAAGCAATATATTCTCTCAATAGACCAGGGTACCACGGGCACTACTGCCCTTTTGGTTGATCGCAACGGCAATGTGCAGGGGCGTGGCTACGCAGAGATTAGCCAGTACTATCCACAGCCAGGTTGGGTCGAGCAAGACCCCGCTGACATATGGCAGAAGACTTTGCAGGCGATAGAACAGGCAAAGCGCGGTGCCAGCGCCAGCGACGCACACATCGCAGCCATCGGGATCGCTAACCAACGTGAGACCACGCTACTCATTAGCAAGGAAACAGGCGAGGCGATAGGACGCGCTATCGTATGGCAGTGCCGCCGGACAGCGCCCAGGTGCGAGGAGCTCAGGAGTCAAGGGCTCGCCGAAATGATCCGTGCGAAGACAGGCTTGGTGGTGGACGCATATTTCTCGGGAACCAAACTAGAGTGGATGTTGAGTAATGTGCAAGGCATCCGTCAACTCGCTGAACAGGGTAAAGTGCTCTTTGCCAATGTTGACACGTGGCTTATCTGGAAGCTCACTGGCGGGGCAGTTCATGCCACCGACATTTCCAATGCGTCGCGCACTATGCTCTTCAACCTCCATACCTTAGGTTGGGACGATGACTTGCTCCAGGTATTCGGGATTCCACGAGCCATGCTGCCAAAGGTTCAACCTTCCAGTGGTGTTTTTGGCTATACTACCGGCGGCATTCCAGTTGCTGGCGTGGTTGGTGACCAGCAAGCGGCGCTTTTCGGCCAAGCATGCTTCGAACCTGGAATGGTCAAGGTCACCTTAGGCACTGGCGCGTTCGTGCTGATGAACATTGGAAAGGCCCCCACAGTTTCGAAACATGGCTTGATAACCACCATTGCCTGGGGCACTGGAGAGGCAGTGGAGTATGCGTTGGAAGGTAGCGTCTTTATAGCGGGAGCCGTCATCCAGTGGCTGCGCGATGAATTGGGGTTGATCGCTGATGCAGCTGAATCGGAGCGGCTGGCAGCTGAAGTAAAGGACACAGGTGGGGTCTACTTCGTGCCTGCCTTCGTAGGGCTAGGTGCACCACACTGGGATATGTACGCGAGGGGTACTATCGTAGGTTTGACCCGAGGCACTCGTAAATGTCACTTGGTCAGAGCAGCACTCGAGTCGATCGCCTACCAGGTGTGCGACGTGGTAAGAGCTATGACAGCCGATTCAGGGTTACGACCAACAGAGATGCGGGTGGACGGAGGTGCCGCCGCTAATAACTTCCTGGTCCAGTTCCAAGCCGATATGCTTGGTGTGAGAGTATCGCGCCCTCGATCAGTTGAGACTACGGCCCTGGGAGCAGCATATCTCGCCGGGCTAGCAGTGGGGTTTTGGAGAGACCGTGCGGAGATAGCATCGCTTTGGGGCGAGGACGAGTTCTTCATACCTGCTGGGGAGCGGGAATGGCGTCAAGCCCTCTACCGTGGCTGGCGCAGGGCTCTAAAGCGATCTAAACGATGGCTGACGAATGGCACATAACCATCAAATGAGTTGGAGCGTTGACCGCAAACAGGCCAACCTCCAGATATTGCATGTTGCCTCGACCCCCCGCGGGGTCGCTTCTTCACGAAATCCTGTGGCAGCTTTTCCTTTGACGAACAGAGGCTAGCCTTTCAAGCTCCAGCTTTGGGGGTTATAATGTTTGAAAACCGCGGGTGCGTCTTCAATCGAGGAAGGAGGTTTGAGCTGTGAGGAGCGATACGGTAAGGTCCAGATTGATGTTCTTTGAGGCCATGGGCCGAACTAGAGAGGAGATGGAGAGGCCTATGGTTGCGGTGGTCAACTCCCAGAATGAGCTGGTGCCAGGGCACGTTCATCTCGACGAGATCGCGACCTCGGCCAGGGAGGGGGTTATCTCGGGTGGGGGAACGCCCTTTGAGTTCTCCACCATCGCTATCTGCGACGGGCTGGCTATCGGACATGCTGGCATGTGCTACCCCCTGAGCAGCCGGGAACTCATCGCCGACTCCATCGAGGCGATGATGCTGGCCCACTGCCTGGATGCTATGGTGCTGGTCACCGGCTGTGACAAGATCACCCCGGGGATGATGATGGCAGCGGCGAGACTCGACGTCCCCGCGATCATAATCAATGGCGGGCCAATGCTCGCCCGCAGCTTTGGGGATGAGAAGTCCAGCGCCCTCCTCTTCGAGTTTACGGGGTGCGGTTCCTGCCCCGGACTTTACACCGCCAATAGCATGGCCTGCATGGCCGAGGCCCTGGGGCTTGCCCTGCCCTGGAATAGCTGCATCCCCGCTGTCTATGGCCGCCGCCGGGGCCTGGCCAACCGATCAGGGGTGGCACTTATGGAGCTGTGGAAAAGGGAGATAACTCCGGCGCAGATTCTCACCAGGGAGGCCTTTGAGAACGCGATCAGGGTGGATATGGCCATCGGAGGTAGCACCAACACCATCCTGCACCTTATGGCCCTAGCCGATGAGGCCGGGGTCGATATCGACCTCGACCTTTTCGACCGCATGAGTCGAACTACGCCCCGCCTATGCAGCTTCAGCCCCACGGGCCCTTACTTTATTGTCGACCTCTATGAGGCTGGGGGGCTTGGGGCGGTGATGAAGGAGCTCTCCAAGAAAGACCTGCTTCACCTCGATGCCCTCACCGTGAGCGGAGAAACAATAGGGCAAACCATCGAGAATGCCCAGAGTACCAGGGAGGAGGTCATCAGGAGTATAGACGATCCCTACGATCGTGAGGGGGGACTGGCTATCCTCTATGGAAACCTGGCTCCGGAGGGGGCGGTGGTCAAGCAAGCGGCGGTGAGGCCGGAGATGCTAAGGCATGAGGGCCCAGCGCGGGTCTTCGATATCGAGGAGGAGGCTGTGAAAGCCATCCTGGGGGGCAGGATAAACAAAGGCGATGTGGTGGTTATCAAGTACGAGGGTCCCAAGGGCGGCCCTGGGTTCAGGGAGATGATAGTCGCTACCCTTTCCATAGTCGGGGCGGGACTGGAGGGTGACGTGGCCCTGGTTACCGATGGCAGATTCTCCGGGGCTACCAGTGGAGCTGCGATAGGGCACATATCCCCAGAGGCCATGTCGGGTGGGCCGATAGCTGTTGTTGAGGAAGGGGATATAATCGAGTTCGATATCCCCCGGAGGACGCTGAATGTCAAACTGCCCAAGGAGGAGATAGAGGCGAGGCTTGCCCGGTGGTCACCGCCACCTCTAAAGAGGGAGGTGAAGAGCTACCTGAAAAGGTATTCGGGGCTGGTGACTTCAGCCAGCACGGGAGCTGTTCTAAGGCTGCCCTAACCGCCAAAGCGAGTTCCTTTGCCGCGTGTTCTTCACAGGCGCCTGGCTTGTGTAACACCTGGCGTGCGGATTACATGACGGAAAGCGTGTCGCTATTCGCGAAGGCAGGGTATCGCTATTTCTCCAAGCCTTTTAGACCCAGGTTGGCGAGGAAGTCCAAAGCGCCTCCTATGACAGCAAGCCCCATACACGAAAAGAAAGCGGGAGGCTTACTTCCGAAAACCAGGGTAAATTCTATGTCCTGCAGGATATGGTTCAGTGGCCCGAGGATGAGTGTCATGCCCACCATGCCTGAGATGCTCAGGAAAAGCCCAAATCCCCTTATAACCATGAAACCGATTTCTTTTCCGCTTGGAAGGATCGACATCGAACCCGTTTTCTCACTCATGTTCTCTTACCTCCTAAATTATGATTAACGCACTTTTGTGCGGATTCCCCGCTTACAATTGAATGCTCATTATAGAGGCCGCCGGGCTCATTGTCACTTGTTTGGGGCTGCCTGTCAAAGGTTTGCCGCCACAGCACCTCCAATTTTGTATGGAGCTTAGAGGATTCACCTGACATTGTCAACACGCATGCTAACCGAATTATACGAAGTAGCAAAGCGTCTCTCAGGTCAGTCCAAGCTCTGTGATCGGAGTGAGTTGGCCTGACGGCTATCAGAACCAGTAAGAGGGCGATCGGCGCCCATTCGGGGGCTCCGCCATCAAGTCCGAGAATAATAGCGCCAATCAATAACGGTGGGCAGAGCCAGACCATGGGGGGAATATTTGCCTTCCAGAGGGCTATGAGAGTCCGTGTACGAATCTTAGCCCCCCTCATACACTGAAATCTCGCATTTCAGCACGCGAGGTGCGGAAGAAAGGCGCCAAAAGGGCGCGGAAGAGAGCAACTATCGACAAGTGCTGATCAACTCCTGTCGGATTTCAGCGCTCAGTTTCTCCAGATCGTCATATGTCAGGCGCGTAAGCTTGGCAGGGGAGTCAATCTTGTCCAGA
The DNA here is from genome assembly GCA_030619685.1 of Dehalococcoidia bacterium. The sequence continues at coordinate 19,974 of JAUXAX010000032.1, forward strand.
ATATTCGTCTTCACGGTTTCTGGCCTCGCGTGTTCGGCAGGAACGGCCTAGCCCATCAGGCAGAGATTGGCCTTTTGGGATCAATTGCGCTGCCGACTGTTGTAGGTATCCTATGCAATCAGATATGTCGAGTAATTGCACTTAACTTCTCTTTACCTTTCCCATGGTCTTTCAAGGCATGCAGCTTCACTCCCGGGCTCTGTGCGATTGAGGAGCATAGTCCGATGTGGTGGCCAAAACAATGATCGTGAGCGTATGCGAGGAAGGCGCTCGATCACCCATGTCCCTGAGTGGCCGAGCTCACGCTGGGAAAGAAGCACTTACTGCGGCGACGCCGCTAGGAAACGCCGGTGGCGGTTCCTTTCTCTTCGACACCCGGCACATGGGACACAGGCCTGACGCATTCCAGAGAGATAGCTTTTGGTTCACAGACCATGAAGCAGCAGCCGCATCCGTAGCATACCTCGGGGTCCACCTGTGCTTTGAGCTTCTTGGAGCCAGGTAGCTTTACCATAGTCACGGCGTCGAAGTTGCAGTTATCTATGCAGTTTTGGCAGCCATCGCAAATGTCCTGATCGATCTTCGCCTCGTAGCGGCTCTTGGCGTAATGGTGGTCGAGTGGAATATCGCAATGTTCCAGCGTTTGGAAATCAATACAGCAATCGTTGCAGCAATTGCACATAAGGGAGACTTCGGCAGTATTTACCCCATTGGGTACCAGACCTGAGCGGGACGCATTGCTCATTATCTGCAGCGCCTCTTCGTAGCTCAGTTTCCTGCCATGGCCGCTGGCGATGTCATACTCAGCCGTCCGATCGAAGTCCAGGCAAACTTCAACCGGTCGGTCGCAGGCCCTGACCTCGAGGCGGCAGGGGCAATCAACGACAGTGATCAATTGCTTCTCCCTCAGTATCTCTCGCCAGGCCTCCCAGGGCTGGAGATTGGGGTCGTCTGCTACAGCCTCCCAGGCGGGTATCACCCGCATGAGCTGAGCAGACGCAGCGGCATAGGCTTCACCGTAGTTACGGTAGCCCTCTTTCTTATCGTAGGCATGCCAGAGCTGGTAAAGCTTCTCCGGTTCACCGTGGAATCTCCAGCCACTGATCATGGCATCATGAAGCTGCATCGGAGACTTCCCAAACCTCCACTCCCGCCGCTCCTGGAAATTGCGGGGGAAAGTAAGCCCCTTGTGGAATAGGGCCTCCAGATCCTGCTGTATCTCTGTTGCATCTAACCCCAGCTTCTCCGCCAGCTGTTCCACAGTGAGGGCCGGCTCCGGTGGCTGGTTCAGTGCTTCCAGAATCCTCGCCTGCCGCGGTGATGCTGCATACTCAAATATCTTGGCTATACACTCAGAGTCGGGGCGCCCCAACTTGGCTGCCAACCGGGTGTAAATCTCTTCCATTCGTCCAACCTCCTTGTCTAAGATAGGAGCTCAAGCGACGATAGGGTCTTATAACACCGCCACGGGGCCATTGTCAATCCAAGAGCCCAGCGCTACTCGTACACCTTTTCCTCCACCTCCCCCGCCTCCAGGGCATCGGCCTCCACGTCCCGACCCTCCTCGCCACGGGCCAGGAGGTCACGGTAGTACTCGTGCTGGATGATGAGGTTCATCACCTCGTTGGTGCCCGTCCA
>JAUXAX010000061.1 GCA_030619685.1 Dehalococcoidia bacterium
CTGTTATCGGAACTCTAGGTTGATCCTTCTTGTCGGTGCGGCTATAGCCGTAATATGGAATCACTGCTGTGATTCTGCCTGCTGATGCCCGTTTCATAGCATCGATTATTATCAAGAGTTCCACAAGGTTCTTATTGACCGGCGTGCAGATCGGCTGAACGATGAAGACATCTCGCTCCCGCACGTTCTCCAGCACCCTGACGAAGATGTTCTCGTTGCTGAATTCGAACACCTCCATTTTGCCCAAGGGGATGCCCAAATAGTCGCAAATCTTCCCCGCCAATTGAGGATGCGCATTGCCACTGAAAACCTTCAACTCGTCGAACAATTCTATACCCCCTTGCAAGTAATTCTGTGCCCTTTTCCTAACCTCTAACTATAGCATAGAAGAAACTGGGGGGCAATCAAACTCGCTGCGACCTCAATCCGTACATTGAAGGCCCGCTAGTCTGAGGTCTTCAGGGGACTGAACGCTTGTGAGCGTTCACCGTTTGGCTTCGCGTACTATCTTACCGATGACTGGGGTGATATCCCTCGAGGTATCAACAACGAAGTAGTTGCGCCGAATCCTCTCCGCCCTCGTCCTCATCCTCTGATAGACACTCCAATCTGCCTCAGAGGTATCTTCAGGATCAACGCCCCTCGACCGGCCTTGAAGGCGTTGCAGGACCAGTTCCCGGGGAGCTTCCACCTGGACGACTATGAGCTTCACCTGAAGGCGCTGAGAGATATGGTAGAGGCGCTCCCGATGTTGCCTCACCAGGTTAGTGGCATCGAGGATCACCGTAATCCCACTTCTGAGGAGTTCTTCTATGAGACGATGGCACGCATCGAATAGACGATGGCTCTCCTGCGCGCTGTAGGTTGGTGAGGAAAACAGTTTCTTACGTAGTGCATCGCTTTCAACGATGACGCTAGGTAGCCGCTCCCCCAAGTTGCGACTGAAGTAGGACTTGCCCGTCCCCGGCAAACCGCTGACAACAACGAACACCGGATTGGCCACAGGTTCGGGAAGTTCTTCCAGCTCCTGCTTCAGCTTTTGCACATCGGTAATAACTTCTTCTACCTCCCGCACCTCGTCATACCTAAGCGTTCAGCCACCAGCTTTCAGCTCTGAGCAAATCCCCCTTAGTCCCCCTTTTCTAAAGGGGGACTAAGGGGGATTTTGTGACCTTTTTAATTGAAAAGGCTGAGTGCTGATAGCTGATAGCTGAACACTTGTCTAGATCCGACTTCTATCGAACAGGAATTTATTCAGCAGCATGCTCCTCTTGCCTGTAGGTTGCCGCAGGTGCTCCCTCAATCCATCAGTTACCCTTCTCAGCATGATCAGCAGGAAAAGGCCCACAAAAGCGATGATCATTCCCAGAGGCCGGCCCCACCCCCAGGCAGCCAGGGACAATACCGCAAATCCCCCAGCCATTCCCAGCGGCAAACTGAGGCTTGGAGGCCCGCCAAACTTCAGCCGCTCATCCAAAGATTGGTCTCGTTTCCGGAGCCGAGGCACTGTTCTCACGAAGAATCCTGTTGATATCGGCACCAAAGCAATGAGCATTGAAGCTGGATCCACAGCACCAGACATAGCCAGTCCTGTGCTATTGCCCTTCTCCCCTTCGAACTTCATAAAGACGGGCCACATCTGTCCCACCACTGCAGCCACCCCAGCGAAGGCAACCCAACCATCCTCGAAGCCCACAGCTCGAGCAACCACGACGGCTATCACTCCCTTGGCAAAATCGAAGACAACCCCAATGAAACCCGGGGCACGCCCCACATCTCGCCAGAGAGCGATGTGCATGTCCTCAGACTCTCGCAGATCGACGCCATAAAGTCTCCCCAAGAGGTAGATAAAAGGAAAAGAACCTAGAGCATAGGACCCGACAATTAACCCCAGTTCATTCCACACTGATATCTTCCTCGCTGTAGAAGGCAAGAGCAAGTACGCCAGGGCCAGCCTGAACCCCCATAGTTGGGGCGAAGTCGGTTATGAACAGCTCAGCACAGTCAAATTGGGACTCCACCCGTTCCCTCAGCGCCTCTGCCTCCTCAGGCACATTGGCGTGCATCAGGTTGACATGCACAGGCTTTCTCCCCATTCGCTGTTCCATGATCTGTAATATGCGCTGCACCGCTCTGGGTTTGGTTCGAGCCTTCTCCAACATGCCTATCCCTTCATTGGAAAAAGTGAGGATAGGCTTTATTTTTATCATTGCGCCGGCCCAGGCGGCTACTCTAGGGATACGACCAGCCTTCGCCAAATACTCGAGGGTATCCAACACAGCTAGCATATTTACTCTGTGTATCATGTCTTCAGCCGCGCGAGTCACTTGGGCCAAATCCTTTCCCGAGGCGGCAACTCTGGCCGCCGCCAGCGCCACAAATCCCTCCGCCCCACCCGCAGTCCTGGAGTCGACCACATTTATGGCAACGTGGGGCAGCTCCCCCTCAGCCATCCGTTTTGCCTGCATCGCCGAATCATACATCATGCTAATATCGGAGCATATGGTAACGCAAACAATCCCACTGACGCTGCTACTGAGCTCGCGGTACGCCTCAAGGAAATCTCCCGGGGATGGGGATGTGGTACTGGGCAGGTTTTTACTGGTAGCCACAAGTTCGTAGACCTCTTTTGGCGTTATGTCAATGCCATCACGATAGGCATGACCATCGACAACAACACTTATCGGCACAATCTTGATGGCATACTTCTCCACCAGATCCCTAGGCAGACAAGAAACGCTATCGGTGACAACACCAACCCGCTCGATGACTATCCCTCCACGCTCCGAATTTTGCAGCAGCTACTGTGCTGGAGCCTCAGTATAAAAGGCGATTCCAAGTGAACCCGGACCCGTGTGAGCACCGATTACAGGAGTGAAGACCCATCGCTGCCCATTGGGCACAATTGTACCAACAAAGTATGAGTAGCGCAACCATTCGACAGGAGACCTTGCCCGTGAATCCCCATTCAAAAGGCTCACCACTTGGATGTTCTTTTATGGTAGGTTGAAAAGTCTCTTGTGATTCCCCTCCCCTGGCGGGAGGGGATTAAGGGGAGGGGGAATCCACCCTCACCCAACCTCTCCCATCGAGGGAGAGGAGTTTTGTGCAAAGCGATGCGAAAGAGTATAACTACTAAATCCACTGATTAAGGTCACCACTTAGGTCTTGGCACAGCTAAAGCTTTGTGATAGAATTCCCCAGGCACTTAAAGGAGGGATTATGCAGGAGGCGTTCCGTGAGATATTCTTTGAGATACAGAACGGCTGGATAATCTACATTCTGGCCGTTCTTTCAGTAGTGTACTTGATCTACAGCTTTTACCGTCGCTCCCGTCTCTGGAAGCTGGGACAGAGAGACGACACATTCTCTAATCTCGGCAAGAAAACGAAGGCCTTCATTTACAGCGCTACGATCGATGGCATTCTCCACAGGAAGATATTATTCACACACCCGTTTCCCGGGATAATCCATGCTCTTATCTTCTACGGCGCCTTGCTTCTCCTCTTTGGAACAGCGATGGATGTAATCAGCCACTATATCGTCGAATTCTTGACTGGCAATACCTATCTGGCCATTTCCTTTCTGGCAGACCTCGGCGGCGTGATGCTCATCATAGGCGTAGTGCTGTCTGCTATAAGGCGATATATCCAGAAACCCGACAGGCTGGACAACATCCCCGCCGATGCCATCGGCCTATCTCTGATATTCATCATTGTGGTCACCGGGTTCATACTGGAGGGGCTTCGCATCGCGGTTACAGCGGACAACTATCAATCGCTCGAAGTAGCTTCGCCAGATGTAATATGGGGGTGGGCGCAATGGTCCTTCTTGGGCTACGGATTTGCCAGAGCCTTTGAGGGTGGTGCCCATCTACTTGGTTGGTATCAAGCCTTGTGGTGGTTCCACTCGCTGCTCATATTTGGGGCGATTGTTTATATAGCCCTTGCCTTCCCCAAGCTAACGCACATCGTCGTCGCTCCGGTCAATGCGTTTTTCAGGTCAACTATGCCCAAGGGTGCGCTCAGAACGATCGAGCTGGAAGAAGCCGAAACGTTCGGCGCCGCCAATATTCAGCACTTCACCTTCAAAGATTTGCTGGACCTGGATTCCTGCACGCGTTGCGGCCGCTGCCAGGACAACTGTCCCGCCTATCTCAGTGGAAAGCCCCTTTCGCCCAAGAAGGTGATCCAAGACCTTAAAGCTCTTTTGACCGAAAGGGGGCCAGCTCTGCTTGGTGGCAAAGCGAGCGATAACCCTGGAGACGACGGTCGCCAGATGATCGGAGACGTCATACTGGAGGACGAGATTTGGGCCTGCACCACTTGCGGTGCCTGCCAGGAACAGTGCCCGGTTTTCATCGAGCCCATCAACAAGATAATAGAGATGCGACGCAATCTGGTGCTGGAGCAAACTCAGTTTCCTGAGACTGCTATGGGAGCCCTGAGAAGCATGGAACAGAGAGGGCACCCCTGGCGAGGAACCATGGCCACGAGAACGGATTGGGCGGATGGCCTCAATGTCAAGCAACTATCGGAAGACAGCAACGTGGACGTGCTCTTCTGGGTTGGCTGCACCGCTGCGCTCGAAGAGAGAAACATGAACGTTGCCAAAGCCGTAGCGAAGGTGCTCCAGGCAGCGGGTGTTAACTTCGGCATATTGGGCACCGAGGAGACCTGCTGTGGCGAGCCTGCCCGCAGAATCGGTAACGAATACCTGTTTCAAATGCTCGCCCAGCAGAACATCGAAACCCTTAACGGCTATGGGGTAAAAAAGATCGTTAGCGCTTGCCCTCATTGCTTCAACACAATCAAGAACGAGTATCCCCAATTCGGGGGCAGCTTTGAGGTCTGGCACCACACCGAGTTCATCGCCGACCTGCTCAAACAGGGGAGATTAACTGTCGCCAGGAGCCTCGACAAGAAAACCACATATCATGATTCCTGTTACCTCGGCAGGTACAATGACATATATCAGGCTCCGCGAGAAATCCTGCATGCAGTCACCGGGGCAAGCCCGGCTGAAATGGAGCACCGAATGAGCAAAGGCTTTTGCTGTGGCGGTGGCGGCGGTAGGATATGGATGGAGGAGCAGATCGGCAGAAGGATGAGTCAGATTCGCACCGAGGAGGCTATAAAAACCAACGCTGAAGTAGTGGCTTCGGCCTGCCCCTTCTGCATTCAGATGTTCGAAGACGCCATCAAGGCGTTGGAGGCAGAGGGAACCCTCAAGGCCATGGATGTGGCTGAGATACTCGCCCAGGCCATCGAGTAAGGGTTCAGCTATCAGTACTCAGCATTCAGCTTTGGAAATGTTCTAAGTTCTACGTTCTAGGTTAACCTTGAACTTAGAACCTAGAACCCCAAAAACTCGAACAGGGTCGCGGCTTTTGGGTTTCGCTGAGCAAGTAGCGTTGCCACTCCTGTGGCAACGCATTCTTCGTCGTGACAGGAGTCACGACGCTACTCAGTACTCAGCCTTTTCAATTAAAAAGGTCACAGAATCCCCCTTAGTCCCCCTTTAGGGGGATTTGCTGACGGCTGAACGCCTGCAACTGCTATAGCCTTGCCCATTCTCTGCATTTCATCCCCCAGTAATCAAAGACGGCCCGCAAAATATATATCGGGGCCTTCCACTGTCCCGTTATGCGCGAGTAATCCCAAACGGTCTTGGGAAGCTTGATGACGAAATATAGCACAGAACTGGCGAGCTGGAGCTTGGTAAGATGCTTGTCCATGAAGATAAAGTGGCCCCTCGCAGCATAATACAGCGGCCGCCCCTTGAGCCTTTGTTTCTTGCTGTCCCCCCACCCCTTGTGCCAAATTCCGGACCCTGGGACGTAGAGTACTTTGTAGCCACTTCTGGCAGCCCTGACACAAAGGTCTGCATCCTCCCACCCAAAGAAAAACCTCTCATCAAGCATACCTATAGCTTGCAATAAGTCACGTGAGATAAGCATAAAGCACGAACAAATCCAATCAACCTCCGCTTTCTCATCGAACTGACCCCGGTCGATTTCCCCGCTTCCTCTAATGAGAGTGCTTCCAGTTCGGTAGTCTATCGTGCCGCCAGCAAACCATATTGACTGAGGGGGCTCGTAACAGTATATCTTGCCGCCCGCGATCCCAACCCTTTCGTCACTTTGGGCGACGCCAATCAACTCCTCGAGAAAGTCGGGGGTAACTATGGTATCATTGTTCAACAACACGACGTAATCCGCTCCCCTATCCAAGGCGTCCCTTATCCCTATATTGCAACCTTTAGCAAAGCCAAGGTTCCTCTCATTCTCGATCAACCTTATGCTGTCACCAAACCTTTCCTCCAGGAGCCTGGCATCATCCCCTTGCGAACCATTATCAACCACCACCACCTCACAATTGGGATAACTCCTTTGCCTGAGAGACTCCAGGCACTCCGCGCTGTCGTCAAAGTTATTCCAGTTTACAAGGATGATTGAGACTTTGGCCGCTGACATCGGGGACGCCCCCTGGCTCCCTTTCTAGCCACAGCAATTATGTAGCCTGAAGATGTATGCTCACTGTCTTTGAACTCGCGCACTCCGTAGTCTCGCTCCACGGAATTATCAGCCAGGTTAACATCACACTGTCCGTACAGGCTGATATCTCCAAAGTATCTGCTGAGCAATCGGTGGAATTCCTCCGGCCAGAACTCCTTCACGTGAAAAGGATTCAAAGGCTTTGCTAAGCTGGGCGAGAAAACCCTCCTGTTGGGAGTTGAACAGATTAACAAACCGTTATCTCTCAGCACCCTCTTGCACTCGGCCAAGAACTTTCTATACGGTCTAATATGCTCCAATGTCTCAAAAGAGACGACGACATCAAAAGAATAGTCAACGAAAGGCAACCTAACGCCATCAGCGCATACAAAGCTCACCCTTTCACTATCACCAAACCAATCCTGTGCATAATTTACCGCCTCTATCGATACATCCACTCCTGTTACCGTACCCGCCCCATTTTCCACCAGATAATCTACCCCGTAACCGGTACCGCAGGCCACATCTAAAACATCCTTGTTCCCGGTCAGGCTCGCAGAAAAAACGTACCTGTCTATATGCTCTTTATAGATCCCTTGAGGAGTCTTACCTGGCACCACGCGTTCGCCGGTAAACTCCATCTCAGCTCCACACATTTATCAGCACTCAGCTAGCGACTTCCACTATGTCGCATCTTTCCACTGGAAACAACTCGCATGAAGTAAAAGAGGCGGTATGGTGATTTGCCCGACCAGTATCAAAAGCACAGTCTGCCAACAAATCGGTTGCAGCCGACACCTTGCTCTATTCTATCACACAATTCGAACTGAGAGTGAGGTTGGTCAAGGGGAGCGGAGCTACTTGCCCTGTTCTTCGAGTCGTTGCCGCTTTTCCACGTCCTTTTCACTTTGCCATTGAATGAAGAAACCAATTGCAGCAACAGCGAATCCGACAAGAGCAGCACTGTACAGTCCAATCCCCACCCAGTCGTCAGGCAGCCTACCCACGTACCTTGCCAGAGCTATCGCTTGAAGAATACATGCGATAGTAAGACACAACGCTACAAACAGCAATCTTGTTGATCTATTCTTTTTCATTGTTTTGAAAAAGAGCTTTTCGGTTGAGTGCTGAGATGACCGTGCCTGGTATCAACCCCTCAAAGCGCAGAGCACAAAATAGACGAGAAACGAGTGTTCTTTTTCCCAGGGGAATTTGTGATACCCTTGACCAAGAAAGACTCCATCTTCAATCTTTCGTAGTTGATCAATTGTGCCGAACGTAGGAGATGGAAATGATGCATAGACCAAGGCGAGACACGGGTTTTGGTCAAACATTGACTTCTTGATGCAGGTATCAAAGGTGAATCGACGGGGTAGAATACGATTCTGATACAGGTTGAGTCCCCTCCCTCTCTTGTCTTCATCGAAGCGAGTGACGAACCTCTTTCCAGTCCAGCGGGCAAGGGGGTTATCGAAGACAATCCGTGTAAGTAGTTTCATCATCCAAGGAGTTTGGGGATTCCATGCAAGAAAGCTCCCTGCAGTGTCTCCTTCGATTTCTTGGAAAGAGGGGGTCTTACCCTCACTAAACAATGGATGAAGATCGTCAAAGGCATATTCTCTCAACTTGGCCATGATTTCCTGAGCATTCTCCGTGGAGTGGCGTTCTGTAGCTGTACTAGTGGTCATATCGTTACCCTCCTTTCAGGCTCTGAGCAACCATCCCCTACCCACTTGCGATATTCTACTGCGATATGTATAGTAGCACAATAAGTCTACAGCGCAACCATTTGGGGCAATGAAGGGGGAAGAATCATGTCGCTTGCACCAGTCTTTGAGATAGGCCCATGGAATGCCTGGATACTTCAACTATTCTTTTTTCTAACGCTGATTGTTCCAAATTTTCTGATGGGCAAAGAAGGAAAGGAAAGAGCGAAAAGGATGAGCCAATTCGTACCGTTTAACAAAACTGAGAAGATCTTAGCTTACTCTACTCATGCAATAATCATGCCTTTTGTTGTTGTCTACTCCATCTTCCTGCCGCTAGAGACGGGCACAGTGTGGTTATATGTGGGCCTTCCCATTTTTGCCCTGTCGCTTATTATGTGCATCGCAACTATTCTCAACTTTGCTGCTACCCCGATTGATGAACCAGTTACCAGGGGGGTCTACCGCATCTTAAGACACCCTATATACTTCAGCGGCTTCTTGATGTACATCGGCATAGGCATAGCCTGCGCTTCCTGGGTCCTTCTGCTATGCGCGGTGCTATGGATGGTCCTGTGGCACATTGTGGTACCTACCGAAGAACGCTTCCTTCTAGAGAGGTACGGCGATGCCTATGATGAGTATATGGATAGAACTCCAAGATGGATAGGAATGCCGAAGTCGAGGAGCAGTGACTAGCATATCACTTGGTTCAGACTAGCGTGCCCAGAAGAGGTGCATAGCGCAATACGGTAGCAGTGTTTCAACATAGCCACACCATTTCATATGTTAGATGCCGCATCAGGAGGGGAGAATGCCAAAGGCAAAGGTGAATGGAATCAACATCAGCTACATGGTCGAAGGGCAGGGAGAGCCTTTGGTTATGATAATGGGTTTTTCTGCGCCACGCATTGGCTGGGTTCTCCAAAGGCGTGCCTTCAGAAAGTACTTCCAGGTAATCACCTTTGATAGCAGAGGTGTTGGAGGTTCTGACAAACCACCCGGCCCCTATTCGATGAAGATGATGGCGGATGATACGGTCGGTTTGATGGACCATCTGGGCATTGACAAAGCTCACATATTGGGTGTGTCTATGGGAGGCATGATTGCGCAGGAAGTTGCCATTAACTACCCTGAAAGGGTAAGGGAACTTGTCTTGGGGTCCACCTATGCTCGGAGTGACGAGATAGGAGGCCATTCTTCGGAGTACTACAAAGCCCTGGGTCTTGAGGAAGGCTGCTCGGACGACGAATTGAGAGGCGTCGCTGTTGGGAAAGTCCTGGGGACTGTATTCTCCCTAGCCTTTAACAGCAGGCTGTATAGGATCGGTGTGGCCCCTCTGGCAAGGGTCTATGCGCGACTGCGGGCGAGCGAAGGAGTTCGCGCACAGTTTGAAGCTATTGTGGGGCACGATACGCTGGACAGGCTACATTTGATTGAAGCCCCAACCCTGGTAATCACGGGAGCCGGAGACAGGCTCCACAGACCAGGCTCCTCGGAAGTGATAGCAAACAGGATACCAAATGCCAAGCTCGTCAAAGTTGAGGGTGGGTCACATGCATTCCTTGTGGCAATGAGAGGCAGATTCAATAGAGAGGTCTTGGATTTCTTAAGAGATGGTTGAATAGGTCGCGTTCTCTACACCTGGCTCAATTGGCTCTGGCGAGATGCTGACTTGGCAGCTTGCCCGTGCATTATGCAATCATAAAACTGGAACTGAGAGGCCAGGTTACTGAAGATGACGGGAGCGTTTAGCGTTCGTATTTCTGAGAGTTAAGAAGCTCCCCCTTGTTGGAGGCGCCGACACCTCCTTTGAGCCACAAGTAGTCTGTGACGGTCACCTCTATCTGTCGCCAGTACTATTTATCTACCGATAATCCCCAAAAATGACTATGGCGTACCCGAGGACGCCTGTGCTAATGTTTGATTCCACATAGAGCGATAACCGATGCCTGGTCAGGAGAGGCTGAGACAAATGAAGCTGCAGATAGAAATCTATCAACGCCGTGGCAGAAACATTCACGTAGTTTTGCGAGGACGGGCTGGAGGCGAAGCTAGCTTTGATGATTCTGATGTATTTGCCAAGTATACTGAAGTCTGTCAAGAGTTCGCCAGAAGACACGCTCCACTACCTGAAGCTTTCGCAACTGCTTTCGATGCCAAGGGTGAGTCGTATATGGCTCCGCCTGTTTCCCGCTAGCACCAATCGCTGCAAGGTGTAACCGCACAGCTCCACACCATAATGCACCTCAATGCCCGCAGTGGCTTGAACCGGAATTGCATAGCCACAACACACCCCCAATGTTTTCCAGTCAGATTGCCGGATATCGAGCTAAAAGCAAGAGAGGATGCTGCATTAGGAACCGAAAACGAGCTTTGAGATCCTATTAGCTGTTAAGACCTAACCAGAGGGCGCCATCAGAGTACCTCTTACCCGAAACGTTGTAAGAGCTTGTAAATCATATCGGTTCCAAATTCCACAGCCTCCACCGGAATACGCTCGTCCGCGGCATGTACGAGCTCCCAGAAAGGCAGGTCTTCAGGCAAGTTCATCGGAGTGAAGCCGTAGGTCTGAATTCCTAACTGGCCAAAGAAGCGCCCATCGGTTGCTCCGAGCGATAACAGGGGGAAGGGCACGCTAGTCGGGTCTGCCTCTCGCAAAATGCCTGCCAACGTGTCAAACAGTCCCATATCCGGCTCAGCAGGGCAAGGATCATGCCGGAGCAGTTCAAGTTCCACCTCGTTGCCTATGAGGTGACGCAGTTCAGCCATCATGTCGTCAGGGGTGTAGCCTGGGAGCAGGCGTCCATCCAGCTCAAGGACGATTTCACTGGGGATCACGTTGATTTTCTCCCCGCCACGGACAATGGTTGCGTTGACGGTGTTGTGAAACAAGGGCTCAAGCCGTTTCCCCCTTTGGCCGAATAGCTTTAGCACGATGTCGGTCAGAGTAGGGTGGAGGAGTTGACGCAGAACAAAACCCTTGGGCAGTGACAGGGCTGAAGCCATGGTCTCAATCATCTGGCGCGCGACAGGTGTGATATGCACTGGCAGGCGGCGTTGCTCCAACTGCCGGAGGAGTTGGGCCAGCTTGGCCATCGCACCACCGTGTATGGGCATGCTTGCATGCCCACCTGGGCCACTCACAGACACCTTCATCCAGCAAATCTGCTTTTCGGCGACCTGAATGGGATAGAACTTCCGCTGGCCGAAGTATATCGAGCAGCCGCCAAATTCCCCAATGGCGTAGCGGATGCCCTCAAAGTGCTCCGGGTGGTTCTCCACCAGGTATCTGGCCCCATAATCGCTACCCGCTTCTTCATCGCATAGGATAGAAAGCACAATGTCACCAGGCGGGGTCAGGCCTTCGGCTTTGGCCCTCAGCAAACCAGCCAACATCATGGCGACGCCACCTTTCATGTCCAAAGCGCCCCGGCCCCAGATGTAGCCGTCTATCACTTTCCCCTCGAAAGGCGGATGTGTCCATTTCTGGTTGACCGTTGTGACCACGTCCACGTGTCCATGGAGCAATAAGGATGGTGCGTCGCCTCGCCCCTTCAGGCGGGCAATCAGGTTAGGGCGATTCGGGGCTTTGGCTAGGAGGGTGGTTTCAAAGCCCGCCTCAGTCAACAAGTTGTTAATGTAGGCAACGCACTCTGCTTCATTGCCTGGTGGGTTGGTCGTGTCAAAGCGGATGAGGTTTTGCAATAATTCGACCGGAGATACTGTGGACATTTGAAACCCTCCTGATTGCTTCACAAGCTCCGTACACATAATACCATGGGAAGTCTATGGCGCAACAGGAGCTTTGATTTGACCGTGGTATGGGCTGTTCGTGGAGGAAATCCGACTTCCTAATGATGGTTCTGGCAAACCATCCTCAGGTGACTATTCCGATCAGGTTTAGCCTGGTCTTGCCAGGAAGTATCCCATGCCGGGTTTGGTGAGAACAAGCTGAGGATGGCTGGGGTCTGCTTCCAGCTTCTCCCGCAGGCGCCTGATATGAACCCTGAGGCTGTCTACAGACCCGGGGTAATCGTCACCCCATATGTCCTCGGCAAGGTTGGAGTAGGTTGCCACACGACCTCCCATTCTCATCAAGCAAGGACTCCGTAGAAAGGGTGGAGCTAACACTTCTATCACAGAGGTCGTTTGCCAAACAAATCTCAATCAAAACATGTGGACAACTCTGACGAAAAAGTTTATACTTCGAACCCAAAGGGTAGCGAGACTTATGCTGTTCATGTCAAAAGCACTGCGTTTTGTTCAGGGCTCTATAAGGAGGGGGTTATGGGAAATAAGGGCGTGAAGCACTTGTGGGGACAGGATTTCAACATAGTCAAAGAAGGGCTAGATGAAGCGCAAGTAGTAGCCTTTGTTAATAATATTACAAGGCAAAAAGAGGCGGGAGTAAGAGAGGAAGCTAGGAGAAAGGCCGAGGACGATGCAAGCAAGATTCTTGCCCAATCCGAACAAAGAGGCCGCCATCTCATAGAGGAGGGAAGAAAGAGGGGTGAGACTGAAGCAAAACGCTTGATTTCCGAAGCCGAACAGAGAGGCCGCCAGATTATTGAGGAGGCAAAAAACAAAGCCAGGCCCGAGGCAAACAAGGTGGTCGCCGAAGCTGAGCGCAAAGGCCTCCAGATCATAGAGGAAGCAGAAAGGAAGGCTCAGCCCGAGGTGAGAAAGGTAGTCGCCGAAGCCGAGCAGACCGGACGACAGCTTATCGAGGAAGCAAGAAAGAAGGCCGAGGCTGATACAAACAGGATAATTGCTGAAGCTGACCAGAAAGGCATCCAGACCATAGAGGAAGCAAGAAAGAAGGCTGAACCCGAGGCAAACAAGATAGTCGCCGAAGCAGAACAGAGAGGCCGCCAGATTATTGAGGAGGCAAGAAACAAAGCCAGGCCCGAGGCAAACAAGGTAATCGCCGAAGCTGAGCAGAAAGGCCGCCAGATTATTGAGGAGGCAAAAAACAAAGCCAGGCCCGAGGCAAACAAGGTGGTCGCCGAAGC
>JAUXAX010000029.1 GCA_030619685.1 Dehalococcoidia bacterium
GCAAGGAGACAAGGCACAACGGGCAAACCGTCAGCAGTGATCCTCTGATACAGGATAAGCTGGCAGAGCTAGCAATCGAAATCGAGGTAGCTTACATGTTCTTCTGGCAAACAGCTTGGATGCTTGACCGAGGGCTTCTCCCAAATATTGAGGCATCTGTACTGAAGCTATTTACCACCGAGCTGAGCCAGAAACTCGCCAGTACTGGGGCGGCGGTTACGGGACCCTATGCGGAACTGGAGAGAGGTTCCAAATGGGCGCCTTTAGGAGGGAGGGTATGCACTGGCTACCTGGACTGCATCTCTGCTCTCGTTGGTGCCGGCACCTCTGAGATCCAGCGCAATATCATTGCCATGAGGGGACTGGGGCTGCCCTGGGCATAGCACGACTTTACTGACTTGCGAAGGTTTGTTTACATACAACAGGAGGTGGGAGATGGATCTTGGTTTGAGCGAAGAACAGGAAATGCTGAAAACGTCGGCCCGCGGTTTCCTGCAGAAAGAATGTCCCAAGAAGCTGGTCAAGCAACTTGATGAGAGTGATGAGGGTTACTCGCCTGAGCTGTGGCGAAAGATAGCGGGCCTGGGATGGATAGGGCTGCCATTCCCTGAGAAATACGGTGGTGGCGGCGGCAGTTTTCTGGGCTTAGTAGTCCTCCTTGAGGAGATGGGTTACAATATCCTGCCTGGCCCCTTCTTCTCAACCGTGGTTCTGGGTGGCTTGCCTATCCTGGCAGCTGGGAACGACGAGCAGAAGAAGGAATTGCTGCCCAATATTGCCAATGGAGAAGCGATTCTTACCCTGGCATTGACTGAACCCAGCGTTAGGTATGATGCGGCAGCGGTCAAGACCACCGCTGATGCTCGTAATGGCGAATATGTCATCAATGGCACCAAGCTCTTTGTTCCTGATGCCAACGTTGCTGACTTCCTGTTGGTTGTCGCTAGAACAAGGGAGACTGCGAATCCCGAGGATGGCATCACCGTTTTTCTGGTCGACGCCAAATGCCCTGGGGTAGAAACCACTCTCTTGAAAACCCTGGCCCGGGATAAGCAGTGTGAGGTCGTATTTGAGGATGTGAGCGTGTCAAAGGAGAACATACTGGGCGAGTTGGACCGGGGGTGGCCGGTAGTGGAAGACATTCTGCGGAAAGCCACCGTGGCTAAATGTGCTGAGATGGTCGGTGGCGCCCAGGCTGCGCTGGATATGGCCGTTGCCTATGCAAAGGAGAGGGTTCAGTTCAACCGGCCTATTGGCAGTTTCCAGGCCATCCAGCATTACTGTGCCAACATGGTGAGCGATGTCGACGGTTCGCGATTCGTCACCTACAAGGCGGCCTGGAAGGTCAGTGAGGGGCTTCCGGCGACGATGGATGTGGCTGTGGCCAAGGCATGGACCAGTGGTGCCTACGGGCGGGTAACTCTCCTGGCACATCAGATATTCGGCGCCATTGGCTTCACCATGGACCACGATCTGCACCTCTATTACAGGCGGGCGAAGGCCAGCGAGATGATGTTTGGCGATGGTGCTTACCACCGCGCGATAGTGGCCAGCGAGCTAGGTCTTTAGACTGCATCTATTGAGGAAGCGAATTTATAGATGTTGAACAAGGTAGTTGAGACCTTCGATCAAGCGGTAGCGGATGTGCCCGATGGCGCGGTTATCATGATCGGCAACTTCGCTGGCCCGGGAGGCGCGCCTTTCTATCTGATTCAGGCCTTGTGCAGGCAGGGTGCAAAGGATCTGACCATCATAGCCAATACCGCGGGAGGCATTGGGCTGACTCTTGACTACGATGACCACCGAATCCTGTTTGAGAACAGGCAGGTTAAGAAAGTGATCGCCTCGTTTCCTTTCTCCACCTCCCCGTCCCGTCCCAGCCCCGCTGAGAAGCAGATTCTCGCTGGAGAGGTGGAGTTGGAGATACTGCCTCAGGGGACTCTGGCGGAGCGGATAAGGGCTGGTGGTGCGGGTATCCCTGCCTTCTACACCCCTACCGGTGTGGACACGGTCATTGAAGAGGGGAAGGAGATAAGAGATTTCGACGGCAGGCCTTGTCTCTTGGAGCGTGCGCTGAAGGCAGACTACGCTTTCCTTCGCGCCTACAAGGCTGACCTGACGGGCAATCTAGTCTACCGCGGGACTCAGAGGCAGTTCAATCCCATAATGGCCACAGCGGCAGGGGTCACAATAGCGGAGGTGGACGAGCTCGTGGAGACAGGTGAGTTGGACCCTGAGGTGATCGTGACGCCAGGCATTTTCGTGAACAGGATTGTGAAGGTGAAGGAAGACCCTGGATTCCCGCGTCACCTGCAAAGGAGCTTCTGGGCAAAGCGGAGGTAGCGAAAGACTCTTCGCTATGGAGTCCGAGGAGAGAAAGGATGAAAGAGCGCCTGAGTAGAGAGGGCATAGCCATGAGGATAGCTAGGGAGCTGTTTGATGGAGCAGTGGTGAACCTGGGCATTGGCATCCCTACCCTGGTCTCTAGTTTTGTCCCCGAGGGAATAACTGTGATCTATCATACCGAGAACGGAGCTCTTGGCTTTGGGCCTGTGGTTACCGCCGAGGAAATGGAGGACAATGCGGACATAGATCTGGTGAACGCGAGTGGGCAATATATAACGCCGCTGCCTGGAATGTGCTTCTTCCACCATGCTGATTCCTTCGCCATGATCCGCGGTGGTCACATTGATATGACGGTGCTTGGTGTGCTGGAGGTGAGCGAAAAGGGCGATCTCGCGAACTGGATGTTTCCGGGTAGAGGGGTAGGCAACATTGGCGGGGGTATGGACCTCGCCTTCAATGCGAAGAAGGTAATTGGGGCCACAGAGCATACCACCAAGGATGGAAAGCCCAAGATAGTGAAGGAGTGCAGTGTACCGCTGACTGCCCCGGGATGTGTAGACCTGGTGGTGACAGATGTAGCCGTAATTGAAGTTACGGGCGAGGGCCTGTTGCTCAAGGAATTGGCACCGGGGTGGACGGTAGAGGAGGTCCAAGAGTTGACCGAGCCTAAGCTAGTGATTGCCCCCGACCTGAAGGAGATTGAGCTCTGAGCGGCAGTGTTGACTTTCGTCCGCTTGGATGCTACACTCTGCGCCAATCTGGGGGCTGCAGACTTCCTGTGTGCCTGTGAAGGTCAGAGAAGGGAGGGGGACTCATGGGGATAAAATTCCAATCCGAGGAATGGATCAAAGAATTCCAGCGTCAAATGAACGCCAGCGAGGCCTATGAGAGAGCGGGCAAGGGCTTTGAGGGAGACTGGGTATTCATCGTTGAGGCCGACGACGTCTTTCCCGAGACCATCTACTTCTTCATGAGTCTCAGTCATGGCAAATGCACCGATGCAGCGATGATTACCAGCGAGCACGAGCGAGAGGCTCAGTATTTCCTCCGCGCTCCCTTCAGCACTTGGCGCAAGGTTATTGAAGGCAAGCTGGATCCCATCCAGGGCCTGATGATGCGCAAAATGAAGTTGAAGGGCAACCTAATGAAAGTCATGCGCTACCCCACGGCGGCCAGGGAAATGATGCATTGCGTGATGAGCGTGCCCACCGACTTCGAACCCTGATGGGGAGGGACAGAAGATGAAGGGCGGAGGATGAACGTAACTGGCGATTCACCCATCGTCATCTATCTTCATCCTTTGTCAATAGTTTTTGGTCGGTCGTCGTAAGGAGGTTGGCTCAATGTGGAACTTCGACTCGCCTCGAATCGTCTTCGGCGAGGGAGCTCTGGATGTTCTCGACGAGTTGCAGGGGCAGCGCGCCCTCATTGTAACCGACAAAGTGATCGTCCAACTGGGCTTGGTGGACAAGGTCAAGGCTCATCTGGACAAGGCTGGCATAGAGGTGCACCTGTTTGACGAGGTCGAGCCTGACCCCAGCGTGCAGACAGTGCAACGAGGCGCGCGGGTGGCCCAGGAGGTCGAGCCTGACTGGATCGTTGGCCTCGGCGGGGGTTCGCCCATTGACGCTGCCAAGGCCATCTGGGTGCTCTACGAGCAGCCCGACGTCGAGCCCGCCGCCATCAGCCCTGTCATGGACCTTGAGTTGCGCCAGAAAGCCCGCCTGGTCACCATCCCCACCACCAGCGGCACCGGCGCCGAAGTCACCTGGGGCATCGTCCTGACCGACACCGTGGAGCAGCGCAAGATGGGGTTGGGCCACCGGGAGAACCTCGCCGACATCGCTATCGTGGACCCGGAGATGGCGGCCGGGATGCCCTTACAGTTGACCGCCGACACGGGCCTGGACGCGCTAACCCACGCTGTTGAGGGCTACACCTGCACCTGGCATACCGACTTCACCGACGGCCTGTGTCTCAACGCCGCTCGCCTTGTCTTCCAGTACCTGCCCCGCGCCATGGCCGACGGTTCTGATATGGAGGCCCGGGAGAGGATGCACAACGCCGCCACCTGCGCTGGCCTGGGCTTCGGCAATGCCATGGCCGCAATGGCCCACGCCATGGGACACACGCTGGGCAGTGTGTTCCACGTCCCTCACGGTCGCGCTGTCGCTTTGTTCTTGCCCTACACTATCGAGTTCAGCGCACGCGAAGCGCCGCAGCGGTTCGCGGAACTGGCTGCCTTCGTTGGTTGCTCAAACGACGGAGGTGAGAAGGCGGCGCGAGCATTGGCCGGGCGCATCCGAGACCTGTACCGCGAAGTCAACAGCCCAATCAGCGGGGCTGACGCGGGAATTGAGCGCGGGGCGTATGAGGCCCAGTTGGATAAGCTGGTGGACGATGCCTTTGACGACACACAGATGCTGACCACCGTCCGTTCCCCTTCGTACGAGGAACTGCGCCAGCTTTTCCTCTACTCCTATGACGGCCGGCCGGTGGACTTCTAGAGATTTCGGTGGGAAGCGTAGCGCGCTACGCCCTCGCCTTGCAGTGGAGCCAAACGATGAACGGCTATATGGGAAAGATACTGCGCGTTGATCTCAGCAGGGGAGAGCTGCGTGACGAGCCCCTCAACGAGGAGTACATTCGTGCCTTCCTCGGCGGCACTGGGCTCTCAGCGCGCATCGTCTACGATATGGTGGATAGCGACACCGACCCGTTGGGACCTGAGAACCCGCTTGTCTTCATGACCGGCCCCCTGGTCGGCACGGTGATGCCATCGGCTGGCCGCTGCAGCGTCTGCGCCCTCTCGCCCCTCACCGGCATCTGGGGGGAGGCCACCACTGGCGGCTTCTTCGGCCCCGAACTGCGCTTCGCCGGCTACGACGGCGTCATCGTCACCGGGCGTGCCACGAAGCCAGTGTGGCTCTCCATAGTCGAGGGTCATGCCGAGCTGAACGACGCCACCGATATCTGGGGCAGCGATTCCTACGCGACCCAAGAACGGGTGCGCCAGGCCCTCGCCGAGCCGAAGGCCCGCGTAGCCTGCATCGGCACGGCAGGCGAGAACCAGGTCAAGATGGCCGCCGTGATGAACGACCACGGCCGCGCCGCTGGCCGGACGGGTATGGGAGCCGTGATGGGCTCCAAGAACCTCAAGGCCATTGGCGTGCGCGGTACTGCCAAGGTCCCCGTAGCCGACCCCAACGGGCTGAAGGCTTTGGCCAGGGATATCATCGCCTCACTGAAAGATGACTTGCAGACCAAAATGTTCCGGCTAGCTGGCACCGCCGCCTTCGTGGACTCGCTACTGATGTATGGCAGTGTGCCCATCCGCTACTTCCAGCAGGGCGAGTGGGCGAACGCAAGTAACCTCTCTGGCGTGCTGATGGCCGAGAAGTACCAGAACAGGATATATGCCTGCTACCGTTGCCCCATCGGCTGCGGCCGCGAGACCCGCGCTCCCAGCTATGGCCAGGCTAAGGTGGACGGCCCCGAGTACGAGACGCTGATCGCTCTGGGTTCGCTGGCGATGGTGGACGACCTGGAGGGGGTCATCTACGCCGGGCACCTGTGCAACCTCCACGGCATCGATACCATCAGCGCTGGCGCCACTATCGCGTTGGCCTGTGAGATGTTTGAGCGGGGCATCCTCAGCGTGGCGGACACTGGCGGCCTTGAGATACGCTACGGTGATGTCAAGATGGCGCACTGCCTGATCGAGATGATCGCCCGCCGCGATGGCTTTGGGGATGTGCTGGCCGAGGGAAGCGCCGCCCTGGCTGAGCGGTTCGGTGTGCCCGAGTTAGCAGCGACCGTCAACCGGCTTGAGGTGCCCATGTACGACCCGCGCGCCTTCGGCAGCCTGGCCGTGAGCTATACTCTATCACCGCGCGGCGCCTGCCACCGACAAGGTGACATGGTTGGCGTCGACGTAGGCCAGGGGGCTCCGCCTGTGGAATTCGGCGTCGAGCCGGGCGATCGCTTCGAGGCAAGCGAGGAGAAAGGTCGCATAGCCGCGCGGCATCAGGCGTGGCGTAACCTCTACAACGCACTTATCCTGTGCCACTTCCTGAACACCGGCGTCGAGATAGTGCTGGCGGCTTTGAACTGCGCGACGGGGTGGGGCCTGGCGGCGGAGGACCTGATGACGCTGGGCAAGCGCAACCTGACGCTCAAGCGAATGCTCAACATGCGCCGTGGGCTCACCCGCGCTAACGAGCGCCTGCCCGACTTGTTGCTGAAGCCGCTGACTGATGGTGCAACCGAGGGAAATGTCCCCGACGTGGACGCGCTTCTCTCCGGAGCCTACGCCGAGTTCGGCTGGGATCCGGAGACAGGACGCCCCAGGAGGGATACAATCGAACAACTGGGCCTGGGCTTCGCCAACGAGACACCATAGCAAGGTTGGGGGGGATATCCTGCACCGCTACAATCTTCATAGGAGAAATCCGTGGCCCATTACCTCTCGAAAAGGCGAGGAGGATGGTAAAAAGGGAGGGCTACCGCAACCGGTATTACCCCTTTGACCTGGTGAGCAAGGCGTCTGCCCACAAGAAAGTCATGTGACGTTTTCGAACATAGGGAGAACCCCTCTCAAGTCACGGGAGAGGGCGTTGCATTCGCGACTGAATCTCCCCTCTAGTATTTCACGGACTTGCTGTACTGCTCCCTCAGCACCGTTTTCAGCACTTTCCCCATCGCGTTGCGGGGCAGGGCGTCCACGAAGTCCACAGACTTTGGGCTTCTTGAAGCTAGCCAGATGGCCCTTGCTGAACTCCACGACCTCCGCCTCAGTCAGCTCCTCCCCCGGCTTGCGAACCACGATGGCCTTGACCGCTTCGCCCCAATCCTCATCGGCAACCCCGATAACGGCACATTCCTGGATCTCGGGATGCTTGCAGAGGACGCTCTCTCTATCTATCTGCGCTATGCCTTCCGTCTGTCTGGCAGCAGCCTCCGCTTACCCTTTCGCCTTTCTCCCATGTCTCTCCGCTCCACCTCTACTGGTTCCGTCCCCACTCTGCGTTCACCTTTCCGTCTGTTGGGCATCACTCTTCGCTGGCTTCGTCGTCTTTCTTCCATTTCTCACCTCCCGTCCTTCTCGCGTCTCCGTCTTGCCGAACAATTAGTTTGCGATATTCTACTGCGATATGTATACTGGCGCAAGAAGGCAATAGTACAATATTGCAGGCTACCATACGTGCAATGCTGATATAGGCATGTCTTACGCAATTGAGTAGAGGAATGAACGAACGTGCTTTTCACAACAACCAGAGCAGCGATCGGGAATGCCTATATACGGCCTTCTTGGAGGTTGGTGCTGACCAAGCAAGGGAGAAGGCTGGAGCGGGTGATGGGATTGGGACCCACGACTCTTTGCTTGGGAATTACCGGCCTCGATTCCGGCCTGAGGCTGTCGGAACTCATCGGACTCAAGCTTGCTGATGCCCATATCGAACAGGGATATTCTGACCCTAGAAGGGAAGCCCATGAGTGTCAACGCCGTCAAGCTGATATTTAGCCGTCTTAGTTATTATTCCGCTTATTCTTGCTTTGGCACTATCACCTGCCTATAATAACTTAAGGAATTTGAATTGTACCAGGAACCAACACTAGCGCGTACTGCGAAGTCACAAAGACGCTAGCGCATCAACCGGAGTGGAATCGCTCCCGGATATGACAGGCTACTATCTTCTGATGCTCCTCCACACAAAGGTGACTCAAGGACTAAAGACCGGAGAGAACATATATGAACGAAGTACTGGAAGAAATACACAGGTTGCGAGTTGTCCCAGTTGTAGCCATTAAGGATGTCAAGGATGCCGAACCTCTGGCGCAGGCCCTGATAGACGGGAATCTTCCCTGCGCTGAGATCACGTTTCGGACTGATGCAGCCGAGGATTCAATCCATATTCTTGCCAAGCGCGGGGATATTCTCGTGGGGGCCGGCACAGTGCTTAACATAGACCAGGTAAAGATAGCAGTTGATGCAGGCGCAAAATTCATTGTCTCACCCGGTTTCAACCCTAAGGCTGTCCAATACTGTTTGGATAATACCATACCAGTTATACCAGGTGTCTGTACTCCATCGGATATTTCACTTGCGCTTGATTTTGGGCTGGAGGTCGTTAAATTCTTCCCTGCGGAAGCATTCGGCGGCTTGCAAACACTTAAGGCTATAAGTGCGCCATACAGCATGGTGAGGTTTATCCCAACGGGAGGCATCGGGCCCGAGACGCTGGTTGAATACCTGTCGTTTCCAAAGGTGTTCGCTTGCGGAGGAAGCTGGATGGTTACATCCGATCTAATATTGAGCGGCAACTTTTCCGAGATCAGACGGTTGACACGCGAGGCAGTGGAGCTTGCTGCAAAAGCAGTTTCACAAAACAAACCCGGATAGCCACTATTCTCTTGGTCAGTCTGAACTATTGCCGCTTAGACGTTGCAGCAGCATTTATATACTGAAGAAGGAGAAAAAGGTCATGAGCATTCTTACCATTAAGCCGAAAGAAAGCTGCAAATACGATTTAATCTCCCTTGGTGAGATCATGCTTCGTCTTGACCCCGGAGAAGGCCGCATTCATACAGCTCGCCAGTTTAGTGTCTGGGAAGGCGGAGGTGAGTATAATGTTGCCCGCGGATTGAGAAGGTGTTTTGATATGCGGACAGCCGTGGTAACAGCCTTCGCTGATAATTCAATCGGCCGGCTGATTGAGGACTTCATTCTACAGGGTGGAGTTGATACTTCCTTTATTAAGTGGGTGCCTTTCGATGGTATCGGACGTACAGTCAGAAACGGCCTGAACTTCACGGAAAGGGGCTTTGGCATACGCGGCGCTCTCGGCGTATCCGACCGCGGACATACCGCGGTATCACAGCTGAAAAGGGATGATATCGACTGGGAAGATATATTCGGCAATAAGGGAGCCCGCTGGTTTCATACAGGCGGGATATTCGCAGCATTATCAGAATCCACACCCGAAGTTATAGAGGAAGCTATAACTTCGGCAAGGAAGAATGGGACTATCGTTTCTTATGACCTGAATTACCGCCCCTCTCTCTGGAAATCAATCGGCGGGAAGGAAATGGCACAAAAGGTCAACCGCAACCTTGCTCAATATGTTGATGTCATGATAGGGAATGAGGAGGATTTTGCAGCCTGTCTCGGGTTTGAGGTGGAAGGGGTGGATGAAAGCCTTTCATCTCTGGACGTATCGAGTTTTAAGAGGATGATTGAGAAGGTGATCGCCGAATTTCCAAATCTCAAGGTGACAGCTACTACTTTGAGGACTGTGAAAACCGCAACTATCAATGACTGGGGTGCCATCTGCTGGGCAGACGGTAGGTTTTACGAAGCAACACTGAGGAAAAACCTTGAGATAATGGACCGCATTGGGGGCGGTGATAGCTTTGCATCAGGACTTATCTATGGTTTCCTGACCACGGGTGATCCTGAAAAGGCTGTGAACTATGGTGCTGCCCACGGAGCCCTTGCGATGACAACACCCGGTGACACCACAATGGCCAGGCTTCATGAGGTGGAAAAGCTTATGGCTGACCACGGCGCCAGGGTTGAGAGGTAATCCGATCATCTAAGGGAATTATACGCTCCATTGCAGTCGAAAGTAGCAGGCTTGATATGTGGTGGGGCTATTTTCTTCGGGAAAATCCCTGTTTCCCGCAGGGGGCCTTTTCCATTCTATAGTAAGTCCCCGCAATATATATAAGCTGATCCTGCTTTGTCTCGTCTAATCCGTCGCCCTTTAGTGTATCAACGGCGGCATGCACTGCCAGGACCTCTCCCCAGTAACACACATGACTTCCAATTTTTTTTCTTTCGATTACTTTACATTCAAAGTTCCACGGAAACTCTTTTATGATAGGGGCTTGAACCTCCTTTGCTTTTGCCTTTGTTAAATTCAATTCCTTCCATTTATCTACTTTTTTGCCGGTACGGGTTCCGCAAAAGTCCACGGCATAAAGCTGACTCTGGCTTGAGTCAGGAACATTAATTACAAACTCGCCGTGTTTTTTTATCAAAGAGGAAGAATATCTTGATGGCCGTATCGAAACCGCCATTACCGGAGGCTCTGCTGCTACCTTTCCCACATACGCCAGCGTGATGAGATTTGCCTCATCCCACGTCCCCACAGTAACTACCACGGCCGGCATTACAATCGGGCCGTTAGCCTTTATGTCAATGAGTCTTTTCTCCATGCAACTCAGTCCTTCCTTTGCTTCTTTCGCTCTAAAATCATCCATTTCAAAATGCGCCTTATGTCGGCCTTTTCTTCCATCCCCGAATATTTCATGGCACCACTAATAGTATGCAGTTCTTTCATAGCGGCATTGAATTCATCGTAAATCTCATCGAATGGCTCCTGCGATTTCTTTGCCCACGCCTCGTTTACGGCATTTGCCAACCGGTTGACAATAGCATCAACGACTCTGTCACCTAACTCCGCAGTAGAGTGAATGCACGGATCGAAACCCCAGACCCCGTGTCGCGCCGCACGGTCAACGTATGAGAGTCCTTTCGGCAGCTTGTTCAAATCCACCAGGTCTGGATATAGCGACATCATTATCGCGGTTTCGAATTTGGCTGCGTGCTCCCCATAATAATCAAGACCTAGGGCAAGTGCGTGTTCAGGAGTGGCAATTATGAATGCGTCTTTGTGCTTTTTGTGAAACTTCTTCGCAGTTTTCCGAAGAAATTTGATCCAGGACGGCGGATAGTGTCCAGTCAAGAGGACGAATACGCGAAATCCCCACTCGTATAACTGTTCGATAGAACTTCTGGTCAGTTTGAACTGGTATCGTTTAGACCCGTGCATTGTGTAGGGGAACTTCATCACATCGAATGCCCCCCAGTAAACACAGGGGAATAAAACGCCGCCCGTGCGTTCAATTGTCCTGCGGCATAATTCCTCGGCTTTTAAGCCATCCATTCCAAGTGCCATATGTTCCCCGTGCCACTCCATTGCTCCAAATGGAATATATGCTATGGGGCACTCCTGAATTGCCGCAGCTAGTTGATCGGGCTGTAACTCTAAATAATGATAGTAGCGTTTCCTCTCCACGTTTTTAGCCCCTTTCGAAAAACGTCTTTTTCCAACCTTTTTACTCTTGAATCACAACCTCTCCCCCCGGTATTTTCCCCCAAAACGCGATCTCAGCATGGCAATCCACACCTCATAGTTATGACTCTGAACAGAGCCAATTGCTTACTATTTTTTTCTTGATATTTTGACAGTGTGCGGGCCATCCTGGTGTATTCTTACTAACACAAGCTGTTCGTCATCTCTTTTTTCAACCTCACCTTCGGACACCATTATATTATATCCACCAGGGTATTGGACTCGGGGAACATAAATCCTGGTCGCAGCCTCAATAGATGCGTCTCCATCGAAGTCGAACAGGAATGTACCTTTCTCTATATTAAACACCATCCTCAAAGGTATACCGGCAACAGTAATGAAGTGAGGGCGGCAAAAACCCTGAATAGCCCTCCCGCCGGAATCTATATTTTCCTGCCAGTCAATCGTTTGTTGATCACGCGAGAAGATGGAAAAATCCTCCAGGTTCCACGAATCACCCCACTCATTATTGTTTTCCGGGTTATAGTTCCACTGGCACGAACCCAGTAAATTCGCGTCAAGCGCGTCATAATACCAGGACAGTGCCTTAATATGTGAGGCCCAGGCTTTTTGCGGATTATCCCTGAGTTTCTTATAAGCTTTTTTCTTTTCCATGTCATAGCGCAAGCCGAATTCACCGATAATAGTTGGCCCACCACTGGAAAATTTGTCTGCCAATGTCTTAAGGGCTGCCATCTGTCGAACAAACGCTTTTCGAATTGCCCTTCCCCCCAGCAGCGGTCTCTCTTTTATAACGTCATAGTTGACCCTGCACATAAAACGGTCAAGCCCCAAAGTCGCAAAATCATACCAGTGTGGGGCATTAACAGCATTTTCGGGGAGGACTAATTCTATTCCCTCACCCTTTAGCATTGTCTCGGCCGGGCCCTCGTAAAATACAACTGTATCCGCATTAATGCTCCTCAGCTCTTCACTGAACCTGCAGATAAACGGCGACAGATAATCACGAGAGTAATTTACCTTCCTCCCGTTTCTCACAACAAAATAATCATTATTTAATATAATTGGCGCACCTTCCTCATCGAGTCCCCAGACACCCTCTTTTCCCCAGATATCTTCAAATCCATCAATCCAACAGGAGATTCCCTTTGGATTTATCTCATCGCGGCGTGACACTCTAAGTCCCGGAAGACTTATTTCCCGATATGGGACTGTCTGAGTGAAACCTGCGCCGGTAAGTATTGCATTGATCGGTGTAAAGCCATATCCGACTGATTCCTTGAAATCGATATTGGATCCGTCAACTTTTGAGCCGATAAAACCAGCGGTCGGTTCGTTGAGCGAGTCGAACCCGAGAACATGGGGCATATCTTTCGTGCGTTTAGCGACTTGCTTGAATGCATCGATGAAATGAGACTGCAGATAATCCTGAACATTTTGTCCATCAATAATACATGAGGGGGCGAAGTCTCTCCCGCCAAAAAATAAGGTGAACATGGTGGCGCTTCCAAAGCGTATTCTGTTCTGGGCCCAGGACATTGATGGATATGCCTTGGGATTTTGTGGGGCATACTGATACTGCATCAGCCAGGCTGCTCCTGTCTCATGAAATCTAGTGAAATCTATACCGACTTTTTCAAATGTCCAGCCTGGGGCTCCGTCACCTCCAGTCATACGGCTCCAGCAATCCTGGTGCGGGTCAATAAACACGTAAAATCCTTGCTCCCCAGCGACCTTTAACAGTTCCTCAACATAATCAAGGAATTCAGTGTCGTACTTTCCCGGGCCTACATGTTCTATCGCCTCCCACGTGATTAAAAACCGCAGGGTATTAAATCCCCAATGTTTCAACCTGGTAAAATGTTCTTCAGCCTCTTCTAATGGAATGGGCCGGCCAATAAATGAAACCCTCTTGTGATCCCTGAAATCTGTTTTAATATGCGTGCCTTCGTTGGGACTTGCAGGTAATTTTGAAGATGCTGTGAAATTGACTCCACGAAGGAGAACTCGCCGCCCGTACTCGTCAACAAACCAATCTTTTTCTATGTGCAATCTTGATAATGGCATAATGATTCCTGACACAAGGTCAACCCTTAATGCTCACTGATTTCCTTCCTAAATTTGTTCTATTTCCCTTCCAGTATTATAATCGCAAAAATGAACACGCGAAAGAACCTATCGAGGGGTTAAGAGGATGAATAAATTGATAATAACAGCGACAACTGCTAACTCCTGGAGCAACCCCGACCTTAAAAATTGGCCATTAACTACAGAGGAGCTCATCGAAGATGCAATTCAATGCGCAGAAGCAGGCGCTTCAATCCTTCATGTTCACCTTCCGAGAAGCCCTGAGGCGACTGAAGTCGTTGCAAGAATCAGGGAAAGAACCGATGCGATAATTCAAGCTGGCATGTCAAGTTATCCTATTGAGGAAAGGACAATAGACTTTGAGGCAAAAGCGGATATGATCTCCATTATTTTAAATCACCATGATGAGCATTTTGTGGAGATGCATGTAAATCGGCTTCACCCGCTTGAAGAATTCGAAGGATACAGCAGGAAATGCAGGGAATATGGAGTAAAACCCGAATGGGAAGTCTGGCATACCGGCTCTTACTGGAACCTGCAATATATGATTGATAAAGGGTGGTTTGCAGGTCCGCACGTGTTAACATTATTCTTCGGATGGCCCGGTGGGACGTGGAGTCCACCGACACCGGATAGTTATCTCTATAGAGTGAGACACATGCCCGAGAATTGTCTGCATACCATCAGTGTTATGGGGAAAGAACAGACGGCCATCGCGACACTTGCAATCGCGATGGGGGGTAATGTTCGAGTGGGGACAGAAGATAATCCGTTTATTCGTGAGGATGTTCCCGCAAAGAACAATGCGGAACTTGTTGAACGAATGGTAAGAATTTCAAGGGAAATGGGAAGAGAAGTTGCAAATCCATCGGAAGCCCGGAAAATAATCGGAATCTAAAGAAGGGTTGAAATTGATGAAACTAAAGGACAAAGTCGCAATAATTACGGGAGCCGGAGCAGGAATCGGAGAAGCAACCGCAATCCTGTTTGCCAGGGAAGGCGCCAAAGTCTGCTGTAATTCTCAGAGCACTTCAGCTCAAGAAGTTGTTGACAAAATTAAAGCTGACGGTGGAGAGGCACTGTTTGTTCAGGGCGATGTTTCAATAGAAAATGAAGCGAAAAAAGTTATCGATGAAACAGTAAGAGAATACGGAAGGATTGATATTTTGTATAATAATGCCGGCATTGTAGTCGAAGGCAGCGTTAATGGCTGTCCGACCGATGATTTCGACAGATGCATGGCGGTTAATGTCAGGGGTGTGTATTTATGCTCAAAATATGCAATCCCTTATTTAAAGAACAACAGAGGAGCCATTATCAATTGTTCCTCTGTTGTTGCCTTGAAGGGCGTTGTGAATAGAGCGGCTTACTCTGCATCCAAGGGGGCGGTTTTCTCATTAACAAAGGCAATGGCAAAGGACCACATTCAGGATAAGATCAGGGTTAATGCCATTTGTCCGGGAACTATTGATACACCGTCACTTGCTGTCAGGCTATCCCAAATGGACGATCCAGAGGAAGCGCGACGGCAATTTATCGCCAGACAGCCCATGGGACGGCTGGGTACTTCGGAAGAGATCGCAGAAGGAGTGCTTCTACTGGCTACCAATGAATTTTGTACAGGGACGTGTCTCTCAATAGATGGAGGGATGACAATCTAATAAACCACTTTTCCCCGCGAAGTGCTATCTGCGAGGAGGATGTTATGTCACCTGTAAGGTTCGGCATACTTGGTTGTGGGCGTGCCGCGTTATTTCATCTGTCTGCCAATAGAAATAACCCGAAGTTGGAGTTTGTTGCTGCATATGACCCCGATCAAGAAAAACTCAAACGTCTTTCAAAAAGGAACAAACTCACTCCCTTCGTTGACATGGATGCATTTCTTCAAAGTGATTTTGATGCCGTGTTTATCATGGCGCCCCATTATCTCCACAAACCACTGACTATTGCTGCCGCCCAAGCCGGGAAACATGTGTTGTGTGAGAAGCCTATGGCAAATACCATTGAGGAATGCGATGAGATGATCGCTGCTACTAGAAGTGCAGGGGTCAAGTTCATGATCGCCGAAAATCACAGGTTCCTCCCTGCTCATCAGTTCATCAAGGATACGGTTAGCCGCGGACTTATAGGAGATGTGTTCCTTGTTCGCACCTATGAGGGAGCCTATGTCGATCAGAACAGAATTATAGATCCCAACTTCTGGATGTTCACCTACGCCCAAGGTGGCGGAGGCGCTCTCCATGATCAGGGAGCACATAAGTTTGCGTTGTTGAACTGGCTTCTTGGAGAAGTAGATTCAGCGCTATGCTGGTGTGGTAAGGCGATAAATAGCCCTCCACCGATAGGGGAAGATACTTCAATGACCCTTCTACGGTATAAAAACGGGGCAATGGCTGAAGTCACCCTCTCTTCTGCTACTATACACATTCCAACGAATCGGCTTGAGCTGCACGGCACAAAAGGTACCATAGTAGAGGACCATGACTGGGAGCAACCCGTTAAAATCTACTCCGTTCATGAAGATGCCGAGAAAAAGGGCGAGTATTATTGCCCGGACATAGAACACGGGCCTTTCCCTCAATATTACACGATTTCCTTCATGCATGAGGATACTCACTTTGCCGAATGTATATTGAATGATATAGAGCCCGAGTTCACTCCAGAAGAGGCAAGGGAAGCCATCGCGGTAATTTACCTCTCTTATCTCGCCGCCAAGAAGGGAGCCGTTGCTACCATGGACGAGTTTAAGGCAATTGTAAAGGAAAGCGGGACAAAAGCGATATATGATGGCTTGGAAGAAGTACCTCTAAAGAACTATGAAAAGCTAAGATGGTAACTGACCTTTTATAAGGCCGTCAAATATGTCCAACAGTGCAGGCGGATTGCATCGATTTACAGGGACCTGGGGATTATTTTACTTGGATATGAAGCATCGAGGTCAGGTAAAATTATATATAGAAACAAGCAGAACTAAAAATAATCTTTAAGAGGAGGGGAAATGCCCACTATAGACGATATGAAAAAGGCGCTGAAAAAATGGATTGATGTATTTGATGACCCCGAAGTTGCAGCGGAATTCGAAGGATTCAACAAAACCATGCAATTTATATTTCCCGATATCGATCTAAAGATGCAGTTGGTTTTCGAAGGGGCTAATGTAACGATTGTCGAGGGTTTCAAGGAAGATGCCGATATGAGCCTGACTGTTCCTTCCGATATGTTTCTGGGTATAACCTCCGGAGAGGTCAACCCCATGGATGCATTTATGGAGGGAAAGCTTAAACCGGTCGGGGATATGTCTGACCTCGAAAAACTGGAAGTATTCATGAATGTTGATTTGGATTAAGGCAAACAGATACTACTCGATTTCAGGAGGTTTTGGACATGGAAACCGCTAAGCCTAAACCTATAGGATTCTCCAAGGAAAAGGCAAAAAAAGTCTTAGAGAAACATGATATTGACGTGCTTGTAGCTTCAACCCCTGTAAATGTATTCTACACAACAGGAATGCCAACATTACACGTGGCTCCGAACCCTATCCTGTATGTGCTTTATAACCAGTTTCCGACAATGTCCATGGTCAGGAGAGATGGAGAAGAATGTGCATTCGCATGGATAATGTATCGAAGCACGGATAAATGGACATGGATTGAAGATATTACCCCAACAATTTCCCCCCAGCAGGCCATGGAAGAAGTAGGCAATAAAATCGCAGCATGGGAGATGTCCGATAGAAGGATTGGTCTTGAATCTCTAATGCCCAGGTATCAATCCGATTGCATAAGGGAAAGGTTTCCTAATGCAATGATCGTTGACGGGGATAGAGCATTCCTAGATATGAGACTGGTTAAGACCGGGGAGGAGATCAATCGTATCAAGAAATCAACCCAAATTGCAGAAAAGGCAATTATGAATGTAATCAATGCCGCAAAGAATGGAATCACCGACAACGAGTTATTGCAGATTGCTCGCAGGACAATAGTTGACGAGGGTGCAGAAGGCTGGGATCATCTGACGATGGGGCTTGGGGCATCTGACCCTGAAGCGCCGGGTTTGGGATACACTGTTAAGCAGGGAGAGCTTAACCGTATAGATATCGGAGCGGTATACAAGGGATATATTTCGGATGTCAGCAGGCAATTTGTTGTTGGGGAACTCCCTGAAGGCGCCGAAAAACACATGGATACGTTAATTAAGGTTCAGGAATATCTGGAGGAGAATTTAAAACCTGGTGTGAATGCAGTCCAATTGTACAACGATGCTAAAAAGTTCTGCAAGTCTTTGATAAAAGTGGGTATGGTGGCTATTACCGGGCATAGCATCGGTCTGGAATGTGAAGAGTCTCACCTGTTCAGCCCTATGCGATCTCTGGATATTGAATTTGAAGACGGGATGGTTCTGGATATCGAAGTCTGGAAATCATTCAAGGATTTCAATCTGGTGGGGGTCGAGGACTGCTACAGGGTTACCAGCACCGGCGTTGAAAGGCTGTCAAGTCTGGATAAGAATATTTTTATCCGTTAATTGATAAAAACAGACAGGGGAGAGATAAAAATGAGGGTAAAAGATAAGGTTGTCGTATTAACAGGCGCTGCCTCAGGAATAGGAAGAGCAACTGCAATTTTATTCGCCAAAGAAGGTGCGATTTTGCACATTTCCGATATTGATGAAGCAGGGCTTAAGGAAACCTGCGATTTGATTAAGGATGGGAAGGATAATGTCCATTCGACGAAACTGGATGTTACCAAGTTTGCCGACGTTAAGAAGGCTATTGATGATGTTTATGAGAAACACGGCAGAATCGATGTCCTGATTGTCAATGCAGGCGTAGTCAGAGTCGGGCAGATTGAGGATTTTCCCGAAGAGGACTATGACCTGCTGATCAATGTAAACCTGAAAGGCACATTTTTCACATGCAAAGCCGCTGTTCCGTATTTTAAAAAACAGAAATCCGGTACTATCATAACGCTGGCTTCTGTTGCAGCTCATATCGGGCAGAATAACCACGCGAATTACTGCTCAACCAAAGCAGGGGTTCTTGGATTTACGAAGGCATTGGCCTTAGATATGGCGCCATATGGTGTGCCTGTGAACAGCGTCAGCCCGGGCGCTACTGATACCCCGATGTTACGGAGTGAC
Organism: Dehalococcoidia bacterium; assembly: GCA_030619685.1. The sequence goes on from JAUXAX010000029.1 coordinate 18,675, forward strand.
GTCGCAAAAGAAGCAAAACAACGAGAAATCTCATTTGAGGAAGTAAAGAAAGAATTCGAAAAACAGGGCGTAATAGGAAGATGGGCAGAGCCGGAGGAAATCGCCACAGGAATTCTGTTTTTAGCTACCTCCGATGCCTCATATATGACAGGTGCAGATTTACGCCTAGATGGCGGATGGACTGCAAGGTAATTTGTGCCAGTCTGAAAATGTAATTTTGGCCTCTTCGTTGACCTTACTGGCTTGGGATATTGCAAAAGCCTGACCGATATGGCGCTTCTCGCCTTCCGCTACCTTCATGAGATCGGCGACTATCTGCATAGAATGGAGACTTCGATGAGGCTCCGGGGATTCCGCGGGCGACGGCTTAGTTGGCAAGGCTTTTCTTACTCGAATACGCTTATCTCGAAGAACCATTAACTTGTTCTGGGATTTCCTCTATCAACTGCTTTGGGTAATGTTAGCAGCACTGCTCGCTGCGTTGTCAAGGAAATAACAAGCCCAAAACCAGCTCCCGCAGCCAGCTCTATGCTGTACCAGCTCGAAAACCTTCGAGGATGTGAAGACGCGTTAATATTGTGATTGGATATCGTATATTGTAATATGTATGGCATATGGTGTAATTGGACGCCAGACGGTTGTATCAGTTGGGTTTGTGTTTGGTAGAGAGAATTCCGTAGTCTGGAGACAAAAGGGGGGTTGGAAGTGAAGGGCTATAACGGGGATATTTTGGAGGTTAACTTAACCACTGGCGCTGTTGGGCAGTCCACGGTGGAGCGGGAGGTACTGCGAAGATTTATCGGTGGAGGTGGGGTGGCAGCCAATCTCTTTCTCAACCGCGTTTCCCCGGATGTTGACCCTCTATCTGGAGGGAACGTTCTCTTTCTGATGAACGGTCCGCTGACGGGGACTAACCTGCCCGGAGCGGCACGGTTTACAGCATGTTTCAAATCTCCCTTGACGGGTATCTGGGGAGAGACCAGCTGTGGCGGCAATTTTGGTGTGGAGTTGAGATTTGCGGGCTACGATGGCATTGCGATAGAGGGTGTTTCCGACAAGCCTGTCTATCTCTTGATTGAGGATAAGCGTGTAGAGATCAGGGATGCCTCTGACATTTGGGGCAAGGATATCTATGAGGTTACCGATCTTCTTAAGAAACGAGTTGGTGGAGGGAGGGAAGTAAAGGTTCTGGCGATCGGGCAGGCGGGAGAGAACCTGGTCAGGTATGCTGCGATAATAAATGACAAGCGTTCTGTTCTTGGTCGCTGTGGTGGAGGGGCAGTGATGGGTTCCAAGAAGCTGAAGGCGATCGTGGTTCGAGGGACAGGCAAGGTTGAGGCGGCCGAGGCTGAGGAATTTGAGAAAAGGCGCAAAGAGATTCTGGAGAAGGTCAAAACGAGCATGCAGAGGCTGAGGGCATATGGCACTGCTGGTGGCATGGTTGAGGGAGCGAGACGCGGTGACTTGCCGATCAAGAACTGGGCCCTGGGTGAAAACCTCGCCCTGGCCTCTAAAATAAGCGGGCAAGCTCTGACGGAGAAGTTTCTGGTCAGGACCATCGCCTGTTATGGATGTCCTGTTGCTTGTAAGAGGGTAGTCAGTGTCAAAGAGGGCCCCTACAGAGTAGAGGAAGGGCCAGGGCCGGAATACGAAACCCTTGCTAGCTTCGGAAGCATGCTCATGATCGACGATCTGGCGGGGCTCATAAAGATAAATGAGGCTTGTAACAGGTATGGTGTTGATACCATCTCCTGTGGTTGCACCATTGCCTTTGCCATCGATTGCTTTGAGAATGGCATCATTGGTGGTGGGGATACAGGTGGCATTGCCTTGAAATGGGGCAATGTCGATGCCGTATTGGAGATGGTGGAAAGGATTGCACGACGTGAGGGGTTTGGGGACGTTCTGGCGCAGGGGAGCAGACGCGCTGCGCAGATGATCGGCGGGAACGCCGTTGATTACGCAATTGAGAGCAAAGGCCTTGAGGTCCCCATGCATGACCCCCGGGTGGGGCATGGCCTAGGGTTAGCCTATGCTACCTCTATACGCGGCGCCTGTCACAATCAACACCTGGTTCTTGCTGTTGAAGCGGATGGAACTTGCTACCCGGAGATTGGATTGCCCGGGGGGTATGAGGCGAAGACGAGTGAAGGTAAGGCGAAGATGACCATGATCTGTGAGAACCTGGGGATGGTTGTGAATTCTGCGATAATCTGTCAGTTTGTCATGGGTTCTCTGAGCTTGGGTGATCTGCTTGATGTGCTGAGGACGACGACAGGTTTTGATTACAATCTAGAGGAGATGATGGAGTGTGGTGAGAGGATCTGGTTGCTCAAGAGGGGTTTGGGCAACCTTATGGGCGTGAGGGCAGCAGATGATCGACTGCCACAGCGAATGCTTACGCCGACGAAGGAGGGTGGAGCCGCTGGCTCTGTGCCCGATATGGGACTCATGCTCAAGGAGTACTACAAGCTGCGTCCTCTTGACGCTGAGGGGCGTCCTGCCAAGGAAAAGCTCCATAGCATAGGCCTGTCAGATCTTGCTGCTAGGCTCTAAGGAAGTAGTTGGCAGATTTTGCTGACAATCTTGATTGCGGTTCAAGAACTCACCGCAGCATTGCCATCTGGGGTTTCAGTATCATCAGCGCTTTGCCTAACTGTGCCAATAAGTGGGGCTGGCCCTGAAAACGAGGTTGTCTCTCACTCTGGTCAGTCGCCACACTCCCAAGGGATTTTGAGTTTGGTGAGATATATTTATAAAGGTTGTTGCCTCTAGGAGAAGGGCGGAGGATGCAATATCTTCGTCGCATACCGTCCTCCTCGTCGCCATTCCGTCTCGCATTGGTGAGCTTTCTCCCCAATTTTTCAATGCATCTCTCCCTCATCTTCATGCCACTCTATGCCGACGACATGGGGGCATCGAAGCTCCAGGTAGGACTCATTATGTCGTCATATGGCATGGCAGTTTTCGTGTCCGCTTTCTTGTTTGGCAGGCTGTCAGACCAACATGGCAGGTTGGTATTCATCAGGTATGGGCTGGGTCTGGCAGTGGTGGCTTATCTCCTTCAGCTCGTCGCGCCGAATCCCATCATATTGCTGCTAGTCAGAGGTTTTGTCGGCTTCTCTTTTGGCATCTCAGCAGGCGCTACTATGGCCTACGTTTACGAGCTTGGATCGCGTGTTGGCAGCTTCGCCTCCTATGGCGCTCTCGGCGCTCTCTTCGGTTCGCTTGCTGCGGCAGCGATCAAGGACTATGAGGCTTTGTTTATCGCCAGCGCTGCAGGAGCAGGGCTAGCCCTGTTAATATCGTTGTCACTGAGGGAGGAACCGCGTGACCACATTAGTGTGCCCGCTTTTCCGGTGGGTATAGTATGGGCCAACCGCAAGATATATCTACCCTTCCTGCTGAGGCATATGGGTGCCAGCGCCATTTGGGCTATCTTCCCTTTGTTCTTGGTGAGTATTGGTGCGAACAAAGAGTGGATTGGCATCATATGGGCGATCAATGTGGGCGGACAATTCGTAGCCATGCAATTAGTTCAACGGTTCAGCCCGGAGCGCATGTTCACAATCGGGCTACTTCTTTCTATGGGGGTGTTTATCATCTACGGGATAGCGAGCCACTACTTGCAGCTCGTTCCTGTTCAGATAGTCCTGGCCATTGCCTGGTCCTGTCTCTTCGTCGGCGCACTGACCTTTCTCCTGGGAAGGAATGTGGAGCGCGGTACCGCAGTCGGCTTGCTCTACTCCACGAATCACTTGGGTGGCGGCCTTGGGCCTTTGCTGGGAGGTGCCGTATCACATTTTTTGGGTTTTGGGGCGGTGATGTTCTGTGCTGCCGGCCTGACCTTTGGCGGCCTGCTGGCATCCCGGGGATCAGGTGACAGTGCGGGTACGAGGAGGGAATGAGCAGTGGCAGGCTCCGATATCTCTTATGTCCATATCTTCAGGTGTACTATCCATGTGGCAGCTCAACTGGGATCCATCCCGACTGCAGCAACGACATTTCCTTCAGGGGAGAGGCGCTTTGTGCGAAACCATTGCTTTGAATTTAGGGCCGAGATGAATTAGAATAGCGCATATTAAGATAGGGAGCACGGAATGGTGGGGGCAAGGCAAAAACCGCGCTGGGGGAGAATCCGTGCAGTCTTAAGAGAAGCCTATTAGTCTTTATTTCCTAGAAGAAGTGTAAGAAACGTGAAAATGTCTTTGCCATTCACGGGGAGAG
>JAUXAX010000030.1 GCA_030619685.1 Dehalococcoidia bacterium
ATCGGCTACTGCCGATTACCGAAACAAACACCTCATCACCTTTTCAGGAAAACTACAGAATAGCCCAGAGGATAATCCGCGTCCCTCTGCGATATTTGCCGGGACTGATGAAGCATATCTTCGAGGTTGACTTACCAATCCGTAGGTTTCATGCCGGGGAGAGAATAGTATGGCTTCATATATGGACAGTGCCACTTTGTGACCCTTCTGCCATACTTTTAAGCTTCTGAAATCTTTCACTACCATATTCAGCAATCGGTGAGTCGCTGAGTGCTGAGAAACTGATAGCTGAACGCTTACGAATTCACTCCGCACGAGGGTGGGCGCTATCATACACCCGGCGCATGCGCTCGGTTGTGAGATGGGTATAGACCTGAGTAGTGGAGATATTGGCATGCCCCAGCAATTCCTGAAGCTCCCTAAGGTTCATCTTCCCGCTATGTAGCAGATGGGTGGCTATGCTATGGCGCAGGACGTGGGGGGTTATCTCGGCCTCGATCCCCGCTTTCTTGGCATAACCCTTAAGGATGAGCCAGAAACCCTGCCTTGTGAGCCGCTGACCCCGGCGGTTGAGGAATAGGGCCGTCTCTCCAGTGGCCCCAAGGAGACGGGCACGGACATCATCAAGATAGCTTTTGACTGCTCTGATAGCCTTGCTATGAATGGGGATAATCCGCTCTTTGGAGCCCTTGCCAAAACAGCGCACGAAGCCAGCTCGCAGATTTACATCGCGCACGTTAAGCGATACCAGCTCGGTCACCCTCATCCCGGTGGCATAAAGTAGCTCCAGCATTGCCTTATCTCGTTTCCCCGCCGGGGTGGAAAGCTTATCCGGCTGCTCTAGCAATTTCTCGACCTCAGCAACCGAAATCGCCTTGGGCAAGGATTTCCCTACCTTGGGACCGCTTATACCCTCCGCCGGGTTCTTCTCCAGCGTGCCCTCGGCAACCAGGAAATTAAAGAAGGATTTAACTGCAGCTACCTTGCGTGCCATCGTGGCCGGGGCATAGCTCCGCTCGCTGAGGTTGATCAAGTAGTTCAGCAGCAAAGACCGATCAACAACTCCCCAGCTTGGCAGAGGCCCGTCACTCTTGGCGGTTTGCTCACGCACGAACGCAGCAAACTGGCTGAGGTCGTTTCTATATGCGTCGAGCGTGTTGTTGGAAGAACCCTTTTCCACTGAGAGAACAGAGAGAAAGCTTGCAATACCGCTATCCATTGCGCCCCTCCAGAGTTAATTAAGACATTAGCCCAACATTTTCACAGGAGGCAAGTCAAGATGTCTCTCCTTGCACACCTCTTGATAAATAAGCGCCAACTCCTTGTCAAACAGCGCCCTCTTTCGCCTTACCGCCATAGCCCTAGCACGTACCAGGATTTCATGGGCTAAATCATCAGGAAGATCAATTCCGAATTCGTTAGTGAACTTGAAATGAATAGAGTGAGAACCGCTATGCTTGCCCACCAGGATCTGCCGCTCCAGGCCTACTTCCTCAGGAGAAAAGGCCTCGTATGTACGTGGGTTCTTAAGCACCCCATCGGTATGTATGCCCGACTCGTGGGCGAAGATCTTGTCCCCGGTGATCGCCTGGCTCGCCGGTAAGGGTCGCCGTGCAACTTCAGCTACGTATTGGGAGATAGCGCGAAGTCGGGTGGTATCGATGCCGAGATCGATTTTCTCAATGTGTTTCAGAGCCATAACCACCTCGGCGAGGCAAGCATTGCCAGCCCTCTCGCCCAGACCGTTGACCGTGGTATTGACGTATCTGGCTCCTGCCTTGATACCCGCCATGGCATTGGCTGTAGCCATACCAAAGTCATCATGGGTATGCATCTCGATATCGAGGCCGACCTCCTCGATCAAGCGGCGAATTACTTCGTAGGTTCTGAAGGGTTCCAGAACGCCAACAGTATCGCAGAAGCGCATACGGTCAGCACCAGCCTCTTTGGCATTCTGAGCAAACTGGCTAAGAAATTCAGGGGCGGCCCTGGAGGCATCCTCAGCGTTAACCGAGACGTAGAGGTCATGGCTCTTGGCATACCTGGTTGCCTTTTTGATACTCTCCAGAACCCATCCCTGGCTCTGCCGAAGTTTATATTGTATATGGATGTCCGAAACAGGGATGCTCAAGGCAACAGCCCTGGTGTCACATTTCAGCGAGGAGTCGATATCTGAGATAACTGGCCGATTCCAGGTGAGGATTCTCGACCGTAGCCCCAGGGCGATAATAGTCTTGATCGCTGCCATCTCATCGCCCCCCATAGCAGGGACACCTACCTCGATCTCGTGGATGCCCATCTCATCGAGCATCCTGGCGATGCGCACCTTCTCCTCGTTGGTGAACACCACCCCTGCTGTCTGCTCACCATCTCTTAGCGTGGTATCATCAACAAATAGATCCAAGCCACCCCTCCCACATATCCCTGCTCGCTGACATTCAGTAGTAATCAGGGCAAAGCTTTCTAAACATAACACAATATATTTCGGTTTGCAAGATGATTAGTGACACATCATATCCCTTCTTTCATTTTCTTTCAGCAGGGATATTCTTTTCTTCGCTTAGTCACTGTCGTTACCGGTTCCGGTGAAGCTCTGGGGTGGCGTAAATGCTCGGGGCGACGTCAGCGATTCTCTAGGCTCTCCAGGCGCTAAGGGTCATACCGCCGCTTCCACTGATAAAAAGTTCTGGGACTAACTCCAAAGAAAGCGACGGGTAAGCTGAGTATTATCGCCATCCGTAGCGGCCGGGCAGCACTATTGGCTGCAGCCAGAATCAGCATGCCGCCACATCTCTTCAGCGATTGCAGTACTATTTTCCCATTGCAATTGCGCGAAATAACCATTGTATACCAGGTGAAGGATGTGCTAATTTCGTTTACGCAAGTCGAAGACGACTGAATATTCTTAAGCGACGTATTCGATTGAAGACACAACCTCGTGGAGGAATCTTACGTGGAAACGGTGCTGGCCGGTGAGAAGGTAGCCAGTTTCCCCAGCCCAGTGACTTGCACTTTGGGCGAGGAGGTTGGCATGGCAGGTAAGAGAAAGACAGTGCTAGATAAAGCCTATCCGAAAGCTGCCTGCACCAGCGAGCGCAAGCAGATGGAGAAGATGCAAGATGAAGGATAAAGGCACACATCATATGCGTATGCCCAACAGAATGATCTTGATCGGCTTCGGGCTTGCGATAGTGCTGTTCTGGATTGTTGACGCCATTATGATGGTCTTTGTATTCGACGAGGGTAATTTTGTCGGGCAAATGTTTTCCGTAGATTGGCATCAATTGTGGATGCGTTTATTGGCGGTGTGCGCTCTCATCGCGTTCGCCATCTATGCGCAAGCCGCCATCAACCAGCGCAAGCGGGCGGAGGAGGTGCTGCGACAAAGCGAGAACGACTATAGAGTCCTATTCAACAGCACAAATGTTGGTCTGCTTGTTATTGATGGCAAAACGATAAAAGTAGTGCTCGCTAATAAACGTGCTGCGAAAATGCTCGAATTTGATTCTGCAGAAGATATGATTGGGAGCAATCTACTTGACAGCATTCACCCAGACGATAAACATATAGCCATCGAGGGTTTTGAAAAGGATCTGTTTGAACAAGAGCGGCGTCAGAGATACGAAGTTCGGGTGAGGACCCAAGGTGGTGGAGAGATATGGATAAACGCTGTTGGTACAAGAATTGAACATAAGGGAAGAATAGCAGTTTTGCTTTCAATCAAAGACGTCACCGATCTCAAGCTGGCTAAGGATGCGCTGCAAGGATCGGAGGAGAGATTCAAGTATTTGCTTGAAGAAATGAACGATGGCTACTGCGTGTTTCAAGGGTCTACAGTAGCTTTTGCCAATGCAAGGATTGCGGAGATGTTTGGATATGAGCAGGAAGAGGTAGTGGGCAGGACTGTCCAGGAACTTCTGCCACCAGAAATAGTAGACGGGCTATCAAAAGTGCGTGCACAGAGACAGCGCGGCGAGGCCGTGCCGGAGCAATATGAAATAACCCTGGTAAGCAAGGATGGAAAGACACGTCCGGTTGAGCTTGGGACCAGGGTCATAGAGTATGCAGGCAAGCCAGCTCTCTCCGTGGTTATCAGGGATATCACTGAGCGCAAGCAGGCTGAGGAAAAGATCCACAGTCTCAATGAAGAGCTTGAGCAGCGAGTCATCGAACGCACCACGCAACTCCAGGCCGTCAACAAGGAACTGGAGGCCTTTGCCTATTCCGTATCACATGACCTGCGTGCCCCTCTGCGCAGCATCGATGGCTTCAGCCAGGTGCTGCTGGAGGACTACACCGGCAAGCTGGACGAGGAAGGCCAAGACTACCTCCAGCGTGTGCGCTCGGCCAGCCAGCGTATGGCGGAGCTCATCGACGATATTCTAAGTCTCTCACGCGTGACACGCAGCGAGATGCGGCGCGAGACGGTCGATCTCAGTGCACTGGCGCAGACGATCGCAATGGAGCTTCAGCAAAGCCAGCCCGAGCGCCAGGTGGAGCTCATCATCAGCCCAGGGTTAGTCGCCACAGGCGATGTCCACCTGCTGCGGGTAGCGCTGGAGAACCTGCTCGGCAACGCGTGGAAGTTCACCAACAAGCGTTCACCCGCAACGATAGAATTCGGCTGTGCTGAAACCAACGGCCAATCCGCATATTTCGTGCGCGACAACGGCGTAGGCTTCGACATGGCCTACGCGGACAAACTGTTTGGCGCCTTCCAGCGCCTGCACTCATCAAACGAGTTCGAAGGCACTGGCATCGGCCTGGCTACAGTACAGCGCATCCTTCACCGCCACGGCGGCAACATCTGGGCGCAAAGCGCAGTGGACCAGGGCGCTACATTTTACTTCACACTTTAGCCAAGAAAGAGGTGACAGATGAACAACAAAATCATCCTGTTGGTGGAAGACAACCCCGACGACGAGGTGCTGACTCTACGCGCACTCGAGAAAAACAATATTCTGAACGAAGTGGTGGTGGCACATGATGGGGTCGAGGCGCTGGACTATCTGTTTGGCAATGGCAGCTACGCCGGTCGTGACAACAGCGTTATGCCAGAGCTTATCCTGCTGGATTTGAAGCTGCCCAAGATCGATGGTCTGGAGGTATTGCGACGCATCCGCGCCGACAAGCGCACAAAGCTCCTCCCCGTGGTCATACTCACCTCTTCCAAAGAGGAGCGAGACCTGATTGAGGGCTATAGCCTGGGTGTCAACAGCTACATTCGTAAACCTGTGGACTTCGTCCAATTCGGCCAGGCAGTGCAGCAACTGGGGCTGTACTGGCTGGTATTGAATGTTGCTCCGCCGAAGATGAGGACAGCTTAGATGAGCACACCACTTCGCGTATTGATCGTTGAGGATGCAGAAGACGATACTCTATTAGTGCTGCGTGAGCTGCGGCGCGGCGGCTATGAGCCGACCTTTGAACGGGTCGACACGCCCGAAGCCATAAATGCCGCTCTCGAACAGCAGACGTGGGATATCGTCCTCTCCGACTACGCTATGCCGCGCTTCAGTATGCCTGCGGCGTTGGCGATGGTGAAGGAAAAAGGGCTCGACCTGCCATTCATAATCGTTTCCGGCGCTATCGGCGAAGAGGCTGCGGTGGCAGCCATGCGAGCCGGTGCCCACGACTACGTAATGAAGAGCAATCTGGCGCGACTTGCCCCCGCTGTCGAACGGGAGTTGCGCGAAGCAGAGGTGCGCCGTGAGCGCAAGCGGGCGGAGGAAGCTCTGCGAGAGTCGGAGGAACACTACTCGGCGCTGGTGGGAAATCTAACTGATGCAGTGTTCACGTTCAAGGGAGGAGTAATTACCTGGTGTAATGACAGAGTCGAGGAAATATACAGCTACCCGAAAGAGGAACTGCTCGGCAAGAACGCGAGTTTCTTTTACCCGAGCGACATCAGTCCTTCGGAATTCACCAGAGCAATTGCCACTGCGATAAAAAAGCACGGGCTTTTCCGTGGCGCAAGCAAGTTCCAAAGGAGGGATGGAAGCTTTGTAGATATCGAATACTCCCTCTCGCAGATACCGGGCAAAGACGCTCTTGAGATAATCGCAGTCGCCAGAGACGTCACCGAGCGCAGGCGAATGGAGGAGGCCCTGCGAGAGAGTGAGGCGCACTACCGTCTACTCGCCGATAACGCGACAGATGTCATTTGGACCGTCGATTTGAACATGCGTCTCACCTACATCAGTCCTTCTGTTACCTACCTGCTGGGCTGCAGCGTTGAGGAAGCCATGAGCAAGAACATGCAAGCAGTCTTTACCCCTGCTTCGGTTGAGCTTGCCATGAAGGTTCTTGCAGAAGAACTGGCCGTGGAAAACATGAAACAGAAGGATCTGGCCAGGTCGCGGACGCTGGAGATTGAGTTGAATCGCAAGGATGGTTCTACAGTACCGGTCGAGGTAAACTGCACTTTCCTGCGTGAGTCTGATGGACGCCCCGTTGAGATTTTGGTGATAGCCCGCGACATCACCGAGCGCAAGCGGGCTGAGGAGGCAGTGCGACGTAGTGAAGAGTACCTCAGAGTACTCCTGGAAAACGCACTAGACGTCATTGTAGTTCTCAACAGTGACACAACCATCCGCTTCAAAACTCCATCCTTCGAACGTATGTTTGGGGAAGCTCGGCATGGCAAGAATCCTTTTGGAGCTGTTCACCCTGATGATATCCCAAAGGCAGCCGATGCCTTTCAGCAATTGATGCAAAATCCAGGTGCCACTGTGCACATGGAGATACGTGGCCAGCACCGGGATGGTTCGTGGCGTACCTTTGAGGTGCTGGGCAGAAACCTCCTCGATAATCCGGCAGTGGCAGGTATAGTTGCGAATTTCCGTGACATCACCGACCGCAAGAGGATGGAGCAGCAGCTTCAACTTGCCGGCCGCTTAGCAGCAGTCGGTGAACTGGCAGCAGGCATTGCCCACGAGTTGAATAACCCCCTCACCGCAGTCCAGGCTTTTGCTCAGTTTCTCACAGACAGGGACAACCTGGATGAAACCGTAAAGAGCGATGTGGAAACCATATACAGAGAGGCACAGCGCGCCACCAGAATCACCGCTAGCCTGCTTCGCTTCGCCCGCAGGCATAAGCCCGATAAACGCCTTATCTCCATAAACGAAGCCATTGAGAAGGCTCTGGAACTGCACGCCTACCGGCTGAAGCTCAGCAATATAGAGGTATTGGTGGAATTGGCTCCCGACCTCCCAATGACCATGGCTGACTCCGATCAGATGCACCAGGCCTTTGTGAACATTATTAGCAACGCCGAGCAGGCTATGACAGAGGCCCATAGCAAAGGTAAGCTTTCTGTCAAGACGCAAAGGGTAGGCGAAATGGTCCAAGCAGCTTTTACTGACGACGGACCTGGCATCCCAGAAGACGACCTGAAGAGCATATTTGACCCGTTCTTCACCACCAAAGGAGTGGGAAAGGGAACAGGGCTTGGTCTTAGCATCTGCTATGGTATCGTCGAAGAGCATGGAGGCCATATGTATGCCAGGAGCAAGCCTGGCAAAGGAGCGACTTTTGTGGTGGAGATACCCATCGTCTCCGAAGGTCAGCCCATTGCTGAGCACGCTGACTCAACCGAGGTCCAGAAGGCCTGAGATAGACCAAGCCAAAGCAACGATATCAAGACTTCATTTTTTGGTCGTTACTACTATTCTTCTGACAGGGGGTTCGTCTCCTCTGTGTTGAGGAGGGTACATCTTGTCAGCCTCTTTGAGCCCATCTGAGACCCTCTCCACTTCGGGCAGGGCTTCAAGGATGCCAAGAAGCGGGACATCAGTCCGCAAAAGGAGTTTGATTCTGATGCCTGTAGCCGCTGATCCCTTGACAGCCAAGACCTTAATCTGAGGCGTCTTTGTCAAGCGCCTATGCAAACCATTTGTTGCGACCATAATCATTGTAACCTTTTGTGGGCGACCCGTGTTCGTATAAGATTTTAGTGGAATTAGTGCAGCTCGCAATTTCCGTTGGGTTCCGGTTAGACGTTGGCTGTCGCTACGGGCACCGGCGTTGCTAGGGAAGCAACTTCCAGCGTGGTTTGTGGATGGGGACGTTTCGGGGATTTGCCAAGCCGTCACTCCCGTTTTGGGTGAACAAAGCGAGCCGCACAGGCCGCGTTATCGAAGCGCACCCTGCAGATATCGTTTTCAATGCTGTATTTGCATTGCGCTAGGCTGTCCCGTCTGGCTTGACCCCCTGGACTTTTATGCTTACGACCGAACCTGCAAACTCTTTCACTTCCTCAAGTGCTATTCCTTGATCTTTCATGATCGCCCATGCAGTGGGATCATTGGCCATGAGCTCGATTGGAAAACATGTCTCATCAACTATCCCTACATCCTGAAATCCGGCCCCTTCCATGGCCCTCAGGTATTCGTCCCTCATCATCGCTCCAGCGAGACAACCAACGTAGGCCTCAATAGAGTTCTTTATGGGATCCGGCAGTTCCTTTAGCAAAACTATGTCGGAGACCATAAGCCTGCCACCCGGCTTCAGCACCCTGAACGTTTCCTTAAAGACCCTGCCCTTGTCAGGAGAGAGATTGATGACACAGTTCGAAATGGCCACGTCAACATAATTATCAGCAACGGGTAGGTTCTCAATCTCCCCGAGCCTGAACTCTACATTTCCGTAATCGTCCTTGGAGGCGTTTTCTCTTGCCTTTTCGATCATCTCCGGCGTCATATCCACCCCGATAACCCTCCCCTCTTTGCCAACTCTGTTAGCAGCGAGAAAGCAATCGAATCCCGCACCTGAGCCGAGGTCAAGAACCATGTCGCCTTCCCGCAAAGAGGCGAGCGCAACAGGATTTCCGCAGCCAAGGCCCAGATTTGACCCTTCCGGAACCGCTCCAAGTTCTTGCTCGCTATATCCTATGCTCCTGCTAATATCCTGCGCTAAACCAGTGTTTCCACAGGACGAGTTTGCAGGAGCACAACACGAGGCACCCTGCTTAGCAATTCTGGCATACCCCTCCCGTACAACTTTCCTTGTCTCTTCGTCCCTCATTTTCAATCACCTCCAAAGCTGTCCGCCTTCAGATCAGGATGCCTGAAGGGCAAGTGCACCTAATATCTATTGTATCACAGATGAACCCGCGGTTCATCGCATCCCCAGACGCGAGGAGATTTGTAAAGGAATTTCGAATTTGATATACTGAAGTGTTGTGGGGGAATAGTTCACCGCACGGAGGCTAATTGCACACAGTTGCAACCAAGACCAAGCCAGGGGAGCCGTGGCGGGGGAGTCCTCGGAAATTGGAAACCGCTGTAGAATGTCAACGTAAAAGGTGCTGCTATGAAGTTGTGGAGAACACCCTTCGATCAGGCGGAAAAGGCCGCCAGGCCACCAAGAGTGCTGATCGACAAGGAGAGATGCAAGGGGTGCGGCTACTGCGTGGAGTTCTGCCCGAGGGGTGCACTCGAGATGAGCGAGGAACTGAACTCCAAGGGCTATACACTCGCCACTGTAGCAGACGAGAGTAAGTGCCTGGGCTGCGACCTGTGTGATGTCCTCTGCCCCGAATTCGCCATCCACGTGGTATCAAACGACAACGAAAGCTGACGGGATTTCTTTATGTCTGAAGACGGAGTGCTTTGCGGAACGTTTTTTATGAACGGCGATGTGGCCTGCGCCGAAGGGGCCATCAGTGCAGGGTGCCGTTTCTTCGCTGGCTATCCTATCACGCCAGCCACCGAGGTAGCTGAGAGAATGAGTGAGCGGCTCCCCCGCGTGGGGGGCGTATATGTCCAGATGGAGGACGAGATCGCCTCTATGAATGCCGTATTGGGTGCATCCTGGGCGGGAATGAAGGCAATGACAGCCACCTCTGGCCCCGGATTCAGTCTAATGATGGAGAACCTGGGCCTGGGAGTGATGCTGGAAACGCCCTGCGTTCTGGTTAATATACAGCGTGCCGGGCCATCCACCGGGTTGCCCACCCTTGTGGCACAGGGAGACATGATGCAGGCGCGATGGGGCTCCCATGGCAGCTATGAGATCATTGCGCTTGTCCCCAGCTCTCCCCAGGAGATATTCGACCTTACTATCATGGCGTTTAACCTGTCGGAGAGATACCGGGTCCCTGTGCTTGTGATGTCCGACGAAGCTGTGGGGCATATGAGCGAGAAGGTAATGATACCACGTATAGCACCTAAGAAACTTGTAAATCGGCGGCGCCCCGATGTGGCGCCAGAGCGATATCTGCCCTATGGACCAGACGAGGATTTGGTCCCTCCCATGGCCATAGCCGGCGAGGGTTACCGCTTCCACGTTACCGGCCTTACCCATGATGAGAGAGGATACCCGGTAATAACTGACGAGGCCCAGGACCACCTGGTGCGCCGGCTGGTGGATAAGATCAGGCTTAACAGGAACAACATAGTAAAATATGAAGAGATCGCGGTCGAGGATGCAGAGGTTATAGTCTGCGCCTATGGAATCACCGCTCGCATTGCCAATTTCGCGGTGCAGCAGGCACGGGATGAGGGGATTCGAGCGGGCCTGCTACGGCTGATAACGGTGTGGCCGTTTGCCGAGGACCGCATCAGGGAGCTTGCGCAACAGGTCAAGGCCTTCGTGGTACCCGAGATAAACTACGGCCAGATTGTCTTGGAAGTGGAGCGGTGTGCTGCAGGAAAGGCCAGCACTTTGCTAGTGCCGCACATGGGAGGCGGCGTGCACCCTCCCCAGACCATCTTGAAGGCCATAAAGGAAGCAGTACAATGACGAGCACGGTAAAGGTAGAGGGAAACACCATAGAATCCTTGCTAAGGGTGGACATGATGCCGCACATCTGGTGTGCCGGATGCGGCATAGGGCCAGCAGTGGGATGCTTTATCAGGGCTGTTGGGCGGGCTGGTCTGGATCCGGACAAAATGGCGCTGGTTTCGGGAATAGGCTGCGCTGGTAGGGTAGCGGGTTATGTTAGGTTGGACTCCTTCCACACCACACACGGGCGTGCTCTCCCCTTCGCTACCGGCTTGAAGCTGGGAAATCCCGAGTTGAACTTGGTGGTCTTCTCCGGAGACGGCGACCTGATGGCTATAGGGGGCAACCATCTTATCCACTCCGCCCGCCGCAACATCGATATGACCGTCATCTGCGTAAACAATTTCAATTACGGGATGACCGGCGGGCAGTTGGGGCCTACCACCCCCCTAGAAGCGCGTAGCACCACCTCGCCCTACGGCAACTTCGAATATCCCTTCAATGTGCCCTACCTAGTGGCTGCCAGTGGCGCCACATACGTTGCCCGCTGGACGGTGCTGCACATACGTCAACTGGAGAGATCTATCGCTGAGGCACTGACCAAACCCGGATTCAGCTTCATCGAAGTACTGAGCCCCTGCCCGGAATTGTACGGACGCATGAACAAGCAGTCGAAGGGGCTGGACACGATGCACATGTACCAGGAGAGAAGCATAGTCAAAGACGGAGCCGATCCCAAGGATGTAGCCATCACTTCGGATGGCCCCATTGTGGTGGGCAAGTTTGTTGACATCGAGCGTCCGACATTCTGGGACCTGTGCAAGCTAGCGCTTGACAGAGCATGCGAGAAGAAGAAGCAATAGGCTGCCGAAAGGTGTTTGCCTTTGCAATGACAATAGACTGGAGTGCAAGAGCTTGGGTACAAAGGAAATAAGAATAGCGGGATTTGGCGGACAGGGGGTGGTGTTATCAGGGCAGATACTCGGACAGGCCGCTTCCATATATGGTAACGGTTTCTCCACCCTCACCCAGAGCTACGGGCCGGAGGCCCGCGGCGGTTCCTGTACTGCCGAGGTGGTGATCTCCGATGAACCCATAGGCTACCCCTACGTGCAGAACCCGAACGTACTCATTATCCTATCGCAAGAGGCCTATAACAGGTACGGTCGCAATCCCCCTGCGGAAACCTTGATGATTATCGATCCAGATTTGGTGAAGCCCGATCCGTCCCAAAACCCGGCGCCACTCTCGATACCTGCTACCCGCATGGCGCGGGACATGGGCCGGGTGGTGGTGGCGAATATCATCACGCTGGGTTTTCTGGTGGCCGTGGGCGACGTGGTTTCCCCTGAGGCCCTAAAGAATTCCGTCCTGACCTCTGTACCCAAGGGAACAGAGGAGCTTAATACCAAGGCCTTCGAGTTAGGATATAACTACGGGTTGGAGCACGGGGGGCGAAGCGAGGGTGTAAATGGCTAGGGGAGTAACTGTCATCGGTGACAGCGTGGGCGCAGCGCAGGCTGCCCTGACCCTGGCGGAGCTGGGCGTGGAGGTCAACATAATCACCTCCTCTTCTTCACTGGGCTTGGACAATACTGTTCACAGCGCCTTACCCACTTCTTCTAAGAAGATGCTCAGCATCTGGCCTCTGCTGCTGCGGGCAGCGAGCCACCCACTGGTTACCCTTTACACCAACTCTGATGTTACCAACATAACAGGTAAGCAGGGAAGGTTCACGATAAGGGCAACCAGACAACCTCGCTATGTGCGAGAGGATCTGTGCACCGGCTGCGGCCGCTGCGAGGAGGCATGCTCAGTGCAAGTGCCCTTCCTGCTGAACGGCCGGAGGGCGAGCCACAGTGCCATCCACGCACCTGCTGTGGATACCAAGGCGATACCCTCAGCGTATTGTATAGAGAAGAGCGGGGTTGCCCCCTGCCGAGCAGCGTGCCCACTCAGCATCAATGTTCAGGGGTTTGTCTCCCTGCTGTCCAAGGGTGGGGTGGACGAGGCCCTCAACCTGATAAACGAGGCAGCACCTCTGGCGGGGGTGCTTGGCCGCGTATGCACACATCCCTGCGAGGACAATTGCAAGCTGGGCGAAGCTGACAGCCCGGTATTCATCCCAGCCCTCCATCGCTATGCTGCCGACAACGCCCCCAGCGGCATCAACTACAGACGCAAGGCCCCAGCCGGGTCGAGAAGGGAGAAGATAGCCATCGTTGGCAGTGGCCCTGCAGGGCTTGCCGCCGCCTGGGAGTTGGCGCGCCGCGGCTATGGCCCCACCATATTTGAATCCCACGCGGTGGTTGGTGGGATGGTGGCCACAGGTATTCCCAGATTCCGCCTGCCCCACGAGGTGCGCGAGAGAGAAGTGGAAGCGATTAAGGCCCTGGGTGTGGACATAAAGACGGGGGTGACGGTAGGCCGTGATGTAACAATCTCCGATCTGAGAGAGCGAGGGTATCGGGCCTTTTTCCTCGCTATAGGTGCTCACCAAAATATAGGTTTGAACATCCCCGGTGAAGACCTTGAGGGCGTGGTAGATGCCATGTCTCTGCTGTTTGCATTGAATCTGAAAGTCGGCGCCTCCGTGGGCTCCAACGTGGTAGTCATTGGCGGCGGCAATAGCGCCGTGGATTCGGCCAGAACGGTGAAGAGACGGAGCAAGGGAGTGGTGCGAATACTCTATCGCCGCACAGCGGAGGAGATGACTGCGGTGCGGGACGAAGTGGAGGAGGCCATCAACGAAGGCGTATCTATAGAGTACCTGACACAGCCCGTGGAGATACTCGGCGATGGGACCAAGGTAACCGGAATACGCTGCCAGCGGATGAGATTGGGCGAAATGGAGGTCGATGGCCGCCGCAGGCCCGAGCCCATACCAGGCTCGGAGTTTGTGATCGATGCTGACCATGTGGTGATAGCCATAGGACAGCGGCCCAACAGTTCCCTGCTAAACATAAGATGGCTTGAGATCGATAGCGACGATGCCACTATGAGGGTGGACCCTCTAACCCTTGAGACCAGGATACCAGGCATATTCGCCGGCGGCGATTGCGTCGCGGGACCCAACAATGTGGTGGAGGCTGTGGCCGCTGGGCTACAAGCGGCGGAGTCGATAGACCGGTACTTGAGAGGACGCGATTTGAGGAAGGGTCGCAGTCTGGAGAAGCCTCAACCTGTTGAGGTCGATGTCAGGGAAAGAGATGCTTCCTATCACAAACGAGCCCGCATGCCGGCTATTCCACCCTACAAAAGGGTAGGCAGATTTGAGGAAATTGCCTTGGGGCTACCTTTGGAAGTTGGTGAGCGCGAGGCCCAGCGCTGCCTCAACTGCAGCCTGTGCAGCGAATGCATGGAATGTGAGCAGGTGTGCGAACTGGGCGCAGTTCTGCACAAGGATAAGGTCGAGCAGCTGGATATAGGTGCCGAGCTCATAATCGATTTTGCCTCCGCTAATAATGGGAGAGACACCTATCCGCGTCAGCGCAGTATTGCCCTAAGCACTCCTCTCCAGATCACAAGACCGGGCATCTACACAGTGGAGGTAGACGGAGATCGCAACCTGGAAGTCGAGCTTGCCCTTGCTTCGGCCGTCGCCTTGGAGGCCGCCGCCGAGCTCAGGCTGAAAGAGGAAGCACACCCTGCTGCTGCGGATACCGCAGGCAGTCCGACTGTAGAGGTGGCCCAAAGGCTTGGGGAGGCAGAGCCAGCCGGAGTAGGGGAAGCACGCATCGGCGTGATCCTGTGCCGCTGCGGCGGCAGCATTAGCTCCGTGATAGATTTCAACCAGGTGACCAATGAAGTGCTACAGCTTCCTGGCGTCTGCAACGTTCAGGAGATATCGCAGGCATGTAGCGAAGAAGGAGCAAATAGGATTGCAGCCCAGGCTGCAGAGTGGAAGCTCGACAGGGTGGTGCTCGCTGCCTGTCGATGCTGCGGGCTGGAGCAGATATGCTTTAGCTGCACCGACAGGCGGGTGATGTGTCAGAGCCATCTCAGCAATAGCCTTGTCTCATACTATGGCAGGAATGTGGAGTTCGTAAATATCCGTGAGCAATGCACCTGGGTGCACGGAGACGACCCAGCAGGTGCCACACGCACGGCAATAGATATAGTCTCGTCAGGTGTCGCCCAGGCCAGGCGACTTCAGCCAGCAGTCAGCGAGGGGCGCTCTGTGACCGGAAGCGCGCTCGTAATGGGCGCAGGGGTTTGCGGCCTCGCGGCAGCGAGAAGCCTGGCGGCTCAGGGCTATTCCGTAGCAGTCGTCTCCGGTCCCGAATTGGACGGTGCCAGAGAAGAGCACAGCCCTGAGTATCTGGGGGGAAGGGATGTTCTTCTGAAACAACTTGAGGAGCAGGGCATAACTATCAAGCCATGGCCCCAGGTACTGGAGCTGGAAGGTTCGCCGGGGGGCTATGAGGCTGTGCTGAAGCGCCGCTCGCAGACCAGCCGGATCGGAGCCGGTGCGGTGATACTGAACCTTGGAGAGCTAGCTGGGGAAATCCCTCGTGAAGCTAGCGCTATCTCTAGAGAGAGCCACCTCGGTCGCATCCTTGCTCGAAAAAGCGGCTCTGGAGTTGCGCCGGATGCCGACTCTGCCGTCCTCAGGGGGTTCGCCATCAAAGAGACCGATGGCCTATTCATCATATCGCCAGATGGAGGAGATTCACCCGAGGAGCAGGTCGTGAAGGGAGCAGCCGCCGCCGCCAGGGCGTCGGCCTATCTGTACCAGGGTATCCTGAGACCGCGGGACACTGCGGTGATCATCGATAGCAAACTGTGCCGCGGCTGCGGCGATTGCGTCGCAATATGCTCTTACATAGAGATGAGAGAACGCAGCAGCGGCATCCCCTGCGCCTATATCGACCAGGCACTATGTCTCGGCTGTGGGGCATGCATAGCACACTGCCGGACAGGTGCCATAACTCAGCCTCTCCAGAGCGACGAACAGATAGGCTCCACGCTGGAAGCCCTGCTGGGAAAAGTAGCCTGTGCGGTTGATGCGAGATGAATAGGTCAGCAGTACATTTAGTTGTCTTCGCCTGCAACTGGGACGGCCTGAGCTGTATCGAGGCAGCTGCCCAGGCAGGATTCAGCTACCCAGCCTCTGTGAGAGTGGTCAGAGTAAGCTGCCTCTCCCGGGTGCACCAGGGCCTGATACTCAAGGCCTTTGAGCTGGGAGCAGACGGTGTGATGCTCCTGGGCTGTGAACCGGACAACTGCCAGTTTGACATCGACGCTGGGCTTATGGCGCAGGAGTACGAGAAGGCGCGGAGGGTCCTGAGGCTACTGGGGCTGGGGGAGGAGAGACTGGTTCTCTGCCACATGCCCCGTGGCGATGGCTCCGGCTTTGTGCGGCAGGTGACTGGCTTTATCAAAGAGATCGAGCAGATGCGGCCCGCCATCCTCGCCGGAGCGTAGCAGGGAGTGGCTCGCCAAGCCACCAATGAACGACATAGGACTATCATTTCTTGATGGAGAGGATACAACTCGAAGGTGTTCGATACGGAACGAGAGATAAGTGATAGCAAGATACGACTTTGCCTTGACTGCGGCAAGTGCACGGTGGTATGTCCGGTTGCCCAGCACGACCCGGAGTTTAACCCCCGTCTGATAGCGCAGAGAAGGCTATTAGCTCAAAACAGCCGCAGGCCGCAAGATGATACGATCTGGGAATGCCTTAGTTGCTATATGTGCGTAGAGCGCTGCAACTACCACGTGGGGTTTCCCGAGTTCATCCACGGCCTGAGAGCCGAGGCCCTCGCGGAAGGGACTCAGTTGCGGTGCACCCACGGCGGAGCGCTCCAGGCGCTGACGCACCTGATGGCCCGTGAAGACCTGCAGCAGAACCGGCTGAGCTGGCTACCTCAGGACATCGAATTATCCGAGCAATGCGGCACGATATTCTTTGTGGGCTGTGCCCCCTATTTCGACACCATGTTCAGCAATCTGGAGGTGAACACCCTGAAAGGAGTGAAAGGAGCGCTCAGGCTGCTAAACCGCGCTCAGGTACCCTTCAATATCCTTGCCAATGAACGCTGTTGCGGTAGAGACCTGCTCCTCCAGGGGGACAGAGAGGGCTTCTTGGCTCTGGCCAGAGCCAACATGGAGGAGTTTGCTCGCCAAGGCGTGAAGAAGATCATCACAAACTGTCCTGAATGCCACTATACGCTGAAGGTCGACTACCCCAGGGTGCTGGGGGGCACGGGAATTGAGGTGGTGCATCTGACAGAGGTTCTAGCCCCGCTGGTGCAAAGCGGCGAACTCGGTCTGGGAGAGCTTGAGAAAAGGGTCACCTATCACGACCCCTGCACCCTGGGCAGATGCTCCAGGATATTCGATGAGCCCCGCCGAATCATGGCTGCAGTAGCAGGCCTCGAAGTGGTGGAGATGGAGCAGAGCCGGGAGAAGGCGCTCTGCTGTGGTGCAAGCCCCTGGGTGTACTGCGGTGAGGTAAATCGGCGGATACAAGAACAGCGTCTCGCCCAGGCGGAGGCAACCGGAGCAGACATACTGGTGACCACCTGCCCCAAGTGCCAAATACACCTGAGGTGTGCCCAGGAAAGCGGCGATGGCAAGATTTCCCAGCTCGAAATCCAGGATCTGGCATGGCTGGCAGCCCGGTCTTTGGACTTAGGAGGTGAGTCGGTTGGCTGAAAAGGAACTCAGAATAGGCGTTTTCGTTTGCGACTGCGGACTCAATATAGCGGGGTCGGTTGACACCGAGGAGGTACGGCGTTTTGCAGAGGAGCTTCCTGACGTCGTGGTATCGGTGAGGAATAAGTACACCTGCGCTGACCCCGGGCAGGAGGAGATAAAGAGGCACATACAGGAATACAAGCTGGACCGCGTGGTGGTTGCCTCCTGCACCCCACGGCTCCATGAGGCAACCTTCCGCAACTGTGTGGCAGAGGCCGGGCTCAATCCTTACCTCCTGGAGATGGCTAGTATCAGGGAGCATTGTAGCTGGGTACATCTCCACGGCCGTGAGGCAGCCACCAAGAAGGCTAGGGATATCGTCAAGATAGCAGTAGCTCGCGCTCGCTTCCTCGAACCCCAGAAGGAGATGGAGATACCGGTCACCGGTGCTGCTCTGGTGATCGGCGGCGGGGTGGCTGGAATCCAGACAGCCCTGGACCTGGCCGATGCCGGGCACCAGGTATACCTGGTGGAAAAGGAGCCCTCTATCGGGGGCATAATGGCGCAACTGGACAAGACCTTCCCTACCATGGACTGTTCAATATGTGTGCTCGGGCCCAAGATGATGGACGTGAGCCGCCACCCCCGAATCGAACTCCTGGCCTACAGCACGGTGGAGGAAGTATCGGGCTACGTTGGCAACTTCAAGGTGCGTGTGAGGAGAAAAGCACGCTACGTGGAAGAGGACGAGTGCAACGCCTGCGGCGATTGCGCTGAGGTCTGCCCGGTGGTATTGCCTGACGAGTTTGAGCAAGGCTTTTCCTCGCGCAAAGCAGCATACATACCCTTACCCCAGGCTGTGCCCCCAGCCTATATCATCGACATGGAGCATTGCCTGGGAAACAACCCCATAGCCTGCGACAAGTGCATTGATGCCTGCGAGAAGCAGTGCATTGACCTGAACATGCAGGACAAGATAGTAGAGCTGGATGTAGGCACGATAATCGTGGCCACAGGCATGGGTATATACGACCCCACCCCGCTCGACGAGTACGGCTACACACGCTTTGAGAACGTCATAACGACTATCGAGTTCGAAAGGCTGATATGTGGTGGCGGGCCTACCGAGGGCCACCTGATACGTCCCTCAGATCGCCAGACTCCAAAGCGTATCGGCTTCATTCAGTGCGTTGGCTCACGAACAGAGAACCGTGGCAATCCCTACTGTTCCAACGTTTGCTGCATGAACACAGTGAAGGACAGCCTGCTCATCAAAGAGCACCATCCCGACGCCGAGATCTGGGTCTTCTACATGGACATCCGCGCCTTCGGCAAGGGCTTCGAGGACCTGTTCCGCCGCTCTAAGGAGGAAGGCGTTCACTACATTCGCGGCCTGCCTGGCGAGATCACTGAAGACCCTGCCACCAGAAGCCTCCGCCTCAAAGTGGAGAACACCACTGCAGCGCGTGTCGAGGAGTACGATCTGGACATGGTGATTCTGTCCTTGGGCCTGGAGCCCAAGGACGACCTGAAGCAGCTTACCAACGTCCTGAATCTCTCCCAGACCAGCGACGGCTTCGTAATGGAGGCTCATCCCAAGTTGAGGCCGGTGGATGCACCCACGCCGGGCATCTTCTTCGCTGGCTGCGTGGAGGCACCGAAGGACATTAAGGATAGCATAACCCAGGCAGGGGCGGCAGCCGCCAGAAGTGCCATCATACTGAATGCAGGCACCATAACAAGCGAGGCCATTAAGGCGGTGATAGACCTGGACAAATGCACATACTGCGGCGTCTGCGCCAGGGTCTGTCCCTACGGGGCGATAAAGGTAGACGTGAAGGGCAAGACGGAGGCACAGGTAGTGACCGCGGCATGTGCTGGTTGCGGCACCTGCGCTGCGGAGTGCCGCTTCGATGCCATAACCATGCAGCACTTCAGCGACGCACAACTGCTGGCCCAGATAGATGCCGCTCTGGAGCAAGAGCCGGAGCAGAAGATCATAAGCTTCCTGTGCAACTGGTGCAGCTACGCGGGGGGTGATCTGGCCGGGGTGTCGCGGCTACAGTATCCGCCCAACAACCGCTTCATCCGTACCATGTGCAGCGGAAGAGTGGACGAGAAGTTCATCCTTCATGCCTTCGAGAAAGGCGCTCCACTGGTTCTGCTCTCCGGATGTCATATAGGCGACTGCCACTACATCAACGCCAACCACTGGACCAAGCGCCGCGCTGAGAAGCTGTGGGCCCGTATGGAGAAGCTCGGAATACGGCCGGAGCGGCTGCAACTGGAATGGATTAGCGCCGCCGAGGGCCCCAGGTTCGCCCAGATAATGCGCGAGCTGGAGCAGATGCGGCAGCAGGTTACGCCTGAGGAGATAGAGCAGGCCAAGAAGGTGCTCGCCAAGCATAGGCTGTCGAAGGCAAAGGCAGGGAAACAGGAAGAGACTCCAGAACCACAGCCCGAGCTGGCATAGCGCCACGAGCATATAACTCCACTAGTAGCAGGGTGGGTGCAGCGCAGTGAGACCCGCTCTTTAGCTCAATCCCCGGTAATCTAAGTGGGGGACATTGGAGTGTATTGCGGCCATGCCATGCTGATGCTCGCTCCCCCACATCAAGCCCCATTGCTAGATGTTCTCGCTGAAGACCTCTCGTGGTGGTATTATATGTTATCGGAGGTGAATGGCGCGAGCGGTATGGGGTTTAATGAGCAAACTCAGCCAGTCGGATTTTGAGGCGCAACGCTGGTCACCCTTCAAATCGCTGCTTATGATGCTCCACAAGGGCCTAGGCGAAACGGTGGCGCCCCGCCAATGCTCAGGCCTCGGTTTGATACCTACTTGGTTCTTATGCCTTGGTCTCTCAGCTCGTACAGCACGCCCCAGATAGCAAACAGAAAAGCCGCAATTGCTATCTGGACGTAGGTACGTGGCAGGGCGAGCAACACGTCCTCCGTTACAGCTGTTACCAGAGCTATGATGATGCACACTAACCCTGCGAAGCCAGCTGCCCGGGATATGCAGAGATACAGTGTTGTGGGATTTCTCTCCATCTGTTCACCTCCTCTTTCGTCTTAGCTGGCACCGGCCCGTAGGAAAGATACAGGGATGCAAACGCTGCCGCTCGTCACGATTGCTGCGCTGTTGCGCTATAGACTTCTTGTGGTATTATATGCATCGCAACGGAATATCGCAAATTCCGGATTAGCTTGGCAAACGGCAGCAAAGGTCGAAAATCGGGCCTCGTCCAGTCAAAGTGAGTAGCGCCTTGGGGGATGCGCATTACCTGCACCACCTAGCAGGAGGCGGCAGTGGCTGAGCAGAAATCACCCAAACGCAAGTCCTGCTATCGAAAGGATTCGGGGGCTTGACATATGATCCTAGCCATCGGGTCTCGAGAGGCTATGAAAGGCTATCCCACTCCGTGTTGATCTGGCATGAAGCGGTTCCACGAGAAGCGGCAGGGTCATACCAATAGGCCCGCGGTAGGGAGATCCAGGAAGAAACTTGGCAGCCGAAACTAGAGAGGAGGCAAGCGAAGATGAATTGCCCACGATGCAATGGTGAGCTAAGAGTCGAGGATTACAAAGGAGTCGAGGTTGACCGGTGCCCCCAGTGCCAGGGGATGTGGCTGGACTATGGGGAACTGGATCAGTTGGAGGACACGGTTCTGGACAGAGATGAAATCAAGGGAACCATGAAGTATAGCCGTTTTCAGGGCAAGCTCCTCTGTCCCAAGTGTGGGGAGGCAATGCAACGCTTCAACTACCGGGCCTATAATCTCGAACTGGACTTCTGCGAACAGGGGCATGGGACGTGGCTGGACGCTGGCGAGGAGGAGAAAGTCCTGGAACTGATGGGGCAGCGAATCAAAGACCTCCGACGAAAGGTCAAAGCTGAAGCAGAATGGGGCACTTTTCTGATGAAGCTTGGCTCGCCCTCCTTCTTTGACAAGGTCAAGGGTTTATTCCGAAGGTAAAGAGCCCAGCCAGGCGGATTTGAAGGCAATACGATAACCCAAAGGACTGAAAGGGAATCAGGCATGGTAAGACCATGGACTGGCTAGAGCGGCACCGTACGCCTGTTATTGCGCTATTGGTAGCCCTTGTCGTGATAGGTGGGTCGGTGTTGCTCTATCGCCAGTGTGCCTTGCCTCAATCCGCTGAGATTGTCATCTCGCCGCCATCTCCTGAGATTCATGTCTATGTCGAGGGAGAGGTCGTCAACCCTGGCGTCTACACGTTGCAAGATGGCGACCGCGTTGTAGATGCTATTGAGGCTGCTGGTGGGTTTACCCCCGACGCCGACCAGGGTACGCTCAATCTCGCCGCCCCGCTGAGGGACGGAGACCGCGTCTACGTGTACAAGATCGGCGATGTTCCCCAGAAGATCGACCTCAACACCGCTGAGGCATGGTTGCTTCAAGCCCTGCCTGGGATCGGAGAGATCCTGGCCCAGAGAATCATTGACTATCGCAACGAGAACGGTCCTTTTCTGCGGATCGAGGACTTGAGGGAGGTGGAGGGCATCGGCCCGGCGAAATTTGAGGAGTTGAGAGACAAGATCACCGTTCGCTAGCTCCCTATCAGGCTGTCCGAAAAGAGTAGCGTTGCCACTCCTGTGGCAACGAATTCTTCGTCGTGACAGGAGTCCAGACGCTACACAGGGTGAGGTTTTTGGAGAACTACTCGTCGGCGCCTGTTTGAGAGATAAGTATGAGGCTCATATACCTGAGTTCGTCCTGGATTATCGGGATCTATTTGGGCATGTGGGCTGGTTTTCACTGGGTCGCTATTGCCGCCGTTGCTGGAGTCGCGCTTCTTGCTTTCCTCTTGCGTCATGGAAAGGCGCTGCTGCTTGTGCTATGCCTCATCG
Organism: Dehalococcoidia bacterium; assembly: GCA_030619685.1. The sequence goes on from JAUXAX010000030.1 coordinate 22,247, forward strand.
CACTCGTCGGTGGCATCTTCCGCTTCCAGACCACTGTCCCTACTGTAGATGAGAGCACACTCCAGTTCTATAACGACAAGGGCGTAGTGCAAATAAGGGGCCTGGTCGCCGCCGACCCTGAGCCTACAGACAGCGCCGTCGCTCTCCGCCTCGAAGCCAGGGAGATAAAGGTAGGAGAGAAATGGGAAGAGGTCTCGGGGACGGTCTTGGTCTATGCGCCCAGTTCCCCTCTCCCGATTTCCTCTCTTCGCATGGCCCGCGCGATCCCCCT
>JAUXAX010000051.1 GCA_030619685.1 Dehalococcoidia bacterium
TTTAGCCGTCTGGTAGACATGGCAAATAACCCACCCCCATACCAGCCCGTGCACCGCGTGTTCTTACCGGCGATTATGAATGCACCATGATACTGTTAAGCTCTCGCCTACTGGCCGGTGGAAGTCCGGTCGTGGTAACTGCCAGCAGGCCACGTAGCAGGCAACCAGTGCAGCAAAAGCTCCGTATAAGCATTATGCGTCAAAATTGACGCCAAAAAGTTTTATGGTGTCAATAACGTCGTATAAGCATTGTTAGCCAGCCAGGTTATTTCGATGAAGATAAAGCTGGGTGTAATAGCAACGAAGCATCTGCAACCGGGGCTGCCGTCTAGGCCCCGTCACCATCACCATGTCGACCTCAAGCTCGACCTCACCGAGGCCGAGTACGCACTCTACAAGGCAGCGACAGAGAGTCTTCACTCCGTCCGCGCCAACGCCGACCTCTTCAAGCTGGTCCAGTGGAACTACCAGGCATACTTCTCCACGCTTGACGCATACTTGGAAGCCCGCAGGGCCGGAACAAGCGACTTCTTCGATGGAAGACCTCCCTATCTCGAGATCAACAGGCAAGCGCTGAACTTCTTATCATCGGTAAGGACCTATCTTGATCACCACGAGACCAGCATTTCCCGGAGGCACGGCCGGAGCTCGGAGAACCTCAAACGCTTTCATAAGTATTGTTCCGATGCCTATGACTCATCCTTCTCCTACAGGTTTCTCTACAAGCTCCGCAATTATGCACAACATTGCGGCCTCCCAATCAGCCACATAGAGTTCAGCGAGGCTCTCTCCGAGGAGGATCCTCCCAAACGGGTCCATTCCCTTGCAGTTGGCATCTCGAGGGACCATGTCCTGCGCGACTTCGACTGGGAGGGGTTGACAGCCGGGGTGGCTGCTCAGTCTCCCATCATCGACGTGAATAGGCATATTACTCGGCTGGTGCGAGATCTCGACACCATAAACCAGCGTGTTCTGGAGGACGAGCTTCCCTTCTTGCGCGACAGCGCCCGTGTCATCATGGAACTGGTGAACCGTATAGAATTCGATGAAGGCCAGCCGTGTGTGTTCGAATTCGATCGCGACATCGTCGACCCCTCAAAGCCAGACAGGCTCAGCATATCCCGACTCAGGTTCTCTCCTGTTCCCGTATCTCTAGCCGAAGCTGTGCTGAAGTCCGGATACGAAGGATTGTCTGATGCTCTGCCCGATAGTCTTGCAGAATACGTAGATGGCTAATGGCTGGCTAACGTCTCGCTGGTGGCCCCTGCAAGCTGTCGTCTATAGCCAGTGAAAGTCTAGCTGTGGTCACTGCGCCCGACGGCGGCGCTTCCACTGTGAGCTCTTTGTATGATGATTGGCATAGTGGTGATTGGGTTTGACACAAGTATTTCTGCCAAGGGGGAAACTTCAAATGATAAAAGAAGAACTCGAGAAACTCCAAGAGCGATGTAACGCACATAATATCCCATTCGAGGAGTATGAATCTGAGGGTGACAAACACTGGACTGTTGGACTTCCATGTGGCCGCGAAAAGGAATGGATATATCTATACGAGTTAGACCACATAAAGAGACTTTTAGCCATACCATTTGAGCGATATGTCTTTCTTGGTAGTTATGTTGCTATTTGCTCCTATGAAGAGGGAACAATCGAAGCAGGAATTCGCACTCCTGAACGTGCACCTTACATCCATATCCATCTTCTAGGCAGCCCACTCCCTACGCTTATACGCCGCCAGAATTGGACCTTAGAACTGAAAACCCAGGAGGGGGGTGATGAAAAACGAGTCAAAATAGGACCAATATCTGATACCTTGCATACTCTTTGGTATCATTCTCTTTTAGGGGAGAGACCAGAGCCCAAGTATAAACGCAGATATGAATATCCCCTAACTCTTCGCATTGAAGGCATTCAAGTTTCCCGACACGAGCAAGCCCTGGATTTACTCGAACGTATTGCGAACTCGCTGTTCTTTCAAACTGACCTATGCTTAAATGTGCTACTGAGCCTTGTCCGCAAAACACGCTTCTCTGTGAGCATTGCCAGTGCCACCTCCAAAAAGGAACGAACTAATCTTCAGTTTCCCCAATATGAGTATGACAAAGCGCCAATGGACTTATATTGGTACGCACGAACTGCTGTGGGAATGCCGCTTCTTCAGTTCCTTGCATATTATCAGACGATCGAGTACTACTTTTCCACCTATTCCAAAGCTGAGGCTCGAAAAAGGATTCGGGGCATTCTCAAAGACCTAACATTCCGTCCAGACCGAGATGCAGATATTGGCCGCATCCTAAGTGTGATAGGGACTGGTCACAGGTATGGCTTCCGCAATGAGCTTTCCCAACTAAAAGCAACCCTTCAAGAGTGTCTCGATCCAGACCAAGTTCGTAGTTTCTTAGAGTCTGACGAGGAAAGAAAGAAGTTCTTTTCATCCATAACCAAAGGCCTAACCGATGTCAGTATACCCATCAATGATACCACCGCTGATCTTCGTGATAAGGTGGCTGAGAGAATCTACCGCATTCGTTGCAAGATTGTCCATACCAAGAGCGGAAACTCTGACAAAGAAATGGAATTCCTGCTACCATCCTCAAAAGAGGCAGAGCTGCTGTCCTTGGATATTGAGTTAGTTCAATATGTTGCGAGACAAGTTTTAATCACAGCTAGCAGTCCACTCCAAATCCGAGTCTGAAAGGGTTTGGACCATGGGCCGAACGGTCCAAAGGAAGTGAGGCAGAGAAATGGCGAATACCAAGAAGACTGAAAATGAGGTGAAGCGAACCGGGCTCTACTGGCCGGGCAAACGCACGGAGGTGGAGCGTGTCGCCCTGCCGTTCCAGGTAGTGGAGATGGTCAATGTCTCCCGCGCCACGCGGGAGGAAGCACCGCTTTTCGCGCCCACCCAGGGCCAGGAAGCCGAAGGCTGGCGAAACAAACTGATCTGGGGCGAGAACAAGTACATCATGGCCTCACTGCTTGACCAGGGATTCGCTGGCAAGATAGACCTTATCTACATTGACCCGCCCTTCGCTAGTGGGGCCGACTTTAGTATCAAGATGAGGGTGGGTGATGCAAAGTGGACAAAAGAAGCCTCTGTAATAGAGGAGAAGGCATACCGGGACACTTGGGGTAAAGGCATTGACTCTTATCTCCAGATGATGTATGACCGACTCGTCTTAATGAGGGAGCTACTGGCTGACAATGGCTCCATCTATCTCCACCTCGACTGGCATGTGGGGCATTACATGAAACTAATGCTGGACGAGATCTTTGGGAAGGATAACTTGAGGAACGAGATCATATGGCGCTATCGAAGATGGCCCACAAAGTCACGACTATTCCAAAGGATGCACGATACGATTCTATGGTACACCAAGAGCATCACACAAGACTACCCCTGGACCCAGCTGTATGAGGAACTCTCGGAATCAAGCAAGAGGCAATGGAAAGGCAAGAAGAGAGTAGATGTTACCAGCGAGAGGGGCACCAGGTATAGTGAGACTTTGGAGGAGGAGTCGCCAGGTGTGGCAATGAGTGATGTTTGGGAAATATCCCAGATTACTGCTCCCTACAGCGAGTACAGGGGGTTTCCAACACAAAAGCCAGAGAAATTGCTAGAGCGGATTGTGAAGGCCTCCTCAGATGACGGCGACCTCATCCTCGATTGCTTCTGCGGCTCCGGTACCACTGGAGCGGTAGCCGAAAAGCTCGGCCGCCGTTGGATCATGAGTGACCTCTCCAGGTTCGCCATCCAGACCACTCGAAAACGTCTTTTGGATATTCCGGACTGTAAGCCTTTTGAAATTCTGAACCTGGGCAAGTACGAGCGCCAATACTGGCAGGCGCATGTTAACGGCGAGGGGGCTCAGGAAGACCAGGTCTTGACCCGCTACCTGGACTTCATCGTGCAATTGTACCAAGGCGAGCACGTTACAGGGTTTGCGCACCTTCACGGACGCAAGGCAGGACGGATGGTGCATGTGGGGAGCGTGGACGTGCCTGTTACGCTTTCAGAGGTCAATGATGCCCTGGACGAGTGCACGGCCAACAGGTTCCGGGGGCTGGACGTGTTGGGGTGGGAATGGGAGATGGGGTTGCATGACCTGGTAACAGTGGAGGGACGAAAGCGGGGCGTGGATTTGCGCCTTCTCACCATACCCAGGGAGGTTATGGACCCCAGGGCGGTGGAAGCGGGAGATATTGAGTTCTACGAATTGGCCTATCTCGATGTCACGCTGGAGCGCAGAGGCTCCGAAGCTCAGGTGGTGCTCAAGAACTTCATCATCCCCAACGAGGATCTGGTGCCCGATGAGGTGCGGGAGAAGATAAAGCGGTGGTCGGACTACGTGGATTTCTGGGGCGTGGATTGGGATTTTCAGGGCGACACTTTCCACAACCAATGGCAATCTTATCGGACGCGCAAACACCCCGCCCTGCAGTTGGAGAGCGAGTGGCATACCTACGACAGGCCAGCCAAATACCAGGTGATGGTGAAGGTCATTGACATCTTCGGCAACGACACTACTAAATTGTTGCAGGTGGACGTGAAATGAAACTACTACCAGCATACTCAATACCCAGACAGCGGCGGCCAAGCCTGGCCGAGTTCGTACCCAGGATTCGGGAGGCAGTGGATGGCTGGCGGGAGCAAGGCTACCCAGGGGTTACGGATACCACCCGGACATTGCTCACCTTCTGGTTCTTCGCGGACCATCAAGTAGACAAGAAACCGTTCGCCTACTACTTCTGCCAGCGAGAGGCCCTCGAGACCCTGATATATCTCTACGAGGTAGCCAAAGCCCATAGATTCATAGACCTTATGCAGCAGTTCGGGCGACGGGCTCTTGTCTATGACCCCTCTACCGACCGCTACCCCCGCTACGTATTCAAGATGGCTACCGGTTCGGGAAAGACCAAGGTCATGAGCCTGGCGGCGGTCTGGTCCTACTTCAACGCCATATTCGAACGCGATTTGCGACTACCGAAGACCTTCTTGGTCATCGCCCCCAACGTCATCGTATTTGAGCGGCTTAGAATAGACTTTGAAGATGGCAAGATATTCCGCCAAGACCCGCTGATACCGCCAGAGTGGACAAATGATTGGCAGATGACGGTTATCCTGCGGGACGACGCCACGCCCTCCACCACGCGAGGCACCGTCTACCTGACGAACGTCCAGAGACTCTATGAACGAGGCGAGAGACCGCCTGAGACTCCCGTTGATGCCCTTCTGGGCCCAAGGCCCAAAAAGGAAACCCTAACCAGCGAGGACCTCCTGGACCGGATAGTTAGCCACGGCGAACTGATGGTAATGAACGATGAGGGGCACCATCTGCATGTGGACGATATGGTGTGGAATCAACGCATTATCGCCATGCATGAGAAGTTAGAAGCGGTTGGCAGCGAGTTGACCGCCCAGTTGGATTTCACAGCCACGCCGCGAACGCAGAAGGGGAGGCTCTTCCCGGAGATCATCGTTGACTACCCGATCATGCAAGCGATTGAGGACGGGATCGTGAAGCGGCCCATACTGGGGGAGATAGGGGGCGATATAGAAATCCCCAGTGCTAAAGCGTCAGTAAGGTGGCGTCAGCGAATTGATGCAGGCGTGGCAAAGTGGAAAGAGTTCTGGGAGGAGCTTGGCAAAAGCGGCCATAAGCCCATCTTGTTCATTATGACCGAGGACACCAAATCCGCCGACGACATAGCGGGAGACCTGGAGGCCCGATACCCGCACTTGTTCGGCGGCAGAGTGCTGAATATTCACACCAACAGAAAAGGCGAGATACTGGAGAGGAAGACCAACCTGAAGTTGATCGAACGACTTCGCAAGGCAGTGCGAGAGGTGGACGGCAAGGATAGCCCCTACCGGGCCATCGTCTCAGTGCTTATGCTACGGGAAGGCTGGGATGTGAGGAATGTGGTAGTCATCGTGCCCCTGCGGCCCTACACGGCCAAGGCAAATATACTACCTGAACAGACGCTGGGACGAGGCTTGCGGCTGATGGGAGGCGCAGGGTCAGGCTGGGATGAGAAAGTGATAGTGATTGAGCATGAGGCGTTTCGAGATTTCTGGGACAAGGAGTTGGCGGAAGAGGGGCTGGAGATCGAGAGGCGGCGGCTTGAGGATGTGACCAAGGACATAGTTACCATCCTCGTAGATAAATCGAAACTGGAGTACGACTTGGAGATACCGCAACTTTCGCCAGCGCTCACGCGCTCTGCAACGCGGCTCTCGGACCTGACGATAGAAACGCTTCCATCCGGGGTGCTCCCCAAACCTGAGAGGGGCAAGGTAGCAGAAGAGGTGGTGCACTATGTCGGACGCGATATGCTAACCAAGATAGTGGTGGAGGAGCAAGATCTAGCAATACCCTTCCCTGATCGCCCGGACAGTGTCATCGCCTATTTCACGGATCGCGTGTTGCACTACGCACATCTACGGCAAGCGGGGCGTTTCGCCGAGATGGCCCCTCTGGTTGAACAGTACCTGACCAAGCGTTTTTTCAGCAAGCCCGTTGATCTCTCCGAGCCTGCGGTCATCAGGCGGCTAAGTGAGCCTGATGCGCGAACATATGTGATCCAGTCTTTCGTCGATGCTATAAATCGCCTTACCATAGAAGCGGTTACCGTTCGGATTGCCCAGCCTCCCAGGAGGGTTTCGACCACTCCGGCTTTCCCCTGGAGTCGCAAGACCCACGATGGTCTCAAAACAGTCTTTAACCTGGTGGCTTGTGACGTGAACTATGAAGCGGAGTTTGCGGCCTTTTTGGACCATGCCGAAGATGTGGCGGCATACGCCAAAAACGTGGAGCAGATGCACTTCTTCATTGAGTACATCTCGTCGCAAGGTGGCATGAGATACTACTACCCGGACTTTATCGTCCACGCCACCGATGGTGACATGTTCCTGGTCGAAACGAAAGGCATAGAAGACATCGAGGTGCCAATCAAAGACAACCGGGCACGTAAGTGGTGCCACGACGTGACGGATCTCACGGGGCAATCCTGGTATTACGTGAAGATACCCTGGAAAGTCTTCCAAGAAACCACAGCCACCACGTTTGACGGACTATACAGGCACGCGCTTGCGTCCGGTGCCTGAGCGGTGAGTGGAATGATGAAGTTTTGCGTTATCATACACCGGCAACGGGGGCTGTTGGGCAACGGCAGTCCTACCGCGAAGGCTGCTTGTCTATTTGTACAACGCGCCTCATGAGGAGGATAGATGTATATGATAATTGATACAACCTATATGCAACGCTTGGTGGAAGAAATCAATGAAAGCCTTACGCTGTTCAACAGGTCAACCCTACAGCAAGTTGCGGAAGCAGCTTCCATAAGCCAGCGATTCAGCCAGCAATTGGCCGAACTCAATCGCATTAACTTCTCTATTCACATCCCAGAAATCTATGCTTCCTTGCAGATAGACACTTCCTCCCTACTGTGTGCCCTGGACATGTCAAATGAGATACTGAAAATGACACAGGCTATATCTGTCTGGCGAGAATCCTACACCCAGCAAATTGCTGAGATGACCCGTAGTTTCGACGTGATTTCTCGAAGGCTTACTGCTGACTTCGTTGCTTTTCGGCTTTCCTTCCAGAACATAGTTTCGTCTGATATTATCAGTGACCTTATCAGGCTGGTGCAGGAAAATACAGGTGCAGCGGAAGCGTTCAAAGAAGCGGGGTGGCCTATTGCTCCATCTATGCCGAAACAACTAAAGGACCGCGTTGTGGCACTATACCAGCATGGCAAGACTCGCTACACCAGTCAGACAATTATGGGCTATTATCGCCGCAACAACTATCAGAATCTAGTTTCAGCCGTTGAAAGGTGGCAAGATCACCCACTATTTGCTCCTCGCATGCACATCATAAAGGATACACTAAGAGCCCATTGCAACGGTAACTATACACTTTCTATCCCAACACTATTGCCACAGATTGAAGGAATCTTGAACGACTATGTACACTCTAACAACCTAAGCGCCAAGTTCGGGAAAATCGCCGAGGTGTACAAGGCTGTCATAGGCGACTTGGACGAATATAGTCTGTCCACTTGGGCGATAGCCAACACTCTGCTTTATCAACTTCAATCTAATACCTACGTTTACACTTCTTTCGAGGGCGAACTTGCCAAATCAGTTCGAACTCGTAAAACAACTCGCCATACAGTTTTGCATGGTGTTGCCATAAGCTATGATAAGCCTTCCAACTCGCTAAAAGTGTTTCTTATTCTTGATTCTCTAACCGCGTTAAAGGATGTTGGAGATGATGAGGCAGCCTAAGAAGGCATCTCTGAACTTTGGACATATTGCAGTCTCTAAACCATGTAGACAGTCTGTTTCGCCCGCTTGACAAGGAGGGTTAGTTATGGAAGCTTTGGGGGCAATTGCCACAAGCCCATTGCCAAACATTCTTGGCATATTCGGTGGTATCTTCCTGCTCCTCGCACTCGCTGGCGGCGTGCGTGGCAAGGTCATCATTGACATTCCTCCAGATAGGCAAAAAGGCTTTGGGATAACTGGGACGGCTTTGTTGCTATTAGCAGCCTTTTTGTACCTATTGCCACTGTTGGTAACTCCAAAGCCACCGACCCCCACCCCGGCGTCCATTGCGGAAGCAATACCTACGACGACGCCAACTTATACACTTGCACCAGCGGTGCCTATATCAACATCAACTTGCACGGCGACAGCCACGCGTACACCGACTAAGACCCCCACTACCACGCCCGTGCCACCTACCGATACGCCCCCACCACCGCCGGCGACTCCCACACCTGCGCCCACTGCAACAATGGGCCCCTCATTCGGGGAGATGAGTTTTTGTCTGAAAGACGAGTTTAATGAAGCAGCCCGGCGTTGTGAAACCTCACGGACAACGTTCACTGGACAAGTAGAAAGTGTCTACGTGAGTTGGATATATAGTAACGTGTATGTGGGAATGGAATTCGGCCGAAAGTGGTATCGGAATGATCAACTGATATCTCTTCCCGACGCTGCGAACGACGTTTGGGATGGTATTAATTGGGAAACGGATGGGGTTTCAGAATATACTTGGCTCGAAGCGGTGGTTTTTGGGCAGAGATACTTTCCGTCTGGCTCCTACATTGTAGAGTTGTACATTGGTGATAGGTTCGAACAAAGGAGTGGTTTCATCGTTAGGTAATGTCACTCTTTGCTGGCCTGGGCGGGCTTGTTGTCATTGTCAATTCTGTTACCCACCGCCATGCACAAGGCTGGCAAGTTTGAGCTCTTGAACCTTGCGGGTGGCTTTCCAGCGAAGCGCACGCTGCTTGTCACGGCCGTCTCCCGCTGTCGAAAGACAAGCCACCCCAAGAAGCCGGCCATCAAACTGCCTACAATGGAACTGACGAAGTTGACCAGATCGTTGCTCAGCCAGCGCCAGCCGCGCAGGTGACGGGTTGGCTGGCCACAGCGATGCACCTTCAGCAGCAGGCCCCAACCCGAGGGTTACTCTGACGCCCGAAAAGCCACGACAGGCACGAAATGCTTTCGTGGCCCTTGTTTTTGGGTACAGCTCTCTCGCTTGACATGTACACAGATTGTGCGTATACTTAGCTCATGAGTTATCAATGGGATCCAAGAAAAGCTACTTCCAACCTCGAGAAACATGGTATAGACTTTGCGGATGCCGTTGGTGTGTTCGAAGACGAGTGGGCGCTGACTATCAAAGAACAATACAGCGCAGGCGAACAGCGTTTTGTGACGAGCTTATGAGCGAAAAAGAGTATGATTTTGACAATGCTGAGCGTGGGGCCGTTGTGAAGCCCCGTCCTGGCAAGACTCGCATCACTATTCGTATTGATACCGATGTTCTGAACTGGTTTCGTAACCAAGTTCATGAAGCTGGTGGCGGCAACTACCAAACGCTAATGAATGAGGCATTGCGAGAGTATATTCGGTATCGAGATGATATGTTCGAGAGCGTTATACGAAAAGTGATTCGAGAGGAACTGCAAATGGTTGTCAGGTAGTTCGCTGGGACTTCGGCGAGCGCTTCGGCTATGCTCAGGATAGACTCAGTCGAGCCATCGAGCCGCCCTTCGTCATGCTCAGGGGGGCCCTCAGGACAAGCGAAAGGCCACGAAAGGCGCGAGATGCTTTCGTGGCCTTCGTTTTTCGGTACAGCGTGATCATGGGCGATAGGTGGCGGGCGTCGGGGCTGGCGGAAAAGAGACAGCCCACCCTTGCGGGTGGGCGTCGGGCCGGAGATGCTATCTCCGGGGGAGTTGCCTATATTCTAGCAGATTTGTGAAACTTTGTCAAACTCGACTGGGATACCCAAGAAGCGAGCTTGGGTTGCGCCCTCGCCCCGCTGGCGATAGGCAGCCATGTCAACGATCATGCCCTCGACGCGAGCCTTTTCGGCGGCGAAGGCCATCAGGAGACTTTCCAGCGAAGCGGACACTGCTCGTCACAGCCATCCCCCGCTGTCAAGAAACAAGCCACCCCAAAAGGCCGGCCATCAAACTGCCCACGATGGAACTAGCGAAGTTGACCAAATCGTTGTTCAGCCAGCGCCAACCACGCAGGTGCCGGGCTGGCTGGCCACAGCGATGCACTTTGCTCTCGGTCTCCTTCTGGCATTGGGAGCAATAATAGATACCCTGCGCTGTAGCTCCTAGTAGGCTGTCAAAGGTGGAGCCGCCGAGGCCGCCGAGGATGCCGATGGGCACAAGCCAGAGATGCTGTCCATTCCATGGCCCGCTTCCCCAAATCGCTTCCACCTGACCCAGGACGAGAGCCACTAGACCGATGAGGAGACAGCCGCCAAGAGCCGCTATCGTCCCCAGAGCTGTCACCCCTCCCGAGGCGCCGGCGGGCACCCTCTGGCCGGTGGTCATGAGGCGGGGCGGGGTGGGACTCAGCACACCAAGCTCTGTGGCCCAGGTGTCGGCGTTGACGGCAGCCATGGCCCCCACAAAGGCTGCGAAGAGGATGGGGTCGGGCCGGTAAAAATAGCCTATGGCTAGAATAGCCCCCCAGCCCCCGTTGGCCAGGGCCTGGCCCAGGTCCCGCTGGCCGGTCTTAGCCAACTTCTCAGCCAGCCCCCGTTTGTCGTCCTTCCGGTAGTGGGAGAGAAGGCTGGAAGAGATGAAGAAAGCGATCATCAGCAGGCCCCAGGTCCACCCACCCAGGCCGAAGGTGAGGGTGCCGACGATGATCGCCCCCACGACGCCGCTGGGGGAAAGCGATCGCCCCCGATAGCCCGCCCAGGCGATGATGCTGCTGAAGGCCACACTAAAGGCCAATTGCCACACATTCAAAGTCCTTGCCTCACAGGTAGTGCTGCGTAAGTCTGGTCAATTATATCCCAAAACCGTTTTGTCATCAAATTCTTCTGGTGATTTAAGCCATCTTGAGGTATAATATTATGCATACGCTAGATCAGGAGGAGCAATGGAAATCGGCACTATTAAGCAGGTTGACATCGAAAGAGAGATGAAGGGTTCTTACCTCGATTATGCCATGAGTGTGATCGTGGCCCGCGCTCTGCCCGATGCCCGCGATGGCCTGAAGCCAGTGCACCGCCGCATCCTCTACGCCGTGCACGATATGGCCCTCCACCACGATAAACCCCACAAGAAGAGCGCCCGCATCGTGGGCGAGGTGTTGGGCAAGTACCACCCTCACGGGGACGCGGCTGTCTACGAGGCCATGGCCCGAATGGCCCAGGACTTCTCCATGCGCTACATGCTGGTGGATGGCCAGGGCAACTTCGGCAGCGTGGACGGCGACCCGCCAGCGGCAATGCGCTACACCGAGGCCCGCCTCTCGGCCATCGCCGAGGAGCTGCTCGCCGATATCGCAAAAGGGACCGTCGATTTCACTGACAACTTCGATGGCACCCTGCAAGAGCCAGCCACACTGCCCGCCAAGTTGCCTAATTTGTTGCTCAATGGCACCTCGGGTATAGCTGTGGCGATGGCCACCAATATCCCCCCCCACAATCTGGACGAGCTTTGCGACGCCATCTGTTTCCTCATAGATCACTACGACGAGCTGGATGAGGTGGCCGTCGAGGACTTGATGGAATACGTCAAGGGCCCCGACTTCCCCACAGGGGCGTTGATCCTGGGCATGGATGGCATCAAGAACGCCTACGCCACAGGTAAGGGGCGGGTAGTGATGCGAGCTGTGGCCCGCATTGAGGAGATGAGTTTGGGCCGCCATCGCATCGTGGTCACGGAGCTCCCCTACCAGGTGAACAAAGCGAGTCTTGTAGAGAAAATCGCTGAGTTGGTGCGACATGGTCGCATCGTCGGCATTTCAGACCTGCGGGACGAGTCGGGTCGTCAGGGCCTGAGCATTGTTATTGAGCTAAAGCGCAGCGCTCAACCTCGCACGGTGCTGAACCAGCTCCTGAAATATACGCCGCTGCAGAGCACTTTTGGCGTCAATTTGCTGGCTCTGGTGGATGGAGAGCCCCGTCTCCTCTCCCTGAAGCGGGCGTTGTTACTCTACGTCGAGCACCGGCGAGAGGTCATCGCCCGCCGCACCCGCTATGAGTTGGATAAAGCTAGTCACCGAGCTCACATACTCGAGGGACTGCGTATCGCCCTGGCTAACCTCGATGCAGTCATTGCCACCATCCGACAGTCCAGGACAGCGGAGAACGCCCTCAACAACTTGATCAGAAAGTTAAGGTTAACCGAGATCCAGGCCCGAGCCATATTGGACATGCAGCTCCGTCGCCTGGCAGCGCTGGAGCGTCAAAAGATCGAAGATGAACATGTCGAGGTCATAAAAACCATCGCCTATCTGGAGGATCTGCTGGCCAATCCCCGCAAGATCCTCTATCTTGTTAAAGCTGACCTGATGGAGCTAAAGGAGAACTATGGCGACATCCGCCGCACCCGCATCTTGGCCGAAGCGACTGAGGAATTCGAGGAGGAGGACTTGATCATCGACGAGGATGTCCTAATCTCCATCACCCAGCTTAGCTACGTCAAGCGCACTGCAGCCAGGGTTTATCGGCGTCAGGAACGGGGAGGCCGCGGCGTCACAGGCATGACCACCCGGGAGGAGGACGCTGTGCTCTACCTCTTCGCCGCCAATACCCTGGATAACATCCTTTTCTTCACCAGCCAGGGCCGGGTCTATCGGGCAAGAGCCTATCAGATACCCGACGCTGGCCTGCGGGGCAAGGGTACGCCTCTGGTTAGCCTCCTGCCTTTGGAGGAGGGCGAGCTGGTGACGGCGGTCCTGGCTGTCCCAGACTTCGAACAGGCCGAGACTTCGTCCAGCCTAACTGAGCTGTACCTGACTATGGTCACCCAGCAGGGCAAGATCAAGCGCACTGCTCTGGCGGAATTTGCTTCCATCCGCCCCAGCGGGTTGATCGCCGTCAATCTGGATGAGGGCGATGAATTGGGCTGGGTCAAGCTCACTCGCGGCGACCAGGAGGTCATCATCGTCACCGAACGAAGTCAGGCCATCCGCTTCAACGAGGAGGAGGTCCGCCCCATGGGCCGATCCGCCGGGGGCGTGATGGCCATCAAGCTGGCCAGGGGCGACCGGGTAGCCAGCATGGATGTAGTCAGGCCCCAGTCCGACCTCTTGATAGTAACGACTAAGGGGTACGGCAAGCGAACGCCCCTGAGCGAATATCCCGCTCAGGGGCGTCACGGCCGAGGTGTCGTCACCCTGAGCTCTCGCTACCTAGATCAGACCGGGCCTATCAGCGCAGCACGGGTGGTCGCAGAGGGGGACGAGGTGACTTGCATCTCTGCCCAGGGAATGGTTCTGCGGACAGATGTGGAGAGCATCCCCAGGATGGGGCGAAGCACCCGAGGCTCCAAAGTAATGAATCTAAGGAAGGGCGACACTATAGCCTCCATCGCCCGCCTGGAGGCGCGTTAACGACGAATGGACCAGGCTCAAGGTAGTGGTTATTTCACCATTGTGTCGTCAGACCAACCGCCCGTTGGGCCAACACGCTAACAACCTCACCCTGTTTTTGCAGTATCCCCTCTACTGTTATCAGGGGAGCATCGCGCAAGCTATGACGGAACCTTTCGTAAACATCTGGGCGCACTATGACGTTGACCAGACCGTATTCATCCTCAAGGGTAATAAAAACATGCCCCTTGGCTGTTGGCGGCGCCTGTCTGACCACCACTAGCCCCGCCACTTTCACTTTCTTTTTGTCCTTGCGATCCTTCAAATCAAGGCTGCTGAGGATGCCCATCTTCTTCAGCCAGGGGCGATAAAGAGCCATTACCTGATCGCTTACAGGTAGTCCCAGTACGCTGTACTCTATCCCGATCTTCTCTGCTTTGGATAGGCCAGGAAGTTTAGCTCCATCGTCATGAAACACCAGGTCTAACTCCTCTTCCTCATATCTCAGCTTACCCAGTTCCCAAAGCAGTTGTCTTCTGGGCTTACCCCAATAGTCCATCGCCCCAACCATGATAAGATTCTCCACTGCTTTTCGGCTCAAACGGGTGCGGCGGCAAAAATCATGCAGCCATTTGAAACGCCCATCCTCCCGTGCCTCTTCTAACCTCGCAATGCCAGCTTTCCCTAGACCATGCACGTAGCTGAACCCCAGGCGTATCCCCCCATCATCCAGGATGCACCTGGCGTGGCTGCGGTTGACGTGTACGGGCAGAACCCTCACCCCATGCCTCCTGGCATCGCCTACGATCACCTCCGGGCTGTAGAACCCCATCGGCTGGTTGTTGAGAAGGGCGCAGTAAAACTCGGTTGGAAAGTGGGCTTTTAGATAAAGCGTATCGTAGGCTGTCTTGGCAAAGGCAGCGGCATGGCTCTTGCAGAACCCGTAGGAAGCAAAACCCGCCAGTTGTCTGAACATCTCCTTTGCTATCTGCTCATCCACCCCGTTTCCAACGGCCCCCTCGATGAACCTCTCTCTGAGCTTCTCCATTTCGAATTCAGAACGATGGCGGCTCATGGCGCGGCGAAGATGGTCTGCCTCTCCTGGAGCAAAGCCGGCGATAGCCATGGCAATCCTGATCACCTGCTCCTGGAAGACGACCACTCCCAGAGTCTCCTCAAGGATCGGCTTAAGCTTCGGATGCAGGTACTCGACCCTTTCTAAGCCTTGCCGACGACGAAGATAAGGATGAACCATGTTGCCTTGAATCGGGCCAGGTCGGATGATGGCTATCTCAACGACAATATCCTCAAACCTCCGAGGACGCATCTTGGGAAGGGTCTGCGCCTGTGCCCTGCTCTCGACCTGGAAAGCACCGATCGTATCCGCTCTACAGAGCATATCAAAGACAACCGGGTCATCTAAAGGTATGCTTTCAAGATCAGGTTCGATACCCCCATGCTCCTTGATCAGCTCCAGAGCCTCCTGGATAAGGGATAGAGCTCTCAAACCCAGAAGGTCTATCTTGATCAGGCCCAGGTCCTCGATGTC
>JAUXAX010000037.1 GCA_030619685.1 Dehalococcoidia bacterium
GGCCTGATGGAGTGCCCGGGACCTGGTTTCCTGTGGATAATGGTCAGGACATATCCCGCCTTGTTGCTGAGCAACGAAAGACGGAGCAAGTGCACCTCTGCCTGGCAGTGCGCGGAATATGGCATATGCATCCCGATCGCTTTATACTCGATCTCCTGAACTTGATCCTAGGCGAGGGGATGAGCAGTCGTCTTTTCCTGGAAATCCGTGAACGACGAGGACTTGCTTACGAGATACATAGCCATGTCAGCCATTTCCATGATTCAGGCTCGGTCAATATCTGTGCCGGGGTCGACCCGAAGAGTGTTGAGGATACTATCGAAGCTATTCTGACGGAGCTGGTGAAGCTAAGAGAAGATCAGGTGTCAGAGGCTGAGATTATCAAGGCTAAGGAACTGGGGAAGGGGCGTCTCATGCTACGCATGGAGGATACACGCAGCGTAGCTGGGTGGATAGGGGGGCAGGAGCTGCTTATGGGACATATCCGCACTGTGGATGAGGTGATTTCGATATTGGATGCTATTACCGCTAGCAACTTGCAGCGGGTAGCACGAGAGCTGTTTCTTACCAACAAGCTTTGTCTTGCTTTGGTTGGGCCTTCTCTTAGAGAGGGACGTTTGGAAAGGCTACTTAAGCTTTAGGGGCTGTCGGGAGAGATAACCCATAGTCGATGAGCTTTGGCTGAGTTCAACGCGGTGGAATTACGACCTCGACCCCAGCGACATTCTGGCTTATCTCGAATCGAGTGGCCTCTTCAGGGGTGCGGCGGTCAAAGTGAAGGTTTAGCGTCTTCTTGCCTATGCGAAGGTTCTCCACTGAGGCGTGCTGGAGCCAGTTGGGCAGCCTGGGGTTTAGGTAGATGCGTTTAGCAGCGGCATCCACTTGAAGGCCGAGCATCGATTGAAAGAGTAAAAAGGCACTACCTGCGGCGCAGGCTTGGGGGCTGCAACTAGCTGGGTGCACTGCAGGAATGGAGTATGCGTCTCTGTTGCGATAGAATCCCCCAAACAACTCGGGGAGGCGGTTGTAGCTGAAGAATGCGCTGGCGTCGAAGAGTTGGGATGTTATCTCCTCGACCTCCCAATGGTAACCATAGCGTTTCATGCCAGCAGCGATGAGTGAGTTGTCATGCGGCCATACACTCCCATTGCGGTAGCTCATTGGGTTGAACCTGAGGGCTCTGCTGCTCAAGGTGCGGATGCCCCAGCCGCAAGCCATCTCGGCGCTGGTGAGGCGCGTGACCACATATTTTGCCTTCTCCTCATCGATAATGTCACAAAAAAGGCAGTGCCCTACATTTGAGCTTACGGTTTGCGCCGCTTTTTTCTGGGAATCGAGCGCATGGGCGAAGTAGCGCTGCTCTTCCAACCAAAAGTCGCGGTTGAAGCTTTCTTTCAGGGCTCGTGCCCGCTGGGTCAAGCTACGGGCAAGTTCGGGTTCCCCTTTCCTCTCGAGCAGCTCTGCCATCTCCTTCATCGCTCTATAGGCATATCCCTGAACCTCAGCCAGGGCTATCGGTGGAGCTACCGGTGTGCCATCGTCGTAGGATATTGCTCCCCGGCTATCCTTCCACCCCTGATCCCTGATTCCCCCTGTTGAGCGGCTGAGGTATTCCAGATAGCCATCTCCGTCAATGTCACCGTAGCGATTCATCCATTCTAGGGCAAGCTTGGCTGCGGGGAGTATCTCACGGAACAGGTCATCGTCATCAAGCCACTTCATAGTCTCGGCGAAAAGGATGAGGAACAAGGGAGTCGCATCAACGCTGCCGTAGTAGGCAGAGTGCGGTATCTCCCCTGTTCTCGCCAGCTCTCCCTTACGTATCTCGTGGACAATCTTTCCAGGCTCCTCGTCGTGCCAGGGATCGACTTTGGTCCCCTGATGTTTTGCCAGATGGCGCAGAGTATGGATTGCTATATTGGGATTGAGCATTAGTGTTTGCAAAGAGGTAATTAAGCTATCGGGGCCAAAGACGCAGCAAAACCATGGTATCCCTGCAGCAGGAACCTGGCCTTCGGGGGTTTGCTCTAGGAGCAGGCGCAGGTCGAGGATACTGCGTTCCAGAAGGCGGTTAAACAACTGATTGTCGGTCTGTATCTGGGCACACTGGCCGAGCCAATCTTGATAAGACTGGCGTAATCCCGAAAGCCCGTGTTCGAAGGGGGTAACCTTGGTGACAGTCTCGCCCTCAGCGACGAGGATAAGGAAGGTGAGAGAGAGAGGCTCCATCGGTTCCAGATTTAGATTCCAGGTCACCGTGGCACTTGGAGGGCGAACGAGAGTCATCTTCGTAACAGCTGTGGCCTCAGGAAGGAAGGTGCTGGCTCTCTGCACCAAGAGGCGAGTAGCCCCTTCCACTTCCCACTTAGAGGGTGTGGTGTCAAAGACGATCTCAGTGCTCCGCTTTAGCCCATCGAGACCCGAATAGCTAAAGTTTAGGCGGGAATCAGCAAACACAGGTTGGGTGATGGTGCCTCGTTTCTCTCGCTCCAGGCCTCTGACCTCGAAGATGTCCCAGAAATCACTGCCGAAGACTAATGTCAGCTCCAGGGGCACTGGGAATGGATTGTAGTTATGTAGGGTGATGCGCTCCTGCAGCCCATCTTTAAGGAAGCGGCTGCGGTGGATGCTAATCGTCCGCGCCCGAGCAGCGTTGCCATTGGGGAGCTCTACGGTGGGGCTAGCCAGTTGGATATCGCAGGCATAGTTTTGCTGGCTCGAGGAGGCCATAAGTCGCGGCTTCTGACTGTTGATGGTCAGGTCGAAGAGCGAGAGGTAACGCGTATCGCGATAGTACAGGCCAAGCCGGCGGCGTCCCTCGGCTATGTCTCCCAACTCATCGCTTACCAGCACCAGCTCGTTCTCTTTGAGCACAAGTTGCTCCAATCCGCCCTCCCTCGTGGCAGCACCCATTGGATGCTGGCTTTACTATAACAAAAAGATGTAGCTGCGGCTACTGCCGCAGCTACAATTCCCTGATGTGGGCACCAATAGCATTATGGTTGCACCGGTTTAGAATTCTCGATCCCTTTTAGTACATACCTTCCATTCCACCGCCTGGCATTGACGGCATCTTCTCCTTCTCCGGTATATCAGTGATCAGCGATTCTGTTGTCAGTACCATGGCAGCGATGCTGGCGGCATTCTCCAACCCTGCGCGAGTTACCTTGGCCGGGTCGATGATCCCGCGCTGCACCATGTTGCCATAGTCATCCCTCTCAGCGTCGTAGCCGGTTCCCTTTTTGCTTTTCTTGACGAAGTCCACTGCCACCGACCCCTCCTTGCCGGCGTTTGCCGCGATCTGGCGCAGCGGCCCCTCAAGGGCGTGCTTCACGATGCTTACGCCGGTTGCCTCATCGGCGGTGGCTTTCATTTTGGCAAGGGCGGGGATAATGTTTACCAGGGCGACTCCACCGCCGGGCACTATCCCCTCTTCCACAGCGGCACGAGTAGCGGAAAGGGCATCCTCTACGCGGTGCTTTTTCTCCTTGAGCTCGACCTCGGTAGGAGCACCGACCTTAATCACTGCCACTCCCCCTGCCAGCCGAGCCAATCTCTCTTGAAGCTTCTCACGGTCGAAGTCTGAGGTTGTCTCATCAATCTGGGCCTTGATCTGCTTGATTCGCCCCTGGATGTCCTCGTCTGAACCCTTGCCCTCGATAATTACAGTATCATCCTTATTCGAGGTCACCTTGCGGGCACGGCCCAAGTCATCGATGGTAGCTGAATCGAGTTTTCTGCCTATCTCCTCACTGATCACACTGCCTCCGGTGAGGATAGCGATGTCTTCGAGCATGGCCTTTCGTCTATCGCCAAAACCGGGTGCCTTAACTGCGATGCAGCTTAGCGTCCCTCTGAGTTTATTGACTACCAGGGTGGCTAGAGCTTCTCCATCTACATCCTCAGCGATAATCACGAGGGTCTTCGTGACCTGGAGCAGCTTCTCCAGGAGGGGCAGTATGTCGGAAACAGCGGAGATCTTTTTATCTGTGATCAGGATGTAGGGATCCTCAAGGACAGCTTCCATACGGTCGGCGTTGGTGATAAAGTAGGGGCTTATGTACCCACGGTCGAATTGCATCCCCTCTACGTACTCTTCCTCAAACTTTATGCCCTTGGACTCCTCCACCGTGATCACACCATCCTTGCCCACCTTCTCCATGACAGCGGCGATGAGGTCTCCAATCTCCTTATCAGCTGCCGAGATAGCCGCTACCTGAGCTATCTGCTCCTTCCCTGCAACTGGGGTTGATAGTTTTTTGATCTCCTCTATTGCTACGTTCACAGCTTTCTCGATGCCTCTTTTTAAGGCCATGGGATTTGCCCCTGCGGCTACATTCTTCATGCCTTCATGCAGCATAGATTGGGCGAGTACCACAGCTGTAGTGGTGCCGTCTCCAGCGATATCGTTGGTCTTGGTGGCTACCTCCTTTATCAACTGTGCGCCGATGTTCTCTAAGGGCTCCTCCAGATCAATCTCCTTGGCAATGGTAACCCCATCGTTGGTGATTGTGGGTGGCCCCCATTTCTTGTCGAGGACTACATTGCGCCCTTTGGGCCCCAGGGTTATCTTCACTGCGTCTGCCAGGGAATCGATTCCTTTTTTCAATGAGCGCCTGGCATCTTCATCATATGATATCTGTTTGGCCATTTATTCTCCCCTTTCTCCGATTAGTGTCGGGCATTCCCTATTTACTTGTCTTAGCCAGTATGTCACTTTCGCGTAAGATCAGATATTCCACTTCTTTATATTTCCACTCAGTGCCCGCGTACTTGGCGTAGATCACCCTGTCGCCCTTTTTCACCTCCATCTCAATCCGCTTCCCGTCCTCTCCCAGCTTGCCCGGCCCGATTGCTACAATCTCGCCCTCTTGAGGCTTCTCCTTGGCAGTGTCAGGCAGGACAATGCCGCTATCGGTGACTTCCTCCTTGACGATCGGCTTTACGATGACTCGATCAGCCAGGGGTTTCAGGTTTAATGCCATCTCCGGTCTCCTTCTGTCAGTATTTGTCTTCCTATGGTGAACCTGCAATTAGCACTCTCCATTAGAGAGTGCTAATTTACTCTAAGATAACGTAGGAATGGCAGAAGCGCAAGTCTATTGAGAGCCATTCACGGCTATTAAGAGCAATTAGCAGCTTATTGTGGCCTTCTAGCTCTTATTATCTTGTGCCTTTAGCCTACCCCCTTAGATATCGACTGTTAACGTGATGCCTCGTCCTACAGAGGCGCCCCGAGATTAATGGCAATTGGCGAATATCGTCGATCTATGCTTGCACAGCAGGTGGCATCTATTACATCGACTATGCCTCTTTTGATATGATCCCATTATCAATCAGGAACTGTACGATTTCAGCAGCAGCAGCGTGTGGTAGCTTTTCGATTGTCTGCGAACTCTTCTGCTGGACGCCACCCAATGTGATGAGCTTCATTCTCTCCGCTGGGGATAGGCTGCTGTCGATTGTGGCGGTTTTCTTCAGCCTCGGTTTTGGCTGAGAAATGCCCAGAAGGACAACCATTGGCTCGATATCTCTCACATCTATTCCTATTGCCTCGGCGTCGAGCTTGGCTATCTTTTTCTTGAGGCCAGCCAGTATAGTCCGAAGTGGTGGATATAGGGGTTTAGTCAAGACGCTATCCACTGTGAACACTGCTGGCAAGGGGCTCTCGACTATTTCTCTATCGCCACCCTTGAGACGCCGGTGAAGGATCGCAGTATTTGTGTCAGCAAAGATATCTATTCTGGTAACAGCCCTTACCAAGGGTAAGTGCAAGGTTTCCGCAATCCCTGCTCCTACAAAACCATTGCCTTCATCCATTGACTCATTGCCGCACAGAATGAGGTCATACTGACGTTTGGCGATCACACGGGATAATACGATGGAAGTTGAGTACACATCCAGGTCATCAAAGGCTTCGTCACACAGATGTATCACTTGATCAGCCCCCATTTTCAAGCAACTTCTCAAGATCTCTTCAGTTCTCGGTGGACCCAGAGTAACCGCTGTAACTTCTCCTCCGTTCTTCTCCCTGATTCTAATTGCCTCGCTAACGGCCACCTCATCTATGGGGTCCATTATGTAATGGATGTTCTCAAGACTATTGGTTCGTATGTCGAACTTGACAGTTGTGGAGTCTGGAACTTGTTTGACGCAAACGACAGTTCTCATTTTCCTGCTCGAGTCTAATCCCCCTAAATCCCCCTTTCCTAAAGGGGGATTTAGGGGGATTAAGTAGTTGGCTCAGCTATTTCACGCAACTGCTTTGTCAATTCCGGTATTATTTCTTGCATATTTCCTATAACCGCGAGGTCGGTCATCTTAGCTATCGGGGCACTTCGATCAGTGTTGATTGATATCATTAGCTGGGAGCCCTTTATGCTGAGAGTGTGATGAAAAGCGCCTGATATGCCACAGAGGAGGTAAAGTCTGGGAGATATGGTTTTCCCTGTTAGCCCGATTCTTCTTTCGTCGGCTATCCAGCGTTCATCGGTGGCACGCCTGCTTCCGCCGATCGAAGCACCTAGAACGCGGGCCAGTTCCTCCACTGCGTTGAGGTTTTCGACACACCCGAGACCTTTGCCCACGCCGATAACGATCTCGGCTTCGCTAACGCACACGGCACAGGGGTCAGCTCTCAGATAGTCGGTTACCCTGGTCCTGCCAATCTTGGGAGCAATTCGTATCCTGGCCTCAATGATCTGGGTATCCTTTGCCTCTTTGGCCTTTTGCAGACTTAGCGACTGTGTATCGATAGTGGCTATGAGCGGCTTTCTAAGCGGGGTGACCGTAGCTTGAGCATTTCCGCCGTGTATGGCTCTGCGCGCAGTCAGTTTTCCCTCTCTGTCCACTTCTATTTCAGTATAGCGAGCTACTAGAGCCGCTTTGAGTCTTGCAGCAAGCCTGGGCGCCAGGTCGTTACCTATTGTAGTCGCTGCTAACAGAATAATAGCTGGTCTATCTGACTCGACTAGTTGTGCCAGAACATTGACATAAGCCTCGCCACTGTAGGTTTCCAAATGCTTGTCTTCAACAACAAGTGCTTTGTCTGTTCCATAGGGACCGAAATATTCAGCGAGGCGTTTGACTTGACTGCCAATGATTACTGCGGATGCCTCTTCGCCAAGCCTATCGGCAAGGTTTCTGCCCTCAGCGGCAAGCTTGAGACAACCCTCATCTACCTTGCCATCCTTGTGTTCGGCGAAGAACCAAACTCCTTTGCCATCGTCCTTTTGTTGAGAGCGTGAAGCATCCGTTTCCTGGGTCATAGTCTGCTCATCTTCTGACATGTCTACAGCCGTATTGACAATAGTATCTCACTGCCGGGGAGCTAGTGGCTACGGGCGAGTCTCCCCCCTCCATAATATAACAGGGACAGCCCCTTGAACAACCTGCTAAGATCTGGATGGTGCAAGAATAGCGACTGTTATTCGAGACTGTCCCTGTCAGCAACCCATGTATTCCGTCTTACAGAAGTCTGCCCACAAAGTGGCCATCGCGATTGGCAGTACCCATATTGTGGGGGTTTCGTGCCTCGCCTATTTTATAAAGCTCCTTGACCTTGCCTTCAAGCTCGTTGTAGAGATCGTCATTTGGTGTTTTCCCGGTTACCAGTACCACTGTGTCCACATCTGTAATCTCGCGCATCGCCATGGTATGGATGTTGAGCACAGTGACCGTCTTATCCACTACCATGACGCAGAATGTCTCGGGACTGACCACAACCCCCTTGTTGAGGAGTCTCGGCATTATATGCAGGTAAGTACAGTCCATTAACAGGTTTAGGGCACCTACATTGGGGAAGGGCGTTGCCATCTCTACCTGGCAGCCCTTGTCAGCCAGCATTTCCGCGATGCCGCTGGCTATAGCGTCTCCTCTACTATCCCAGACAAGAGCTTTCTTCCCGATCTTTGCCTTTCCATTGACCACTTCATCAGCGGCGACCACGTTATCCTGTTGCCAGCCTGGCACCTCCAGGAAGCTCCCGCCATTAAAGCCGTTGCGCATCCAGGTGGCGCCAGTTGCCACCACCACCGCATCCGGCTTCATGTCCAGAACCATCTGTGCCGTCACCTCGGTGCCGGTAACAACCTTCACCCCTGCCTGGGGGAGCTGAAGCTTCTGCCACCTGATCAGGCCTCCCATCTCCTCCCTGCCCGGCAGCTTCTCCGCCAGCAAACCCTGTCCCCCCAGTTCATCTGCTTTCTCATAGAGGGTGACATCGTGGCCCTTCAAGGCAGCCACTCTGGCGGCCTCCATTCCCGCCGGGCCTCCTCCAATTACCACCACCTTCTTCTTTGCAGGTGCACTCTTGATGCCTCCGATTCCCCACCCCGACTGCTCCATGCCTATGGTGGGGTTTGCGTGGCACCTTATGGGCTGGCCTTGATACATGTAAAATATGCAGTGGTTGCATCCCATGCAGGGACGGATATCGTCCAGCCTTCCCTCCCGAGCCTTGTTGGGCAGCTCCGGGTCGGCGATAAGCGGTCTGGCCATAGCCACTATGTCGGCCTTGCCTTCAGCAAGGGCGCTCTCCGCTATCAGGGGGTCGTTGAACCTGCCCACTGCGATTATGGGGATATTCCTTACCACCTCTTTGACCTGCTCAACATGGGCAAGCTGCCAAGCGGGGGGGAGATACATTGGCCCGAAGTACATATGCATTGACTGTACTTCCCTGCCGATGCCGCAAATCATGTAGTCGACCTTCTTGTCTTTGTCCAGCCATTTAGCAAGCTGTACCCCCTCCTCCGGCGGGATCGAGCCCGGCAGCAGGTCATCGACGGTCAGAGTGTAGCCGATGGTCTTTTCCTCTCCAATCACCTTCCTTGTGAGGTCGATTACCTCCATGGTCAGCCTCACACGGTTCTCCAGGGAGCCGCCATATTCATCGGTGCGCCTGTTTATGGTGCCGGAGAGCATGTCTGCTAACAGCCCGGAGTGGTCGTGAATGTCTACACCGTCAAAGCCGGCTTCCATCAGATTCTGGCAGCAGATGGCGTGGTATTCCATATACCGCTTTATATCGTCTTTGGTTACCGGCTCCCATATTTGATCGGCATAGGCGCCACAGGGAACTGCCGATGGCCCGCGTTTGTTCCCCAGGGTCATCGAGTAAATCTGGAAACTACACCTTGCGCCGTGTTCGTGAATACCTTCAGCAACCCTCTTGAGACCAGGGATTACCTCCTTCTTCCACAGCCACTTGTGCCTGTCGAAGTGCCCTCCAACCGCCCTCGAAAAAAATATGTCACGAGGCTCGGTGTATCCAATGGACATACATACCCATCCTGCCCCACCCTTCGCCTTATCGATCTCGTAGTGGATAAACTCCTCGTCGCACAAGCCGTCCTTTCCCATCATGGGGCCGTGGGGTGCGACCATTATCCTGTTCTTCATGGTGTATGGTCCGACCTTGATGGGAGTAAACAGGTACCTGAACTGTTGAGCGCTCATTAGACCTCCTTAATTAGGAATATTTGATAAATGAACGTTGTAATATATAGACAGCACGAGGTGCTGGTGAAGCCGACTATATCATCTCGATTAGACTTAGTCAAGCCGATTGGGCTTTGTTCTATCAAGAGATTTGGGATAAGGCTTCTTCCGCCGCCCTAAGGGTGGTCTCAATGTCTTCTTCCGTGTGCGCCAGGGAGATGAAGGCTGCTTCAAACTGCGACGGGGCAAGGTAGATTCCACGTTCCAACATGTGATGGAAGAAAAGGCTATATAATCTGGTGTCCGCAGACAGAGCCGACTCATAATTGGTCACTTCCTGGTTTGTAAAGAATAGGGTTAGGACAGAGCCTACCCTTGATGTAAATACAGCTACCCCTGATTCAGCGGCCAAACGGGCCAGCCCGCTTTCTAAGGCACTCGCCCTCTCTTCTAATTGCTCATAGATTCCCGGCTGGCCTACGATTCTTAGCGTTTCTATCCCGGCTGCCATTGCCAATGGATTGCCCGATAGAGTCCCCGCTTGATATACCGGACCAAGAGGAGCAATCATTTCCATTATCTCTCTTTTGCCACCGTATGCTCCAACAGGCAAGCCTCCACCGATGATCTTGCCCAAACAGGTGAGATCGGGCGCCACCCCGTAAAGGGCTTGAGCACCGCCATAAGCCACTCTAAAGCCGGTTATTACCTCGTCAAAGATGAGAAGGGCACCGCTGCTGCTGGTGATCTCGCGCAGGCCCTGAAGGAATCCAGAGCGCGGCGCTACCACTCCCATATTGGCAGCTACAGGCTCAACAATAACGGCTGCTATGTCCTTGCCAAAAGCGGTGAAGAGCTGCTCCACCGCCTTCAAGTCGTTATATGGGGCAATCAAAGTGTTCTGAGTATACGATGAAGGGACACCTGGACTGTCGGGCAATGCCAGGGTTGTTACACCGGATCCCGCTCTTGCCAGCAGTCCGTCGGAGTGGCCGTGGTAGCAGCCGGCAAACTTCATTATCTTGTCTCTTTCGGTGAAAGCCCGGGCTAGGCGCAGTGCGCTCATCGTGGCCTCAGTACCCGAGTTGACGAGGCGCACCATCTCTGTGGAGGGGACAGCTGAGGTTATCAATCTGGCGAGAGTGGTTTCTTGCTCGGTAGGCGCGCCAAAGCTGGTGCCACCTTCCACCGCTTGCTTGAGAGCGGAAGTGATTTCTGGATGAGCATGCCCCAGGATGATCGCACCCCAAGAGCAAACATAATCTAGGAATTCATTGTCATCCTCGTCGTATAGCTTGGCCCCTTGTGCCCGCTTAATGAACAGAGGGTGTCCCTCGACCGCCTTGAATGCTCTAACGGGGCTATTCACTCCTCCAGGCAGATACCTTTGTGCTTCCTCGAAAAGCTCATCGGATCGGTTTCTGGGTATTGCCAAGTAGATATCCTCCGCACCAAACAATAATGGAGGGTTGATCACTCAGACGTTAGCCAGCGTGCTGCCTCTTTGGCGTAGTAAGTTATGACCAGATCCGCCCCTGCTCTTTTTATAGCGGTGATAGTCTCCAAGGCCGTCTGTTTCTCATCCAACCAACCATTTCGTGATGCAGCCTTGATCATAGCGAACTCGCCGCTAACGCTGTAGGCAGCCAGCGGGTGATTAAAGGCATCGCGCACCCTTCTGATTACATCGAGATAGGCGAGGGCGGGTTTTATCATCACTATGTCCGCTCCCTCGGAGATATCGAGTCCCACCTCTCTCAAGGCCTCCCGCACATTTGCAGGGTCCATCTGGTAGGAGCGTCGATCGCCAAATTGTGGTGCAGATTCTGCAGCCTCGCGAAAAGGCCCGTAGAAGGCCGAGGCGTACTTCGCGGCATAGGCCATAATGATGGTGTTGTGAAACCCGCTATCATCCAAAGCGGCGCGGATTGCAGCAACACGCCCATCCATCATGTCAGAGGGAGCTACTATGTCTGCACCAGCTTCAGCATGAGTTAGCGCTGTTCTAGCTATCAGCTCCAGCGTCCTGTCATTATCAACGTAATCCTCTTCTACCACCCCGCAGTGTCCATGCGTTGTGTATTGGCATAAACAGACATCTGTGATTACTATGAGTTCGGGCACTGCTCTCTTAATCTCGCGCACCGCCTTCTGAATAATACCGTTGGAGGCATAGGCAGCAGCCCCCAGCTCGTCTTTGGTTTCCGGCAGGCCAAAGAGTATGATTGCCGGGATTCCCAATCCCAAAATCCCTTCAGCTTCTTTGGGTAGTTGATCGACTGACAGATGAAAATTGCCCGGCATCGACTCGATCTCTTCCCTCACTCCCTTTCCGGGGACAACGAAGAGCGGATAGATCAGGTCGCTTGTGTCAAGGGTCGTCTCGCGCATCATCCTTCGCAAGGCCTCTGTGCGGCGAAGGCGTCGTAGACGTAGTTGAGGAAAAGGAGCCATATCAGGCCTGCCCAACCTGTTCATATCGTTCAACGATAGCCTGCACCAGACCGGGGATTGTGTGTTCCTTGGCCACCACATCCACCGTCAGCCCCAAATCAACGGCAGCGGCGGCTGTAGTCGGCCCAATGCAAGCCACTGTAGTATTGCTTACATATTGCCAGTCTTTGCCCAGCAAAGAAACGAGGTTGCGCACCGCGGAGGAGCTGGTGAATGTGGTGATGTCGATCCCTCCGTCTTTGAGCATCTGCTTACCCCGGGAAAGCGTTTCCGAGGGAAGCACAGTCCTATAGACGGGTATCTCATCAACCAGTGCTCCGAGGCGGCTAAGCCCTTCCACAAGCTCGGGGCGAGCCTCTTGTGCACGCGGTAGCAGAATACGCTTGCTCGAGATATCCTTATCTGAAAAACCCTTTACAATGTTCTCAGAAACATATTCCTCGGGCATATAGTCAACTACAAGACTATGCTGTGCCAAGGCTTTGGCTGTTGCTGGTCCTATGGCACATATCCTGACACCTTTTAGCTCTCTGGCATCCAACCCCTGCTTTAGAAGGCGATCAAAGAAGGCGTCGACACCGTTGACACTGGTGAATATCACCCAAGCATAGTCGGACAATCTGGCCAAAGCCTTAGCGAGCTCCTCGTAGTCGGGCA
Source organism: Dehalococcoidia bacterium (assembly GCA_030619685.1). The sequence goes on from JAUXAX010000037.1 coordinate 12,553, forward strand.
TTGCCTCAATTGCCAAGGTGGGCATCTCAATGGGTTCTGCGCCCTGCTGGGCCAGCAGTTCGCTGAGTCTGCTGGCCTGGTGCCTCGCCCTGGTAACCAACACCCGTTTACTGAAGAGAGGTTGGTTGTCAAACCAACGTAGCTTATCGCGCAGCTGAACGACGTTTCCGACCACGATCACCGCTGGTGCTGTGAAATCGTTCTCGGCCGCCCGTGCTGCAATATTAGCCAGGGTGCCAACAACGGTCTGTTGCCTAGGACCTGTGCCATCACGAATCAACGCGACCGGGGTTGTCGGTGGCCTACCGTTTGCGAGTAGTTGCTCCACTATTTGCGGAAGATGTTCCATGCCCATAAGAAAGACCAGGGTGTCAGCACAGGTAGCGAGCTTTTCCCAGGCGATGCTTGATACTCTCTTTGTCGGATCCTCGTGGCCGGTGACTATGGCCATAGACGAAGCAAGACCACGGTGCGTAACCGGTATTCCGGCGTAGGCGGGAACTGCCATTGCTGCCGTGACACCAGGGACTACCTCGAAGGGAATGCCCTGGGCTGCCAGAGCTTCAGCCTCCTCGCCGCCACGCCCCAAGACAAATGGGTCGCCGCCTTTGAGACGCACTACAAGTCTCCCCTCTTTGGCTTTGCTGACGAGCAGGTCATTTATCTCCGCTTGGCTCATGCTGTGGCCACGGGATGACTTGCCAACATATATTCTCTCCACCCCGGGGTGAGCTGCCTCAAGTAATCTGTCATTCACCAGGCGATCGTAAACTATGACATCAGCCTCGCCGATGCACCTCAGCCCTTTCACAGTAATGAGCTGTGGATCGCCGGGACCAGCGCCCACCAAATAGACTTTTCCCTTAGTGGTTCCTTTCATCTACCCTTCTCAGCGATAAGATCTTGAGCGCCCAAAGCCAGAAGCTTCTCAGCCAGAAGCTTGCCTATCTTTTCCGGCTCAGCAGGGAACCCATCCTCAGCAGCCCGTAGAGCCCTGCTGCCATCGGTGCTAGCCACCATTCCCTCCAAGTGCAAACTGTTGCCCGTCACTGCGCCAAGAGCTGCAATCGGGGCCCGGCATCCTCCGCCAACGGCGCTGAGGAACGCTCGCTCCGCTTGGACACTCTGCAAGGTTGGCTCATCGTTTGCCACAGACAGCAGGGCAGCCAATTCTTGGTCTGGGGCCCTTATCTCAACTGCGAGGGCGCCTTGCCCAACTGCCGGGAGGAAAAGCTCGATTGGCAGATACTCTGTTATCCTGTGCTCCCAGCCCATCCGTAGCATGGCTGCAGCAGCCACGATTATACCGTCAAGCTCGCCCGAATGCAGCTTGCTCAGGCGAGTATCTATATTGCCCCTCAGGGGGCGAATCTGAATGTCAGGGCGGAATGCTTTAAGTTGAACGGCGCGACGTTCACTCCCAGTGCCTATAGAAGCTCCTTCCGGTAGCTCGGAAAGGGGTTTTCCTGATTTGGAAACGAAGGCATCCCTGGCATCAATTCTCATTCCTACAGCAGCCAACTTGAACTCGGAGCTAAGCTCAGTAGGTATGTCCTTCAGGCTGTGCACAGCCATATCTATCTCGCCGGAAAGCAATGCCTCTTCTAGCTCCTTAGTGAATATCCCTTGTCCTCCCATTTGGGCCAGGGATGTTGTGCGATGGCGATCACCGCTTGTCTTTATTTGCCTGACGTGGAATTCCAGGTCGTGATAGCTCTCACGTAATTGCTGCAGAACCAGCTCGGTCTGGAGTAAAGCCAGCTTGCTTCCGCGGGAGCCTACAATGATGCTTCTTTTGACCACAAGCCATCTACACAAAACTGGATAAAGCTGGAGTTAAGCCTTGGTGTCCAGGTCAAAGAGTTCCTGAACTGCTTGGATGTGATTGTCTCCCTGCTCGCCATTCCTGAGAGAACGAATCGGATCATGCAGTATCCTCTTTACGATTGCCTGTGTCATAGCATCTATCGCAGCACGTTCTTCATCAGACATCTGCATTCTGCCTAGAGTCCTTGCGAGCTGGGTACGGCGTATCCTTTCGGCCTTGCTCACCAGAGCTGTAATTGTTGGCACTGCTTCCTGTGAGTGCCACCAGGACATAAACTTCGCCACCTCGGCATCGATGATGGTCATAACCTTTTCCTTTTCCTTCGCTCTTTGGCGATGGTGGGATCCGGAAACCGCCTCGAGATCATCGATGTCGTAAAGGCAGACGTTTTCGATATCCTTTACTCTGGGGTCTATGTCACGCGGCACGGCGATATCAATCAGCACCAACGGGCGATGTGGCCTACTTCGCATTGCCTCTGCCACAACCGTGGGCTCCAGGATAAAATGAGGCGCTCCACTGGAACTGATGAGGATGTCAGCTTCAGCTAAGGGCTCCTTTAAGTGGTGAAAAGGTACGGCCTCTCCGCCGTGCGCAGATGCCAGAGCCAGCGCTTTCTCATAGGAGCGGCTGGTAACCATCAAGTGAGATATTCCATGCTTGACCAGTGTCTTTACTGCCAACTTGCCTGCCTCTCCCGCGCTGATAACCAACACTTTACATTTTGAGAGATCGTCAAACGTTTTCCTGGCCAGATCTATGGCAACTGAGCTCACGGAAACCGGATTTCTGCTGATACCAGTTTCAGTGCGAGCCCGCCGACCTACCCTCACTGCCTGCCGAAAGAGGTTCAGCAGAGGTAGACTAACAAGGCCAGTGCTTTCGGCATCCTGTAGAGTCTCCCGCACCTGTCCTAGGACTTCGAATTCCCCTAGTATCAGGGATTCCAGACCGGAGGCGATTCTAAAAAGGTGCCTCACCGCCATTTCCTGTTGAAACGCATAGAGATAAGGAGAGAGCTCGGATATTGACATATTCCCAAGTTCACTCAGAAAGTCTTCTACCCTCGTTGTTTCGGAGTAATGCTCGTCTGCCAGTGTATATACCTCGGTTCGGTTACAGGTGGACAGGATTATTCCTTCTGGCACATGATCAAATAGAGAGACCAATGCCTCTTTTAGCTGCCAGCTACCGAGAGCAAGCTTCTCTCGGACTTCGACAGGGGCTGTATTATAGTTCAGACCTACAACCAAAGCATGCATTTGTTCTTGCTCCCGGGATCAGGATTTGACTATTTCATTTACCTAGAAGGTCGGAGAGAAGCTTCTCTCTGGCTTGTTCGAATTCGCCTTTCTTTAGCATATCGAGCAGCGGCTCCAGGTCAAGACTTTCTTGCCACGCGTTGCCGTCTACATATATTCCATCTCTCTTGAGTTCCTGGCGCACTTGCGAGACCAAGAGTGCTAGCGACGCATATTCTGGAGCAAGACTTTGCTCCAGCTCTGTGCGAATCCTCCTCGCCAGTGCTGGGCTTTTGCTGCCGGTGGAAACCGCGATACTAACATCGCCGCGGCGAAGTAGCGATGGCACTATGAAATCTGAGTGTTCTGGGGCATCGACTACGTTGGTCAAGACTCCTCTTTCTTGTCCCTCACGGACTACATCCATGTTGACCTTAGGGTCGTCTGTGGCTGCTATGGCAATCAGGGCATTCTCCAGATCTCCAGGCTGATAATCTCGCAGTGATAGCTCGATTATACCCTGTTCTGCCAGTTGAGTTAACCCGTCAGAAACACGGGCGCTTATCACAGTGACCGATGCCCCTTGTTCCACAAGTGCTCTCGCTTTGCGCTCAGCTACCTCGCCGCCCCCCACAACAACGCATTTCTTACCCTGGATGTTCAAGAAAATGGGATAATATGTTGACATAAACAGTATCTCAATTAGGCTCGGTAAAGTATCGAACCTTTTCTTTCTTGTACTCTTTAGCTGTATACAACAACACGTAATCTGATACCTTAGTGTCGTCGGAGATTTGTCTCGCTATTGCCTCACATTCGTCCTTAGTATGGCTGTGGATCATGGCGAACAGGTTATAGGGCCAATTTGCATTGGTTTGTCTTTGGTAGCAATGGCTCACTGCCTGGCATGAGGCCATCTTATTCCCGGCTTGTTCCAGCATGTCTAGGGGCACCGACCAGCATGACATAGCGTTGACCAGGAATCCTGCCTTTTGATGGCTGAGCGAAGCTCCATAGCGGCGCATAATTCCGCGGGCTTGGAGAGACTTTGCTAGGTTCAGTAGCTCATCGCTACTCATGTCGAGGTGTCTGGCAAGCTCATCAAAGGGTCTTTCCGCGAGTGGAAGATCCTTTTGTAGCTCTTTGATGACCTCCTTATCCAGCTTGGATAGGCGTTTATTGTCCTTGTTAATGAACAAGCTGTTTGCTTCACCTATGTGGTCTAAATTGCCCCCTGATTTCTCTGTACCGACCATATCGAAATATACAAGCCTTTTGAATACTCGCACCGCAGGGAGGTTCATTACTTCTTCGGCTTGGACAAGTTCAGCGAGGTTGTCGATGGTCTTTGGCAAGCTCTTATCCTTGGCCAGGGTCAAGGTGAACCACAGATTGTAATAGTGATCCCGCGCGTAGTCGTGACTAACACCCTGGTGTTCGCTTATAGCACTGGCTGCTTCATCTAATCGATGATCAGATATGCGCATTGCCACTAGAGTGCTTTGGTAATCCAGCTTCGATGAGTCGAAGACGCCGCTGATCCAGCGTATTATCCCTCCGTCTTTGAGGTTCTTAACTCGCTGAATGACCCCATTGCCGCTGATATCCAGCCTGCTGCCGAGCGCGGAAAACGGCTCCCGGGACAGGGGGAAGTCGGTTTGCAAAAGATTCAATAGCCTTTTGTCGATAGTATCCAATTCCATCTTCAGGCTTCCATTTGGGTTTCTGGACCACCAACGGCCGCAGTTGCGGAGCTAGTATTTCCTCCTGGCTGGTAGATGCAGTAGGGCTCTTCTGCCAGATAGTCGCCTGTGACCTCGTAAGCACGGGCACGACAGCCTCCACAGACCGTCCTATACTCGCAAATCCCGCACTTGCCCTTGATCTTGGAATAATCACGCAAGTCGCTAAATAGAGGCGAATTTCGCCAGATTTCGCTGAGGCTCCGCTCTCTTATATTTCCGGCTTCAACATCGAGATAACCACAGCCTTGCACGCGCCCGACATGGGAGATAAAGCAAAACCCTATGCCTGCCAGGCAGCCTCGCGTGAGCGAGTTCATTTCTCCCTGGACGCCGGGTGTTCTCTGGGTCTGGCTATTCTTACTCCGTTGGAGCATTACTCTCATGTAATGCGGTGCATCGGTAGGCTTGAAGAATATCCGCTTTCCCATCTCTGCTTGTTTATCGTAAATCCAGTGGAGAATGCGCTCGTATTCCCCTGGAGGCAATTCCTGTGACTCAAGCTCCTTGCCCCGACCGGTGGGCACCAGCATGAAAGGGTGAAAGGCCACTGCTCCCAAATCTAGGGCTAAAGAGAGGAGGTCATCGAGATAAGATGCGTTGAGCTTGGTGATAGTGCTATTGATCTGGACCTCGATTCCACAGTTGATAGCGTTCTCTATGCCCTTCAGGGCGGCATCAAAGGCGCCTGACATGCCCCGAAACTGGTCTTGGAGCGCAGGGGTGGGGAAGTCCACACTTATGCCCAGCCGTGAGATAGGGATTTCCTTCATTTTGGCAGCTATTTCTTTGGTGACGAGGGTACCGTTGCTGCCCACAACAACACGCAGTTCTTTGTCGGCAGCATATTTTGCGATGTCGAAGAAATCGTCGCGCAGTAGGGGCTCTCCGCCGCTGAGTATAAGAATGGGCTTGCCAATTTCAAGTATGTTGTCGATCACAGAGAAGCACTCTTCGCTGGACAATTCATTGGCATACCGGTCGCTAGTTGACGAAGACCGGCAATGAGAGCAGTACAGGTTACAGCTACGGGTTATCTCCCAGGCTATTAAACGAAGATTAGGTGCAGCTACATCCAATTACCTAGACCTCAGTTGAAGGTTCGTCTATTCCGATCTCCTCATCGGTGAGATAGCAGGCAGGGTCTTCAGCCCACACGTCTCCGTATACTGCCTCGGCGCGCACACGGAGATTGCCCTTGCATATGTCCAGATACTGGCACCTAGCGCAGCGCCCTTTCAGCAAAGGCTTTCGATCCTTCAGTCCCCGCATTAATGGGTCTGAGGTATCCAGCCAGATGTCTCCAAACTTGCGCTCACGTACGTTGCCAAAGGAGTAATGCCACCAAAATTGATCAGCGTGGACGTTGCCCAGGTTATCCACTGCGCCTATTCGTATGCCAGAGTTGTTGCCACCGTTTCTGCGCAACAGATCGTAAACCTCCGCAGCACGCCCTGGCTGCTCTTGCTTGACCCTGAGGTACAAGTGTACTCCGTCAGCGTGGTTGTCGACGGTGAGAATCTCTTTGTGCAACCCGCGTTGGTGCAGATCGAGGGTCTTTTCGAATATCAGATCCACTATCGCTCTGGTTTCCTCAGGAGTAACATCGTCAACTTGCATCTTGCCTGCTCGACCCACATAGGCCAGGTGATAGAAGCAAGCCCGGTCTATTCTCTCCTGCTCAATGAGATCGAAGATGGCGGGGATGTCTCGGTAGTTAGAGCGGGTAATGGTAAATCTAAGGGAGACTTTTTGTCCCAGCGCGATGCAGTTCCGAATTCCTCGAAGAGCGGCGTCATATGCGCCCCTGAGTCCTCGAAACTTGTCGTTATTGGTGCCGATTCCGTCGAGGCTGATCCCCACCTCAGCGAAGCCTACCTCCTTGATCTTTTGCGCTGTTTTCTCTGTGATCAGTGTTCCGTTGGTTGAGAGCACCGATCTGATACCCAGCTCCCTGACAAAGATAGCTAGCTCGAAGATATCATCTCTCAAGAGCGGTTCGCCACCGGAGAAAAGGAGAACCGGGATCCCGAAATCGGATAGGTCCTGTATGAAGGATTTCGCTTCCTGGGTGCTTAGCTCACCGACGTGGATGCTATAGTCTGAGTTGGCGTAGCAGTGGACACAGTGGAGGTTACAGCGCCTGGTGCAATTCCACACTACAATAGGGCGCTGTTCGACAGTATTCTCAGAATAGTATCTCTCGTCACCATAGCGAAGCACGTCCCCCGTAGCGACAGCGCCGCAGAATAGCCTGGAAACCGATATCATGCCGTGCCACTATCTCCCTTTGTATGGGAATTGCGCCCTAATTCAAGTAAACACTGACCTTTGCGTAGATTCTATCAGATTCTTATGTGGTGGACAAGGTATGGATACGCCTTGGCTGCTAGGCTGTTGCCACGATTCCTGTGCTGACATTCCCCCGGAATGCTCAGGGGTGGCTATTTACCCTGTACCAAAGAGAGGAACTCGGAGCGAGTGGGAGGACTTCGCCTGAAGAGGCCTCTGGTAGCAGAGGTCACGACATGGCTACCTGGTTTTCTTACACCTCGCATATTCATGCACAGATGCTCGGCTTGAATAACTACGGCAACACCCTGAGGTTGCAGGACCTCGACTATGGTATCAGCGATCTGGGTGGTTAGCCGTTCCTGGAGTTGCGGCCGTTGGGC
>JAUXAX010000049.1 GCA_030619685.1 Dehalococcoidia bacterium
GGCGAACTCATGCTTGCTCCTACGCTCTTCGCAGTAGCGAGCGAGGAAATTAAGAGAGAGTTTCTACCTTCAATTGCTTCAGGGGAAAGGATGTGGTGTGAGCTGTGGAGCGAGCCCAATGCAGGTTCGGACCTAGCGGCCCTGAGTACCTCCGCAGTGAGGCAAGGCGATGAATATGTGATAAATGGTCAGAAGGCCTGGAGTACAGGGGCACATCGTGCTCACTGGGCATTTGCGCTGGTAAGGACTGATCCTCACGCCGACCGCAAGCAAAAAGGCATCACCTTCATATTATTCGACATGAAGACCCCCGGGGTTACTGTAAACCCTCTTCTATACATGGATGCGGGACATTTGTATAACGAGGTTTTTCTTGACGATGTGCGCGTTCCTGCAAAGAATATTGTGGGTGAAGAGAACGAGGGCTGGCGAGTTACTCAGACTCTGGCGGCCTTCGAAAGGTCCAATCTTGGGGCCATTATGGCAATGCACCGGCAGTTAGAACATTTGGTGGACTATTGTAACGAGACGAAGGTAAAGGGCGAACCTCTGGCAAAGAATCCGCTTATCCGTAATAGGCTGGCACAAATAGCTTGTGAGCTCTGGGCGGCTCATGCCCTCGCCTATAGAATTGCCGATGCTCAGAGCAAGAATGAGATGGCGCTATTCGATGCCTCGGCAGTAAAGGTGTTCTCTGGCGAGTTGCAGGCACGTATGGCTCAACTCGGAACTGACATATTGGGCCCATACGGTCAGGTTAAGCAGTCTAAGTGGGCGTCGTTTGAGGGTCTTTACGAGAAGTGGTATCAGCAATCCTTCATACTAAACATCTCTATGGGCACTAATGAGATTCAGAGGAATATCATTGCTTGGTATGGTCTGGGTTTGCAGAGAATGAAATGATCGGATTTCGACAAAAAGGAGCAGTGCTATGGATATAACTTTTACCGAAGAACAGGAAATGCTAAGGAAATCGGCGAGCGATTTCCTCGCTACAGAATGCCCTAAGACTAAGGTGAGGGAACTCGAGGAGGACGAGAAAGGATACTCACCTGAGATCTGGAAAAAGATGGCTGGCCTGGGATGGATGGGATTAGTCATTCCAGAGGAATACGATGGAATGGGGATGACTTTTCAGGACTTGACTATCCTTGTGGAACAGATGGGGAGGAACATCCTCCCGGGTCCTTTCACTACTACTGTAGTTGAAGGAGCAATTCCGATCCTCGAAGCCGGAAGCGGGGAACAGAAGAGAGAGCTCCTGCCCAAGATAGCAAATGGAGAGTCAATCTTCACAATGGCCATCCTTGAGCCCAGTGGACTATATGATGCCTCTGGAATTGCTGTTAAGGCAACGGCCCAGGGTGATAGTTTTGTGATCAAGGGCACAAAAGTTTTTGTGGGGATGGCCAACGTTGCTGACTATTTGATTTGCGTCACGAGGACCAAGGAAGGACCCTCCCCTGAAGATGGGATCACTCTTTTCATTGTGGATACCAAGGCCCCCGGGGTACATTGTGAGGTTATACCTACTATAGCTATGGATAAGCTGTGCGAAGTGCGTTTTGAGGATGTCGCTGTTCCCAAGAAGAATATGCTGGGAGAGCTGGATAAGGGATGGCCAATCGTCCAGAGGGTTATGCAGAAGGGGACCATTGCCAAGTGTGCTGAGTCCGTTGGTGGTATACAAGCAGCGGTTGATATGACTATAGCCTATTGCAAAGAGAGAGTACAATATGATAGGCCTATCGGGGCGTTTCAGGCGCTTCAGCATATTTTGGCAGACATGTGGATTGTCATGCAGACTAGCAAGTACTTGGTTTATCAAGCAGCATGGATGGAATCTGAGGGTGTTCCCTGCACCATGGAAGTAGCCATGGCCAAGGCATATGTAAACGAGACTTACAAATGGGTCACTGAGAGAGCGGTATCATTGCACGGTGGCATTGGCACAAGCAGGGAACACGACATCCCACTCTACTATAGGAGAGCGAAGGCTGCCGACACTGCATTTGGGAGTACCGACTTTCAGAGGGAGTTAGTAGCTAGCAGGATAGGATTGATTTCTTAGAATTGGCTGGACTACAATCAGGCTGTTGCAGTGGTTTTGCACTGTGAGTTTTCGGGAGCCAGCGTCTGGTTGCAGGAGGGTGATTTCCCTATTAATAATCGATGGAGCGGGAGACGGGACTCGAACCCGTGACAACCTGCTTGGAAGGCAGGGGCTCTACCACTGAGCTACTCCCGCAAAATCAAAGCTATTTTACCTCCAAATACCTCGAAATGTCAAAGGATTTCAAAGAGGGTACTCTGTTCAAAGTAATAGAGTCTTGACTGATTAGAAGCAGGGATACGGGATAGGGAAATAATGAGGATATGCCTTCTAACCTACAGGGGTAATATGTACTGCGGTGGGCAGGGGATTTACGTTTACTATTTGGCCAAAGCGCTTAATAGGCTAGGGCACGAAGTTCACGTGATGTCAGGCCCTCCTTACCCCTCAGTTCCAGAGGGAGTGAAGCTACACAAGATCGAAGGACTCAATCTATACGAGACAGATGGCTTATCTTCGCTGGGAAATCCACTTCGGCTATTAAAGCCGCTTAATTTCTACGAGGTTGTGGCAACACATCTCGGGATGTTCCCTGAGATATGCACCTTCAGTATCAGAGCATACATGAGGCTGCGCGATCTCGTCTCCAGGGAGAGATTTGACGTAATTCACGATAACCAGACTCTCGGCTACGGCATGCTCCTGGCCAAGGGATTGGGAGTACCGATTGTTGCTACTATACATCATCCTATCTTCATCGATATGAAAGCTGACTTGGCCCAGGCAAAGAGGTTCTTTAGCAAGTTTAGACGCACGATGTTCTATTCCTTCCTCATGATGCAGCATTTGGTGGCCAAAAGGATGGACAAGGTGATAACTGTCTCGGAAGTCTCTGCAGCGGATACGATGCGGGTATTCAGGCTTCCTGAAGATAAAGTGAGGGTAGTTCCTAACGGCATCGATACCGGTGTTTTCAAGAGGCTCGACCATGTTGAAAAGGAGCCCGATAGCATCATCATGGTAGGCAATACCGAGGACAGGAAGAAGGGCGTTGTCTTCTTGCTGAAAGCTATACAGTTATTAAGGGGCAATGTCGATGTGAGACTAAGTATCGTTGATCGGCAAGGAGATTATACTAAGTACGCTTCGAAGCTGGTACAGGAGAATGGACTTGAGGATGTAGTTACTTTTACCGGGCGGCTGAGCGTAGATGAGTTAGTCAGGCGCTACTCCGTGTCGGAGATAGCAGTTACCGCTTCAGTCTACGAGGGCTTTGGTCTACCCTGCGCGGAAGCAATGGCATGTGGCACACCGGTAATAGCCACCAGAGCCGGAGCACTCCCCGAGATAGTGGGAAATGACGGCGCCGGGATACTGGTGCCGCCAGCAGACCCTGCTGCGCTGGCAGCAGCGATAAGGCGCCTTCTTGCAGATGAGCCGCTGAGACAAAGGATGGGGGAGGCAGCCAGAAAAAGGATCAAGGAGTCCTTTAGCTGGGAACTCGCGGCCAAAAAGACCCTGGAGGTCTATGAGGAGGTCTTGTAGTTGCTCACTGTGGATTTCGGTCTGATGCCAATAAGAGGTGGTGAGCGCGTATTGGATGTGGGGTGCGGGCCCGGCAGGCACAGTTGGTATGTCTGCAAGCTGGATCATTGTTCGGTATACGCTACGGACTATGACCTTGAATCTCTGCAGAAGGCGAAGTGGATGCTCAACCAAATGGACACCGAGAATAAGACCAAAGGGGAGTGGGCGGTACTCCAGGGAAATGCCGTGAGATTGCCCTTTAAGGATGGCGCCTTTGATAAAATCATCTGTTCAGAGGTGCTGGAACACGTGCCCGATGATGAGCAAGGGGTTCGTGAGTTGTTTAGAGTATTGAAAGACGGTGGCGAGTTAGCTATTAGTGTACCTGCTTATCTCCCGGAAACCATCTACTGGAAGTTGTCAGAGGCCTATCACACTAATCCGGGAGGACACATAAGAATATACCGTCAGCGTCAACTGATAAACTTGCTGTGTCGCAACAACCTAACTGTCTATGCCATTCGACACAAGCATGCCTTCCATTCTCCGTATTGGCTGTTGCGTTGCCTCTTCGGAGTAAGAAATGAGAAGGCTCTCGTTCCCTCGCTCTATCACAAGTTTCTGGCCTGGCAAATCGACAGCAAATTGGGGTTCTTAAGTCGTTTGGAAGGCTTGTTTGACCATCTATTCCCCAAGAGCGTCGTTGTCTACGTGCGGAAGGAACATAGAGAAGAGACAACTGGTTAGGCTAGCTCCACCTCCAGACAATCCCCCCACCATCAGGGTCGTATTTCAAAAGCCCCCGCTCAACCCAGCTCCTTATGTTATCGCTGATTTGTTTATGTGGATAGGGTATGATCTTGGCTATCCTATCTACCAGGTCTTCTACCGGATCCCCTTTGCGCTTAATCCTTCCCAGGGTTTCAATTACATCGCCCTGTAGCAGAGCCCATGCTAATGGGCTCTGCCTTCTTGCTCTCGCCAGCTCTGCCTGGTCTAATTCGCCTTCCTCAGGATTACCTGTGGGGAGCCTTATTCCTTTATAGTATTTGCGGAGAACTGCCGTAATGTCCTCCGGCCTAGCGCCATGTGTCTGGGTAACAGGCCTATTGGCATCATACTTCGCCCAATCATTTGTTAGTATCTCAATCCCGTATTCTTCTGCCTTCTCCCGCACCTCGGTTCCTGGGAAAGGAGCCAGTACGTGGAATCCGTAATAGGTCTCGAGCTCCTGAGCGAACTGCATGGTTTGAAGCAATGTCTCCTTGGTCTCTCCGGGCAGCCCGAGAATAAAAGATGCCAGGACGTTGACCCCAGCATCCTTGGCCATTTTCACACTTTCTCTGATCTTTTCCAGGGTGATCTTCTTTTTAACTGTGTCTAGAATCTGCTGATTTCCGCTTTCAATCCCGTAGCTAAGCCAATTGCATCCTGCCTTTTGCATCTTCTGGAGCACTTCTGGGTTCACAGTGTCGACTCTGGCAAAAACGCTCCAGTTGAATCTCAGATCTCGGGTGATAATCTCGTCGCAGATGGCATGAAGATGCCTATGGTTAAGAGTGAACAGATCGTCCTCCAGGTTGACTTCCTCGAACCCATAGGCCAAACACCGCTCTATGTCGTCAACGACCAGCTTTGGGTCTCGGTATCTGACTCTTCTGCCTCCCATCTTGGAGCCCACGCAGAATATGCAGTTGAAGGGACAGCCCCTGCCGGTGATAACGCTGCCATGGGAAGCGAGGACACGGTATCGCGACAGAGGGAAAAGATGCCTCGCTGGCAGAGGGAGTTCGTCCAGATTTTCGATTAAGCTGCGCCTGGCGGTCAGTTCCACTCCATCCGATCTGAAGGCGATCCCATCTATGTATTCAAGTTCTTTACCGCTCACGATATCCAGCAGGGTTTGCTCACCCTCTCCCATCACCACAATGTCTATCCATGGAGCCTCGTTGAGAGTCTCCACAGGAGCGAAGGTGACGTGAGGACCACCTATGATGGTGATGATATCTGGATCCACAGACTTACAGTATTTGAGAATATCTGACGTGGTAGGGTAGTTCATCGTCACTGCTGTTACGCCGACGATATCTGGCTGATATTCTTTGAGCCTGCGTTTTATCTTGTCCTTCGTATATCTGGATACCAGGAGATCGAGAACTTGTACTTCGTACTCATTCTGTTGCAGGACTGCAGCGAGATAGAGTAGCCCCATCGGCATGATTGGGAATTCTAAGAAGGGGTAGGGTGGGTTTATTAGCAGTGTTTTCATACTCTCCTCTGAGAATGAAGCTTAGTCCGTCCACGAACGGCATCTGGCATATCAATCCTTCTCATTCCTTGGTGGGCAACCGCCCATGCGGGCTTGCCCTCAGATGGTACAGACTTCTGGCAGCACTTGACTAGTACAACATCGCTCATACTGGGGAAGCGTCGAGCTAGCTTGTCAAGGTTGCCCATAATGAAGAACGAGACACTCCTGGGCATGGTGGAGAGAATCCTGTCCCACAGGGGGGCACCCCAAAGGAGAGAGATTCCCGAAGCTTCTTCGATCTCCAGGTGAGAACTCACCACATGCTTAATCAGAGGATAGTCAAACCTGTAGGCATGATCAGGGGGTGTCTCCCATGCCTGTCTCTTGTTGGGGTCTTTCCTTGGGAGAAACTTCGTCAAACGGTGTGCGTTTCTCCCAAGTCGATGCCCCAGGCTCTCGAAGTTGGCAATGGAGATAACCGCCTTGCCCTCAGGTTTAAGAACGCGGGATATTTCCTCCACGGTCTTGTAGGGGTCGGGGAAATGATCCAGGGCTCCCTTACACATAACCCAATCGAATGAGTTTGCCTGGAAAGGCAGGTTCTCGCCTATCCCCTGAACCAGGGCCACACCAGTGCCACTCTCAGCGACACACCTCTTGCTATGGTCGAGCATTATCCTTGATGGCTCGAGTCCGACGGGCTTTCCGCCCTTCTGGGCCAGCTTTATAGTATCGACAGCCCGGCCACATCCTACATCCAGCACTTTGTCCCCTTTTGTAGGGTCTATTTTCTCTACGGTAGCCTCAATCATCCTATCAAACAGGAATACTAGGTCAGGGGTGACTTTCGGAGGCATAACGTCGCTGTCATCCCACTCCAAATCGACTCTTACCCTTGCTTCTTTGGTCAAGCTCACTAACTCGCTGCCTCTGCCTGAATCCGGTATTTTGCTTTGCCTTCTTGGTATAAATCCCCGCCATATATGTCGTTTATGACCACTGCGGGAAAGTCCTTTACCTCGAGCCGCAGTATAGCCTCGGGGCCAAGTTCTTCATAGGCGACCGTTTCTGATTTGGTGATGCTCTTGGCTATGAGCGCCGCTGCCCCACCAGCGGCAGCGAAATAGACAGCTTTGTATTCCTTTATCGCTTCCTTCACTGCCTCGGACCGCGAGCCTTTGCCAATCATCGCCTTGAGCCCGGCAGCAAGCAAGCGGGGTGTGTAAGCATCCATTCGACCGCTGGTTGTTGGCCCGGCGGAGCCGATCACGTGCCCCGGTTTGGTTGGTGAGGGACCCATATAGTAGATCGTCTGACCCTGCAGGTCGAATGGCAGTTTATCTCCCCTGTCGAGAGCTTCAATCAACCGTTTGTGCGCTGCATCGCGGCCCACGTATATGATACCGCTGATCAGGACTTGATCTCCGGCCCTGAGATTCTCTATGACATCAGCGCTTATTGGCGAGGTGATCTTCTGCATTACATCCTCCAGCTCGATGAAACTTCAGCCCAATACTGCTTCTATTTTACAGTGAACTGGGGTACATCTATCTTCGGCTTGCTCTCCGCCGGGGGCTGAGCCATGGAGGCGGGTGTTGTTTTCTTTCGCAACCGCAGGGTATCGAGGACCATCGCCCTCTTAAGGAGCTGTATAGCCAGTGCAGGGTCAACCCCTTTAGGGCAAGCCTCTGAGCATGCACCAGCGAGATGACAAAGCCAGACCCCGTGAGGTGAGGCGGCCTGGTGAAATCTTTCCTTAGCTCCTGCATCTCTGCGGTCGGCACAGTACCTGTAGGCTTGACCTAATGTCTGTGGCCCCAGAAAGAGGGCATCGGTGGCCACAGTGGGGCAGGCTGCCATGCATAGCCCACATTTCACACAGTATGCGAATTGTACATAAGATTCCAATTCATCACGAGATTGCAAGAACTCAGCTATTGGTTCCTCGGCCTCTTTCATATCCGAACTTATGACATATGGCTTTATCGACTTGTGCTTCTCAAAGAGCGGATCGAGACTGGCCACAAGATCCCTGATGATAGGAAAGTTGGGCAGGGACCTGACCTCCACTCTGTCCGTTTCCAGCTCCTCAACAGGGGTATGGCAGGCAAGCATAGGGAAGTTGTTGACGAGCATACCACAGGAACCGCAGATTCCCATGCGGCATGAACTGCGAAACGAGAGCGTGTTATCTAGATTCTCTTTTATGTAGATGAGGCTGTCTAGCACTGTCATCCCTTGGCGGAACGGGATGGTAAACTCCTGGATGTGGGGCTTCTCATCCTGGCCAGGAAGGTACCGCTGAACTTTGAAGGATACATCTTGCATATACGCTACTCCCTAGCATCTATTATATTGAACTCATACTCATCCTATTATAAAGGCATTTATGGGAATGTAGACAGCATAGCCAAAGACTGCCAATCCTACAGCAAGCAAAACCCTGTCTAAGACCTTGACTGCAGAGTTAGGTATTGAGAATTCGAGAATAATTGTTCTTAATCCGTGGAGGCCGTGGTAGATGCCAAAGATCAAGAGCAAGATATAAAAGGTAAGCCAACCAGAGCTGGTTGCTCTCTCCGAAACCGATTCCCAGGTCGTGGGCTCCCCGCTGCTTAGATGTGAGACCAGTAGATGCGCGCCTACGAAGAAAAAGAGAGCTATGCCGGAAATGTACTGCAGAATCTTTAGCTGAGTCTCTTTCATGTCAATCTCTTAGGTCACGAACTCAATCAGAACGTATATTGCGAGGGCGACTATCACGGTCAGCATCACCCACGTTATAGGGCGCCTACGCCGCATGGAATCTACATAGGGATATACCGGGGGCTTGGGCTTTCCCAGGGTGTACCCCAGGTGCTGAAGAATGAGTCTGCCGCCATTCAGAGCGTGGAAGGTGAAGGCCGCCATCACCAGATACTCACCCACTCTGAATCCGGGACTACCAAGGAATGCCATGGTGTCTTCCCAGCTTTCTTCACCTGGTATGCGGAAGCCATTTGCGACCAGGTGCAGAGTGATGTAGAGCAGCAAGCCAAGGCCGGTCAATCTGTGCAGGGTATAGAGGTATCGCTCTAGAGTATAGCGCCCTGCCCACGCCCAGCCTTTGATGCCCAGACGATTCGGCAAATGACGCTTTTCGTTGCCTGTGGCCTTTGCTTCCATCAGTATTTCCTCTCTACCGGCTGCCACATCGTGATCTTTGCTGGGATATAGTCCAGGCGTGGCTCTTGACCAGGTCTGAAGTAGGCTAAGCTATGATTACCCCAGTTAACATCGTCGCGGTTGGGAAAGTCAGTTCTTGAATGTGCACCCCTGGATTCAGTTCGTGCTATGGCACCGAGCACAACTGTCTCTGCCAAATCAACCAGATTGACCGTTTCGAGAACAGCAACAAGGTTGGTATTGTATATTCGACTGGTATCAATGACCTTTACATGTTCAAGTCTTGTCCTAAGTTCCCTGACCTTCTTCAGAGCCACTTCCATATCTGGGCCGTTTCGATATACGGCCATGTTGCGGTCCATCGTCCGTTGCAGTTCGGTTCGAATCACAAACACGTCCTCGCTTCCATTGCCATGTCCAATCTGCTCAAACAAGCGCTTCTCTTCATCCTGTACCTTCTGCTGCGGAGTAGCAGTCAAAGACTTTTGTGCCACGGCATATCGGGCGGCCTTCTCTCCAGTGATCCTACCCCAAATAAGGCATTCCGCCGTGGAGTTCGCGCCCAGGCGGTTTGCCCCGTGCAGTGATATACAGGCGACCTCTCCCGCTGCCCAGATTCCCTCCACCGGCGTTGCTCCATCAATGTCGGTGTGAATGCCCCCCATACAATAGTGAGCTGCCGGCCTAATCGGTATAGGCTGCTCTATGGGATCGATGAAGGCAAACTTGATGGCTACCTCTCTGATCAGTGGCAATCGCTCGTTTATCTTGTTAGCGCCGAGATGGCGCAGATCGAGATGCACATAGTCCAGGCCATCTGGCCCCGGAAAGCCCCTACCCTCCAGAATCTCAGTTATCTCCGAGCGTGAGATGATGTCCCTGGGCGCAGTTTCCATCTTAGAAGGCGCATACTTCTCCATGAACCTCTCGCCTTTGTTGTTTAGGAGGTATCCACCCTCGCCCCTCGCCCCCTCGGTTATCAGGATACCTGATGGTACCAGCCCGGTGGGGTGAAACTGGACGAACTCCATATCCTTGAGTGACAAGCCAGCCCTGTAAGCCATAGCCATACCGTCTCCGGTGGCTGTAAGAGAGTAGGTGGTAAATGCAAACATGCGGCAGGCTCCACCAGCAGCTATGACCAGAGCTTTACCCTTTACCAAGAAGAACTCCCCGCTGGCGAGGTCCCAGACCGTTATGCCCTGAAACACGCCATTATCTATCAAAATAGAGGTAACGTAGCACTCATCATACCGGGTGACGCGAGCAAATTTCTGAAGTCTATCGTACAGGGTGTGCATCTCGAAGAAACCAGTCTTGTCCTCGGCAAAGGTAGCTCTGTCGAAGCTATGCCCACCAAATGGCCTCTGATTTATCCGACCGTCAGGACGTCTTGACCAGGGAATGCCCCAGTGGTCAAGCTGGCGGATTTCCTTTGGGCACTCTTCCACAAAAAGCTTCACTGCATCCTGATCAGCCAGGAAGTCGCTGCCCCTTACCGTGTCCCAGGCATGAAGCTCCAGGCTGTCGCCTTCTTCCGGGTGCATGACTGCGGCCGTTCCACCCTCGGCACAGACCGAATGCGAGCGCATTAGCTGGACCCTGGAGACTATGGCTATATCCAGCTCGTCATTGCTCAGCCGGGCGGCTTCAACGGCTGCCCTCAAACCTGCAAGCCCGGAGCCCAGGATCACCAGATCATGAGCGATTTCCATATGCACGGTTCTCCAATCGACAGATCGTTATCCGCGGCGGAGTTCACTTTCAAAGCATGGCTTCTTTGTGACGTGCGCTGTGGCACTGAAGATTCACCGCCACCGGCAGGCTGGCGATGTGAGCTGGGAAGGTCTCGACATGCACCGCGAGTGAGGTGATTCTACCCCCAACTCCCCCGGAGCCGACACCAGTTGCGTTGATTCGCTGCAGCAGCTCCTTCTCCAGTTCAGCGACCTCCTCGTCAGGGGAGGGCTCTCCCACTTTGCGAAGCAGCGCCCTTTTCGCCAAAAGCATCGCCTTCTCTGCGCTGCCCCCAATGCCGACGCCGACGATAGTCGGGGGACAAGGGTTACTCCCTGCCTCTTCCACCGCAGACACCACAAAATCAACTACCCCCTGGCGTCCCTGGGCAGGCTTAAGCACAGCGAAGCGGCTCATATTCTCGGCGCCGCCGCCTTTAGGGGCGACAGTGATCTTCAACTGGTCACCGGGCACGATCTCGGTGTGGATGATGGCAGGCGTGTTGTCCTTGGTGTTAACCCTGGCTGAGAATGGCTGCCTGACCGCAGACTTACGCAGGTAACCTTCAGCGTAGCCCTGCCGCACACCTTCGTCCACGGCTTGGTAGAGATCGCCTCCAGAGATATGAACCTCTTGCCCTACTTGCAGGAAGACTATGGCGAGGCCACAGTCCTGGCACAGAGGCAGCTCCTCCCCGGCGGCAATGTCAGCATTTTCGAGTATCTGATCCAGAATCTGGCGCGCTACAGGTGCCTCCTCTTCTTCGCGTGCTTTCCGCAGGGCAGCGAGCACATCCTCTCCCAGGAAGAAATTGGCCTCTTTGCATAGCCGGGCGACAGTACTGGTGACATCTCTCGCTTCGATTTCCTTCATATCTGTACCCGCTATATTTTCATGATCTTGATAAGCTCTCTCACTGCGTCCGCCGATTTCTTCAGCGCTGCATCCTCCTCAGGAGCCAGCTTTACCTCAATGATCTGCTCAATGCCATTCTTGCCCAGTTTCGCTGGCACCCCCATAAAGACGCCATCAATGCCATACTCACCCTCGAGATAGGCAGCGCAAGGCAAGATTTGCTTCTTATCCAGGACTATCGCGTCGACCATCTGCACAGCGCCCGCCGATGGTGCATAGAACGCGCTTCCAGTCTTCAGCAGCGAGACGATTTCGCCACCACCCTTGACTGTACGTTCCACAATTCCGGAGACAGTCTCCTGAGGCAGGACTTCAGTTATGGGTACTCCACCAACAGTAGCCATCCTGGTTAAAGGTATCATTGTGTCTCCATGTCCCCCCAGGACGTAGGCAGCAACATCCTCAACCGAGACACCAAGCTCCTGGGCAAGGAAAGTCCTGAATCTAGCGGTATCAAGGATCCCCGACATGCCTATCACGCGGTTTCGAGGGAACTTGCTTACCTTAAACGCCAGTTGGGCCATGGCATCCAGCGGATTGGCAACCATGATGATTATGCAGTTTGGTGAGTGCTTGACCAGCTCCACGGTTACCCCTTTGACTATTTTCATATTGGTGAGCACAAGGTCATCACGGCTCATCCCAGGCTTTCGAGGCACCCCTGAGGTGATGATCGCAATGTCGGAGCCTGCTGTTTCCTCATAGCCATTGGTTCCGATAACATTGGAATCGAAACCAACAACAGGCCCGCTCTCGAGGATGTCCAACGCCTTACCTTGAGGCATTCCTTCAATGATGTCTACCAGAACGATGTCAGCATAGCTACGCTCCGCCAAGCGCTGCGCGCAGGTAGCTCCCACGTTTCCAGCACCGACGACAGTGATCTTGTTACGCATGATATGTTGCCTCCTTTAGCTTATTGCAAACAGCATCCGCCACCTCAGAGGTTGTTGCCGCTGTGGCGTCATTGTGGTCGGGCTTGAGATCGTAGGTGACTGTCCTGCCCTCAGAGATGACAAAGGCGATGGCGCTCTCCAAATTGCTAGCAGCTTTTTCTTCTCCAATGTGCTTGAGCATCACCGCTGCCGAGAGCATCATCGCCATAGGGTTGACCTTGTTCTTGCCCGCGTATCGTGGGGCAATGCCCCAGGTTGACCTCTGTGCTACTTACCGATCACTGCCAGCACATCGCCCTTTTTCACTGAGGCTCCTGCCCCAAAGCTCACTGCCTTTATCACACCGTCAGCAGGAGCGGGGATGGCATTCTCCATCTTCATCGCTTCCAGTATAACTACAATGTCCCCCGCCTTGACTCGATCCCCTACCTTCACGACATATCTGATTACTGTCCCTGGCATAGGGACGAGCACGGTGACTTCTCCTTCGGCAACAGCTACCGGAGGTGCCTCGCTTGCCCTCGCAGGCTGTGGGGGAGCTTCAGGCTTGGGGGTGGGCTGTGCAGGTGGCGGGGCCGCGGCAGCAATAGGCCCTGTGATAGCTGCGGCACCAGTTGGCTCCACCTCTACCTTGTAGTATTCGTCCTCGACGAAGACATTGAAGGTCCTGATGCCCGGTCCTTTGGCGGGAGCTTCCTTTTCTGCTTTCTCTACAAGCTTTCCTGCTAAGGTCTTGGCAATTAGCTCATCCTCTTTCTTCACATCCTCCAGGGTCTTTGGCGCCCGGGGAGGCTTCCAATCATCGGGAATCGTTGTCTCCAAACCATACTTCCATCTGAGGAATCTCATCCCGGTAGTGGGATAGAGGGCGCAGAGAAGCGTATCTCCGATGTCCTTGGCAATGTCCTTGGCTTCCTCCTTGGCCTTCTCCAGTTCGGGTTTAACCATGTCGGCAGCGCGACAAGTGATGGGCTCCTCGCCTCTCTCATAGCCCTTGAGAACCATCTTCTGGATCTCGGGATCGATTGAGGCTGGTGGCTTCCCATAGAGCCCCCAACAGTAGTCCTTCACCTCTTTAGAGATCATCTCGTAAGGCCCGACAAGGACATTCTGCACGGCCTGGACACCTACAATCTGGCTTGTCGGGGTAACCAGGGGGGGATAACCGAGCTCCGCTCGGGTCTTGGCCGTCATCTTCTGGCATTCGGCCAACTTGTCAAGGGCATCAGCTTGTTTCAACTGGGATACTAGGTTAGTGGTCATTCCCCCCGGAATCTGATGGATCAACACTCCGGTGTCGATAACCGCCATCTTGGAAGTGTCCAAGAAATCCCTGTATTTAGGAGCGATTTGCTCCACCATCTCCCCACACTTGAACAGTTGCTCGATATCGAGCCCGGTATCCCTATCGGTTCCATAAAGGGCAACTACTATGGGCTCAATTGCTGGTTGGGAGGAACGAAGAGCGAAGGGAGCTAAGGCGGTATCGATGATATCGACCCCAGCTTCGATGGCCTTTAGCAGAGACATGGAACCTTGGCCACTGGTATAGTGGGTATGCAGCTCCACCGGGACCTTCAGAACCTCCTTGAGGGCTTTAATCAGCTCATAGGCATCATAAGGGGATATCAACCCAGCCTGGTCTTTAATGCAGATTGAGTCAGCTCCGATATCCTGGAGGGCAAGGGACTTCTTAACATAATAATCGAGGTCGTACACTGCTCCACCCATCCTGGGCTGGGTTAGCGAATAACATACTGCCCCTTGAATGTGTTTGCCGGTTTCCTTGATAGCTTTATAGGCCATTTCGTGATTGCGCTCATCGTTCACGGCGTCAAACACCCGGAAGATATCGATTCCTACCTCGGCGGCGTGGTGGACGAAGGCTCTCACCAGGTCATCGGGGTGGTTTCGATAGGCGACCAGGTTCTGACCCCGCAACAACATCTGGAGCGGAGTATCCGGCATGAGCTTTTTCAGCAGGCGGGGCCTGTCCCAGGGGTCTTCACCCAGGAAGCGGTGGGGGACATCGAATGTGGCCCCCCCCCAAACCTCCATGGAGTAGAAGCCACACTTATTCATTTCTGGAGCGATGGGCTCCATATCCTCAGTCCGCATCCTGGTAGCGATTGAGGATTGGTGTCCATCGCGAAAGGTGGTATCGCAGATCTTAACTGGGTTGTTTGCTTTTGGCCTTGTTTTTATTCCTTCGGTGGTCAAGTCTTTTGCCAGGAGGGGACCTTCTCCGATTCCAACCATGACTTTTGCCTCCTTTTCAGACCATTCTTCTTTGCCAAAGAGTTCGCATTCTCATTATCTCTTCTCGTCCTGAAACAGACCACAGGTTTACTGCCATGGCCAGCCTTCGCTGCGGGATCATTGCCCTGGGAGCCGCTTCCCCCTCCTCAATGCAGGCGGCTACGCCGGCTATGATGGCCGCCACGACCTTTTCTCTATCTTTCTCAGGACTCAGTGTTATATTCATAGCTTTACACCGGGATATTTCCGTGTTTCTTAGGTGGCCTGGTCTCCCGCTTGCTGGCCAGGAACTCCAGTGCAGCGACTATTTTGGGACGAGTCTCACTTGGCATAATAACTTCGTCTACCAACCCTCGAGACGCTGCAATATAGGGGTTATAGAACAGCTCACGGTATTCTTCAATCCTCTCCTCCAGCTTCGCCTCGGGGTCGGCGGCTTCCGATATCTCGCGGCGGTGGACTATGTTAGCAGCTCCTTCGGCACCCATGACTGCGATCTCAGCGGTGGGCCAGGCGAAGACCATGTCGGCACCGAGTTCCTTGGCACACATTGCCAGGTAGGCACCACCATAAGCCTTGCGTACGATCACTGTGATCTTGGGAACCGTGGCTTCCGAATAGCACCATAGGAGCTTGGCACCATGCCTTATTATCCCAGACCATTCCTGGTCGGTGCCGGGAAGATATCCGGGGACATCGACAATGGTGAGCAGAGGGATATTGAAAGCATCGCAAAACCTGATGAAGCGAGTTGCTTTGTCAGAGGCGTTGACATCCAGACTGCCGGCAATAAACAGGGGCTGGTTGGCGATGATGCCCACGGTTCTCCCAT
>JAUXAX010000053.1 GCA_030619685.1 Dehalococcoidia bacterium
CTGCAGGCTGAGTACGTGATCACGAGTATGGATGCCGCTCTCGCTTACTACTACAACTTCTGGAGGAATCAGCGGACGGAGGCTCAGGGTTGTCTCCAGGTCAACGCTGAAGTCAGCTAGATTCCGGTTATTTATGCCAATGATTCTGGGAGCCAGTTTCAAAGCCTTTGCCATCTCATCTCGGTTATGTACCTCGATTAGCGCTGTCATATCTAGAGAGTGAGCGGTCTCCAACAGAATCCTGAGTTCATATCGAGTGAGGATAGCAGCAATGAGCAGGACTGCGTCGGCACCATGAGCCCGGGCCTTGTATATTTGGTAGCGGTCGACAATGAAGTCCTTGCCCAGCAAAGGCAGCTTTACCTCCGTGCGTGCTGCCTCAAGATCGGCGAAGCTTCCCCAGAAGTAGTCCGGTTCTGTCAGCACCGAGATGGCAGCAGCACCACTTTGACTATAGATACGCGCCAAAGAGGAGGCAACCAAATTTGGGCAGAGCAAACCCTTTGATGGTGATGCCCGTTTCACCTCGGCGATCAGGCTGATGTTCCTTCCTTTCAAAGCATTGGCGAAGTCGCGTGGGGGGTCTTGATAACCTATGGCTCTCTTGATGACAGCCAGAGGTGTTTGGGACTTCTGCTGCGCCAGCGATTTTCTGGTTGACTCTACAATTTGATTCAGTATCACGCTTTTTCCTTAGCTAAAACTTCGGCTGAACGCGATAAGCTGCTCCAACTTGCGCATGGCATCACCCCTGTCGATAGCTTCTGCTGCCAGCGCAAGCCCTTCGTTGAGGCTGTTTGTCTTGCCCCCAGCCATGAGCACGGCAGCGGCATTGAGCAGGACAATGTCTCTCTTCGGCCCCTGCTCTCCTTCGAGCAATGCCTTTGTTATGGCGACATTGTCCTCGGTAGTGCCTCCAGCGAGGTCGCTGAGCCGGGCTCGCGGCAATCCCAACTCCTGAGGGTCCAGGTAATAGGTTTCAATATGGCCTTCATGAAGCCGGGATAACTTGTTTGGTCCAGTGACCGATAGTTCATCAAGACCATCGGCGCCATGCACAACAAAAGCGTGCTCGGCCCCGAGGGCCCGAAGCACCTCTGCCATCAATTCGGTGAGCCCGCCATCGTAGACACCTAAGAGCTGTCTTTTGGCCCCGGCTGGGTTGCTCAGGGGACCCAGGATGTTGAAGATAGTGCGCAGCCCGATCTCCTGACGAGGGCCCAGGGCATGTTTCATCGCCGGGTGCAGCAGCGGCGCGAAAAGGAATCCAATCCCTACCTCGTCGATGCAGCGGGCGACCTGTTCTGCACTTAGTTCCAGATTGACACCGAGGGCTTGCAGCAGATCAGCGCTGCCACATCGGCTGGACACCGAGCGATTCCCATGCTTGGCGACGGCGAGACCAGCCCCTGCGGCGACGAAGGCCACCGTGCTCGAGATATTGAAGGTACCGCTGCCATCGCCACCGGTGCCGCAGGTATCTACCAGTATGTTTTGCTTGGGCTTTACCTCGATGGCGCTTTCCCTCATCGCTTGGGCACAACCAGCGATCTCGTCGGCGGTTTCCCCCTTCATCCTCAGGGCGGTGAGAAAGGCGCCGATCTGCGCCTGGGTGGCTTGCCCCTGCATGATCTCTCTCATTACCTCCTTGGCCTCGGCCATAGAGAGGTCACTGCCGGAGACGATTTTGGTCAGTGCTTCCTTTATCATCTTGGTTTAATTCCCCCATGCTCGGCACCAAGAGCTAAATCGGGGTAATGCTCTTCTCCTTCCGCTATTTCGACTGCGCCCTCCAGCGCCTTGAGCTTATTCAGGCTCTCGTGATATTCCCGTGTTGGGTCGGAATCATACACTATGCCAGCGCCAGCCTGAAGATAAGCAGTGTTCCCTATCATAACGATGGTGCGGATGGTGATGCAAGTGTCCATATTCCCGCTGAAGCTGAAGTAGCCCACAGCACCGCCATATGGCCCGCGCTTTAAGTCCTCAAGCTCTGTTATGATCTCCATAGCTCTGATCTTAGGAGCGCCGGTCAGCGTGCCTGCGGGGAACGCAGCTCTCAGCAGGCTGAAGGCGTTCTCGCCCTCCCTCAGTTTTCCTTCTACTGTTGAGACAATGTGCATTACGTGGGAATACTTCCCTACGGACATCAATATGGGCACCCTCACTGTACCGTGCTGGCAGACCCTCCCCAGATCGTTTCTGGCGAGGTCCACCAGCATCGCGTGTTCCGCTATCTCCTTAGGGTCGCTGAGAAGCTCGGCTACTAAGGCCTCATCCTCTTCTTCGTTCGCTCCCCTGGGCCTGGTGCCGGCGATGGGGCATGTCTCAGCAATGCCATCCTCCGCTTTCACCAGCATCTCTGGGCTGGAGCCGATAAGTTGAAAATCGCCCAGATCGAGGTAGAACAAATATGGGGAGGGGTTGAGCATGCGCAATGCCCGATAGATGGCGAACGGTTGCGCGCTGGTTTTGCGCTTTAGCCGTTGCGACAACACGATCTGAAAAGCATCGCCAGCAGCGATATACTCCTTGCAAGTCCTCACTCCTGCTTCAAACTCCTCTTGGGTGAAATTGGACTCAAGCTCTTTGTCTTGAGGAGGGGTTGTTTGGCTATTTGTTCCAACCGATTCCAGCGGCAACAGCCTAGCCAGTCTGGCAACGATGGACTCGATCTTGGCCACTGCCTGCTCATAGGCGCATTCAGCGGGGCCATCGACATAGGTATTAGCAACTATCTTCATCTTGTGCTGTACATGGTCGAAAATGACCATTGTATCAGTGAAGACGAAAACACATTCGGGCAGGCCGAGCTCATCATGGGAGCACTCGGGTAGCCTTTCGAAGTATCGCACCATATCATAGGATATGTAGCCGACCGCGCCTCCGAAGAAGCGGGGCAGCCCTGGGATCTTGACCAGCTGGCGCTGGGCGAGGAGATCCTGTACCAGGTGCAGGCAGTCCCGGCCTTCGAGATTCACCTTTTGCCTCTCACCATTTCGGTGGATGATCGCTTTATTGCCGGATGACTTGAGCACCAGGTTGTGACCTATGCCCAGGAAGGAGTAGCGGCCTAGTTTCTCGCCGCCCTCGACGCTCTCGAGGAGAAATGTGGGAGCTTCCTGCCTTAGCTTGAGGAACACCGAGACCGGGGTATCCAGGTCAGCAGACAACTCTCGGAAAACCGGGACCAGGTTCCCTTCCTTAGCCAACCCTCGAAATTCCTCTAGTTTGGGAAAGTATTCAACTGCCACAGCTCTATCCTGAAACGCACATAAAAAACCCCGTCCAAGGGACGGGGTTTGATCCGCGGTGCCACCCTTGTTAGCCGCCACCTCCTGAAGGAGATGACAACTCACTCTTTTTCGGGTACAGCCCCTACGAGCTGAAGCGATACCCTAGGCTCTGATAACGGTACCAACTCCGGCAAAGCCTACACACCTGTTGATCAGGGTTTCGGTTTGCAGCTCCCAAGTCCATTCCGCCTCTGCGCTGACATCGGCTCACACCTAACCCGACTCTCTGAGCCTCGCTGGAGGCGTACTACTCTTGTTCTCAGCCGATCACTTATTCAGTTAGGAGGAATCTAACATACAATATTGGCTTTGTCAACTTGCATTATCCTCCCTTAATCCCTCCATTCGAGAGTTGATTCAAGATTCTGCAGAGGTTGCTAAACGGTCTCGGGTGTTGCAACTTGTGTAATACAAGCTGCCAAAGTATAATCGCTACTACAGGAGGACAAGGTACGTATGTCAGTTTTAGAGCGAATATCAGCGCTGCTTCCCGATACCGCAGGGGTAAGCGAAAAAGGCCACCTCATCCTTGGCGGCTGTGACGTAGTGGGGCTTGCCACTGAGTTCGGCACACCGCTTTATGTTTTCGACGAAGCCACGTTGCGGCGAACTTGCGCTGAGTACCGCAGTGCGTTTGGCCAGAGCTACGGCAATGTCACAGTGATCTACGCTGCTAAAGCCTTCATCAACCGGGCACTGGCGATGATCATCAAAGAGGAGGGCCTGGGGCTGGACGTGGTCTCCGGAGGAGAGCTAAGCATAGCCAGATCAGTCGATTTCCCCGCGGAAAAGGTCTACTTCCATGGTAACAACAAGCTCCGGGAGGAGATAGAACTGGCCATCTCTTGCAGGGTCGGCCGCATTGTGGTCGATAACCTCTACGAGCTTCCATTGATCAACGAGGTGGCCAAAGAGGCTGGGATCACTCAGGATATATTGATTCGGCTCACCCCAGGCATTGACGCCCATACCCATCGCCATGTTGCAACCGGCGTCATCGATAGCAAGTTTGGCTTACCTATCGCTTTGGGGCAAGCGGAAGAAGCGGTGGTTAAGGCGATGTCATCATCCAACCTCAAACTTGTTGGACTGCACGTGCACCTGGGCTCCCTCATCTTCTCTGCTGAGCCCTATCAAGAGGCAATCAAGATCGTTTTCCGGTTCGCCGCTGAGATGAGAGAAAGGTATGGAGTCGATTTCCGCGAGTTTAATCTGGGAGGTGGATTCGCCATCCAATATACCCGGGATGCTCCGGCTCAAGGTGTCGCCTACTACGCTGGGGCTATTGCTGCGGCTATTCAGTCTTGCAGCAAGGGGCTTGGGATGCAGCTACCTTGGCTTGTTATAGAGCCGGGAGGGGCGATTGTGGGGCGCTCCGGGGTAGCGGTTTATCGAGCGGGGGCGATCAAAGACATCCCCGGCGTGCGCAAGTATATATCTGTAGATGGTGGAATGGCGGATAACATACGGCCAGCCCTGTACGGCTCTAGATATGAAGCGCTGATCGCCAACAAAGTCACTGAGGATGAAGCGGAACAGGTGAGCATCGTCGGCAAGTTCTGCGAGTCGGGTGATATCCTGGTCAAGGATGCAAAAGTGCCCACGGTTGTCCCCGGAGATACCATCGTGATACCGGTAGCTGGCGCCTATTGCCTCTCTTTGGCCTCCAACTACAACGCATCGCTCAAACCAGCAGTTGTCCTGGTCAGGGATGGCAAGGCACGTATTATTCGTCGCCGTGAAGGCTACGATGACCTGATGCGTTGCGACCTCGTTTAGTTCGGTATAGACACAGGAAGGCCGTAGGAACTTTCGTTCCTACGGCCTTACGCCGTTCCTGGCTCCCAGGAATCTTAAATACTATGAGCGCGACTTCATTTAGGCCAGGGGAGAAGCGATCGACGTTTTTCCTCCGCCGCGAGTTCAGGCGAATCATCGTCATCGGCCGTCATCGCGCTCTCACTCTCCACGTGGTCCCCGCCCTCTCGAAAGCCGGTAGCGATCAGAGTGAGCTTCACATTATGGCCTATCTTAGGGTCCGTCGCCAGGCCAAAGATTATCTGGGCGTTGGGATCTGCAACCTCTCTGATAACATTGGCTGCCTCATTAACCTCGGAAAGGGTAAGATCGTTGTAAAGGATATTGAACAGGATCCTCTGTGCTCTCTCGATGGAGAAATCGAACAGGGGACTGACGATGGCGGCCTTGGCGGCATCAACGGCCCGGGTTTCACCGCTACCGTGGCCCATGGATATCCAGGCGTGCCCCGCCTCGTTCATAATAGCGCTGACATCATTGAAATCGAGGTTGATGTTGCCTGGGTTCGTGAGCACCTCGGAAATGCCTTCAACACTGTGGAATAACACCTCATCGACCAGCTTAAAAGCGGCTTCAATCGAGACATTCGCATCACACATGCTTAGGAGGCGTTCGTTGGGAATGATGATTATACTATCAGCCCTCTCTCTGAGCCGTATGACACCCTCCTCAGCTACTCTTGCACGGTACACCCCTTCAAAGCTAAAAGGCTTGGTGACTATGGCGATGGTGAGTATGCCGAGATCCTTTGCGATCTCGGCGATCACCGGTGCAGCGCCGGTGCCCGTGCCACCACCCATGCCCGCAGTTATGAATATCATATCGGCGCCATCAACTGCCTCGGCGAGTTCATCACGGCTCTCCTCAGCCGCCAGCATGCCCATTGTATGGTCACCGCCCACTCCCAGCCCCTTGGTAAGTCTGTCACCTATGCGAACGCGAGTTGGAGCTATCGATCGCACCAAAGCCTGAGCATCGGTGTTTACCGTGATGAAGTCGATCTCCGGGATCTCCTCCTTAATCATGCGATTGACAGCATTATTGCCACCACCGCCTACACCAACAACCTTTATCTGGGTAAGATTCTCAACAGCAGTCTCAACCGCCTTGGACTTACCATTTAGACCTGTCCCAGTCGCCATGGTTTCCCCCTAACCAAAAAGACTAAATGCGCTCGCCAACCCTCATTCTGGCACTGCGACTCCGCGGATTAGCCTGCACCTCAATTGGAGAGGGCTTGATTGCCTTTTTGCTTGATATTTTGAGCCGAGGGGTATGCCCGCAAATACAGGCTGGCGTTCCCGGAGGACAAAGGCATCCTTGCGCCTCCCGGTGAAGAAAACCCTTGACCAGTCGATCCTCAAGGGAGTGAAAGCTAATAACTACAATCCTGCCGCCACTTCCAAGGAGATTGAGCACCTGCTCCAGCGCAATCTCAAGGTTTTCCAGCTCCTGGTTGACCGCAATTCGTAGCGCTTGGAAAGTCCTTGTTGCCGGGTGAATCCTGCCACGTGCTCCAGCAGCGACCTGCTCCACTGTCTGGGCAAGTTCCAGTGTGGTCCTCAGAGGACGCCTCTGCACAATACGTTTCGCTATTTGCCGACTTCGCCGTTCCTCACCATATCTATCCAGAAGCTGGGCCAACTCAGGCTCCGGGTAGGTATTGACGATATCTGCTGCGGTAAGGGCCTGTCTGTCGCTGAACCTCATGTCCAGCGGCGAATCCTGCTGGAAGCTAAAGCCGCGACCTGCCTCCTCAAGCTGGAGGGAGGACAGGCCAAGATCGAAGAGAATGCCATTTACGGGGCGAAAGCCGTATCTGGTACAGATATTCTCCAGGTACTTGAAGTTCTCATTGACCAGAATGACATCCTTGCCATAGGGCTTGAGTTTCTCCCTGGCCACTCTGAGCGCGCTAGGGTCAGCATCGATGCCGATTAGTTGCCCTCCGGGGGAGCTCTCTTCCAAGATCGCCGCGGCATGTCCGCCGCCGCCGACAGTACAGTCTACGTATCTCCCGCCACGCTGAACCTGCAGAGCGCTAATGCTCTCCTCCAGCAAGACCGGTGCGTGTACTGATAGCTTCATTTCTAGCGTGGAAAACGTAATTGCTTCTCCCTTAGCGGCCCGACCACAGGTCTATCGTCTAAAACCTTGCTCCTGAAATCCTCTTGTTGCTTATCATAGTCGAAGGACAAATCTGATAAGGCCGTAATAAGATCTTCAGCTCTGCGATAGTCTCCGTCAGCGTCTGGACGCCTAAAGACCGCGTTAGCCTCCAATGAAGGAAGCACTCTCCTCAAGTCAGCCCACTGAGCGGAGAGGTGTTTGGCCTTTTCCAAGGGCGACTTGACCCTAAGGTCTACAGTGGCAATTAGAACCCTCAAAACTTTGGCTGAGGCCGTATATGAAAAATCGATCACCCATGGTATAGCGCCTTGTATCGTTTGGTTTTCTTCTATATCTGGCAAAATGTCCCAGTCGGTGAAATCCCTTCGTAACCTCGTGTGTACCCTAGGGCCTAACGGAGCCATGCGAGCAAGCAGGGGCCCAGGCAGAGCACTGTATACTAAGCTATACACTCCGAGCATAGCTCTAATTGTATCGTGGAACGCTTCCGCTTCCTCACCTGGACGTACTTCTTTTACAATCTCACCATTTGATAGCTGCATCCCAGCGCTGGCGACTATCTCTCTAGCAAGTGCCATTCTTCTAGCACTGGCTTCCAACTCTGCACCAGATAGGAATAGATACTCAGCCACCCTTCCTCCATCGGAAAAAGTCAGTCTGCCATCGCCTTTGTCGATGACTCGCACAACTAGCGGGTCATTCTCAGGGGTCAAATAAGGCGTAGACACAATGTAGCCAGTTGGCGTCCGCTCAACCTGAAATCTCGACGCCAGAAATGACAGATACTCGCTGACCAATGGGTAATCAATGTTCATCGTAGAGGGAAACCTCGCTGTATAGGGGGTAATATGTTAATATTGCAGTTGTCTAAAAATGCTACGAGCGCATCGTAAAAGTCATGGGTGGGCATGTCCTTCACTTGCCGTGCCATTGCACCTCTAGGCAATTGGTTGGTAGGGTAATGTTCGTGTGGTCCTGGCACATGCTGTCCACCAGGATTGCGGTGGCAATCATGAGTATGCCACTTTCGGATTAGTTGAGTTCGCTTTGCTGTGAGCGCCATCTCGAATTCACCTTCCAAACGCTCTATCGCTCTCAATCTAAGACTTTCGCCACTCCTTGCTACCACCTCGACATCTACGCGATTTGTCTGAGGCCCTTTCCTGGCCTCTATGATGCGCCTTGATGGGACATACTTTTCAACACGATAAAGCCGGTCGGCGAAGTCTTCCAGACTTTCTTGCGGCAATCACTTGACCTTTCACATTCCTTATTAATCGTATTGAGTTAACGTTCGTCTGCTCACTTTATGGCCCCATATCTACCGCCTCTGCGATCTCCGTAGCGTGCTCAGCCATAAACTGTTTCTCCGCAGCCCAAAGCTCTTTGGCCCAGATTTGGAGGTGGCTATACGACCCGACTATAACCACCTCGTCGTTGATATCGGCGTACTGGCGCAGGGCGGGAGGCAGGATTATCCTTCCCTGGCGGTCAAGTTCAAGATCGAAAGCCCCAGAGAATGTAAAGCGCGCGATCCTCCTTGGATCACGCCGGGTAAGGGGTAGAGAAATCAGCTTGTCAGCCACTTTTCCCCACTCCACCATAGTGTAAACGTTGAGACATTTGTCGAACCCCCGGGAGAGCACCAAGCCAGCGCGGAATGCCTCCCTGAATCTGACCGGGATAGCTACCCTCCCCTTGTGATCGATCCTTAATTCGTATTCACCGAGGAACATCCACCTTGCCCCACTTTATACCACATTGCACCACTTTTAGCACATATCCGCCCCGTTGTCAATAGTTTTGGCGGTTTTTGGACAGAATAGCAGGCCTTTTGCCAACACCCTGATCTGTGAGTGCAGATTCAAGAAGGCCACTGGGGAAGTCACCCTCACCTTCCCCCTTCGGGGGAGAGGTATTTTATGCCAAAGTCCATAACCTATTCAAATCCCAGGTTTTTGGGTGACGCTGGTTGCTTCTGGTCTAGCTAAGCCCCAGTGAGAGCCGAGAAATGTCAGGCGGCTGCCTAGAGATGTTCCTGAGAGAATTTTCCAGGGCGCTCTTTGCAATAGGGCTTAGGTGTGATAGTATAGATAGAATGCAAGCGGGGGGATATAAGCCATGTTTACTGTGGGCATACTGACCATCAGCGATAAGGGCTCACGAGGTGAGCGCGAGGACAGGAGCGGCGAGGTTATTCGTAAGGTAATCTCCCAGTTCGGCGCTCGTGTAGTGGAATACGCTATTGTTCCCGATGAGAAACACATCATCGCGGAGAGGCTAATGGAGTGGGCCGACAAAGGCGCGGTAGACATGATCATCACCACCGGGGGAACTGGCCTTGCCCCACGGGATGTCACCCCCGAGGCCACACTTGACGTAATAGACAAGACCATCCCTGGATTCTCCGAGGCGATGAGAGCAAAGAGCCTTAAGAAGACGCCCCACGCTATGCTTAGCAGGGGAGTGTGCGGTACCCGTAGCAGAACCCTCATCATCAACCTCCCCGGCAGCCCCACGGCAGTACTGGAATGCCTGCCGGCGATACTGCCAGCCTTGCCT
Organism: Dehalococcoidia bacterium; assembly: GCA_030619685.1. Next base: position 9,807 of record JAUXAX010000053.1, read on the forward strand.
CACGCTATCGAGGTCATCAAGGGCGAGGCAGCGGAATGTGAGGGAACGGAAAAGGGCTAGATGGCAAGGTGAGTGGGGGTGGGAAAAATGCGCATCGATATTTTGACCCTTTTCCCCAACATGTTCAGCGGGCCCTTCGCCGAAAGCATAGTCAAGCGAGCGATGGATCGCAAGCTCATCAGCATTATAATCCACAACCTGCGGGACTGGGGATCGGGCAAGCATAGGGTGGTCGATGACTACCCCTTCGGCGGAGGAACCGGCATGGTGATGAAACCGGAACCACTATTTGAGGCAACAGAGGCAATAAAGGCAGAGAGCGGTCGTTCTTCTGCACCAGTTATCCTGCTCACCCCGCAGGGGAGGGTTTTCAACCAGAGGATCGCCGCCGAGTTGGCGGCCCTTGGCCAACTAGTCCTCATTTGTGGGCATTATGAGGGGATCGATGAAAGGGTTAGGGAGCACGTAGCCACCGATGAGATCAGCATCGGTGACTACGTGCTAACAGGTGGCGAGCTGGCAGCGATGGTAGTTATCGACGCCGTGGTCAGGCAACTGCCCGGCGTTTTGGGCTCTGAGGAGTCAGCAAAGGATGATTCACACACAAGCGGCCTCCTGGAATACCCTCAATATACTCGCCCTCAGACATATCGGGGGTGGGGGGTACCCCAAGTGTTGCTCTCAGGAAATCATGCCCAGATAGCCAACTGGCGTAGGGAGCAGTCAATCCTGCGCACGCTAAGCCGCCGTCCCGAACTTTTAGAGAAAGCCGACCTCTCCCCTGAAGAGAGGGAGTTGATATCTCGCAGTTGATACTAAAGTAGGGTTAGGAAAGCAGTTACCGGCATTGATCGAAATGTGCTCAAAGCTGGGCCTTCACCGAGGAGAGAAGTAATGGACATCAGCTCTGTTGTTGAAACCAAAGTAAATGAAGATATCCCCGAGATCAATCCTGGCGATACTCTCAAAGTAAAGCTGAAGATTATCGAGGGAGATCGAGAGCGCAGTCAGACCTTCGAAGGCGTGGTGATTGGGGTACGGCGGGGGGGTGCTGGGGCTAACTTCACCCTGAGAAAGGTGTTCCAGGGGGTAGGGGTTGAACGTACCTTTCCGCTCCATTCACCCCGTCTGGAAAAGGTCGAGATACTGCGGCGCGGGAGGGTTCGCCGGGCAAAGCTCTACTACCTGCGCGAACTCAGCGGCAAAATGGCCAGGGTCAAGGTAAAGTCAAGAGCAAAGGATGAACTACGCTGAGGTCGCTGTCAACTCCCCGCTGGCGCAACCAAGAACCTTTAGCTATTCTATACCACCAAATATCCCCCTAAGCGTGGGGCATGCGGTCTGGGTACCTTTCGGCCCCCGGCTGGTTCAAGGCATTGTCCTTGCCCTCAGCGACTACCCCTCGGTAGAGGATACAAAGGAAATAGCCCAGGCTATCGACCCTCAACCCATTCTCTTGCCTCATCAGATTGAACTCTGCCGATGGATAGCCGAGCATTATCTCTCTTCCTATTTTGAGGCGGCAGCCCTGATGCTGCCCCCGGGGTTTGAGCGTAGGGTCATCACCTTCTTTCAGCCCACGCCCAACCCCGCAGAGCTTGCGATATCCTCGCTCACGGCACAGCAACGGGAGCTGCTATCCTTCCTCCAGAGGAGGGGTAAAGTCGAGTTGAGACAGCTTAAGAAAGTGGCAGGTCGAGATAGAATCGAAGTCGTACTTGAGCAGCTGGTACGCAAGGGACTCGCTGCCAAGACCCAGGAGCTAGAGCGGGTTAAGGTAAGCCCCCGGCTGGTGCAATACTTAAGGCTCGCAATCTCCGCAGACCAGGCCCGGGAAATTATCCCCAGTCTGGAACGAAAGAAGGCCACCCAGCAGGCGAAACTGCTCAAGCTTTTGGCTACAGAGGCTGGCCCTATACCCCTCCCCGAGGCAAGACAGAGGTTAGGTTTCTCCTCAGCAGTAGTGCAGGCCCTAAGCCGCCGAGGTTTAGTCTCCATTGAAGAGATCAGGGTGCAAAGAGACCCACTGGCTCACCGCACTTTCGTTCCGGCATCCCCACCCACCCTTATCACTGCACAGGAGGAGGCTTGGTCAGAGATTAGCGCTGCGATGGAGCGGCCAGCCGGTGGCACAGTCTTCCTACTCCACGGTGTAACCGGCAGCGGCAAGACAGAAGTCTATCTGAGGGCACTAGCCCGGGCTATATCAATGGGCAGACGAGCCATCGTCCTTGTCCCCGAGATCGCACTCACTCCGCAAACCATCGCACGCTTCGCGGCACGATTTCCCGACAGAGTGGCTGTGCTTCACAGCAGGTTGTCTCTAGGAGAGCAATTCGATGTGTGGCAACGAATCAAGGGTGGCGCCTTCGATGTCGTCATCGGCTCAAGGGGAGCGCTTTTTGCACCACAGCCCGACCTCGGTCTCATCGTCATAGACGAGGAGCACGAATGGACCTACAAGCAACAGGAGCAGCTACCCCGTTATCATGCCCGCGATGTCGCCATCAAGCTCTCAGAACTCACCAACTCGGTGGTAATTCTAGGAAGCGCTACTCCCGACGTCAGCAGTTATCACCGAGCTCAGAGAGGCGAATTTCGATTGCTCCAGCTCCCCGAAAGGATCTCAGGCGGGGAAATATCCCCTCTGCCCCAGGTCGAGGTCGTAGACCTTCGCCGTGAATTGAAGGAGGGTAACAGGAGCATCTTCAGCCGCTCCTTGTCCAGATCCATCGCCGAATCCCTGGCTGCGCGGGAACAAGTAATCCTGTTCCTCAATCGCAGGGGGACAGCTACATTTGTACAATGCCGCGATTGCGGCTTCGTACTGCGCTGCCGCCGCTGCGATGTCTCCTTGACCTACCATGCGGCCGAGGACGACTTGGTCTGCCACCGCTGCAACCACAGGACCAAAATACCCCATGTCTGCCCTAACTGCTTGAGCAGGCGCATCAAATTCCTGGGCATCGGAACTCAAAGGGTGCAAGAGGAGGTAGCAAAGGCTTTCCCCGAAGCGCAGCTACTGCGCTGGGACCGGGATGTCACCAGGGGAAAACACTCCCACGAGCAAATCATGGACCGATTCCTGGCCCATGAGGCAGATATCCTCATTGGAACTCAGATGATTGCCAAAGGACTTGATATGCCTTTGGTGAGCCTGGTGGGAGTAATCAATGCCGATATTGGACTCTACCTCCCGGACTTTCGCTCCAGTGAGCGCACTTTCCAGCTCCTGTCCCAGGTAGCAGGAAGGGCAGGAAGGGGAAAGATTGGAGGCAGGGTCATTATCCAGAGCTATACGCCGGAGCACTACGCCGTGGTCGCTGCCGCAAAGCACGACTATTCAACCTTCTACGCGCAAGAGATGGCATTTCGCCGTCAGCAGGGCGACCCCCCATTCAGCCGACTAGCGCGTCTTATCTACACTCATACCAACGCCGCCCTCTGCCAGAGAGAGGCAGAAAGGATATACCATCTTCTCGAGCAGGAGAAGGATTCCCAGGGGCTACCCAATACCACCCTGTTTGGCCCCTCCCCCAGCTTTATCCAGCGGGTGCGCGGCAGGTTTCGCTGGCAGATAATAGTCCGCAGCCCAAACCCTCTTCCACTCCTCTCCCAGTTAGCACTCCCTCGGGGCTGGTTGGTAGATATCGACCCCTTAGGCTTGGTCTGAGCTTTACAACGCACCACCGTTAGACTATAATCTCCCTGCTTGTTAAGACCTATCATACAACACTGAGCGCAGCAGAGTTAGGCATGGCTATTCTGCCCCTCATTATGATGGACAATCCCGTGCTTCACCAGAAAGCGAAGCGGGTGCGAAGAATCGACGAGTCTATTCAGAAGCTTATTGACGACATGATCGAGACTATGCATCACATGGGAGGAGCAGCAGGGCTGGCTGCCCCCCAGGTCGGAGTACCGCTGCAGGTTGTTGTCATCGAGCCGCCCGAAGAGGATGTGATCACACTTATCAACCCCGAGGTGGTGAAAAGCTTGGGAGAACGTGATGTGGTGGAGGGATGCCTCAGTCTGCCCGGATACAGGGGAGAGATAAAACGCTCGGAATCGGTCGCAGTGAAGGGTCGCGATCGCCACGGGAAAGAGATTCGTCTAAAGGCAGAGGGGCTTCTGGCCCAGACCCTGGAGCACGAGATAGACCACATCAACGGCGTGGTCTACATCGACCACCTGGAGAGCGTGGACAATCTATATAGGATCGAGCCAGAGGACGAGGATGAGTCAAGCCGCATCTGAGAACCTGACCCTCTTACTGGTAGATGCTGGCTGAGCTTATCACTCGTGCTCAGTACACGTTTAAGGAAACCCCCATGGACAGTTGCCCACCAACTCAGGACAGGCTTGTCGAACCATGAACAGCCCTTCGACAGGCCTGTCCTGAGTTAATCGAGGGGCTCAGGGCGAATGGATTAGACTCTAATTTCGGAACAAAGAAAATCCTGAATGACTAAGCTCACCAAAGAGAGGCTGAGATTCTTTGCCGCAGAGGAAGCAGCTTCACTCCTGGCTAGGCTGAGACAGCTCCTTACGGAGCGTAGCATCGGTTGTTACGTTGTTGGCGGCTTTGTCCGTGATGGGCTCATGGGGCGAACAAATAGCGACATCGACGTTGCGGTGGCTGGCGATGCCACATCGATCGCCTCTGAGGTAGCCAAGTCTTTCGGCACCAGGATGGTTCCCCTGGACGAGGTCAATCAAGTAGCCAGGGTAGTTCTTCGCCAAGCTGGAGGTCATTGGCATCTTGATTTCGCCACTATACGCGGCAGCATCGAGGAAGACCTCGGCTACCGAGATTTCACCATTAATGCCATCGCCATAGACCTGGCTGACATCAGAGGTGGCTGGGCTCAGGTCCGAGTTATCGACCCGCTGGGCGGATGCCGCGACTTAAGCAGCGGGATGGTTCGCGCGGCAAGCAAGGCCAGTTTTCAGCAGGACCCAGCGCGGCTTCTCAGGGCAGTTCGCTTTGCCGCAATGCTCGGCTTCTCCGTAGACCCCGCCACCGAAGACCTCATACAACGCGACCATGAGCTTGTCGCCACTGTCGCCTCGGAGCGGCTTCGAGATGAGCTATGGTACATTCTTGAGACCCCGCGGGCGTATCACTCTTTCCGTTACCTCGACCGCTTGGGCCTGCTCGACCCGGTAATGCCTGAGTTAGCTGCAACCAAAGGGGCGACACAGCCGAAGGAGCATTTCTGGGACGTCTTCGACCACTCCCTGGAGACCGTCGCCGCCGTGGAACGCCTGCTCCAAGAGGAGGGCGGCGAGGTGGAAGATGAGCTTCCAACTTCAGTCCCCCGGTCGCCAGACATTGCTCAGCACTTCGCCGGCGAGATCGCCGCTGGGCGGACCAGAAGGGCATTCTTGAAGCTGGCAGGCCTGCTCCACGATCTCGGCAAGCCAACCACCAAAACGGTGGAGCAAAATGGACGGATGCGCTTTTTGGGGCATGCCAAAT
>JAUXAX010000075.1 GCA_030619685.1 Dehalococcoidia bacterium
GCACAAGGTCACGCTCTGCGATCAAAATCCAAGGCCAGGGGGTGCGCTACTCCTGGCATCTATTACCAACAGACGAATGGAGCCAGTGCTCAACTATATGAAAAGAGAGATCGAAAAGCTCCCGATCGAGGTCAAGCTGAATACCCAGGTGACACCTGCCCTGGTTGAGAAAATGAAACCAGATGTGGTCGTTCTAGCACTGGGCGGGGCCGCTTCCGCCCCGGAGGTGCCAGGCGGCAGTGATATCGTACTTGACCGGGGTGATGTGCAGGCAATCCTTGGTGGCCATCCTATCCCGAAAGGTGGCTTTCTAAGAAAACTTGTCTTCTACCTGGGCGCCCTATTCGTCAGGTACTTCTATAGACCATCGGTCATAAGGTGGCTTTTGAGGTTTAGTTTCCCCTTTAAGAAACGCGTCGTAGTAGTGGGTGGCAATTTTGCCGGCTGCGAGCTTGCGGAAACGCTGGTGGATCGAGGGAAGAAGGTAACGATCATAGAAGAGTCCGGGCGATTGGGTTCGGACATCGAAATCACTCACAGGTGGGTGTTTCTAGATAAGTTAAGAAAGGCCGGCACTAAAATGTTCAAAGAGGCCAAGGTAACGGAGATAACTAACAAAGGAGTAAAGATAAGCCAAGCGGGTTCCACAGAGTTCATCGAGGCAGATACTGTTGTAAAGGTAGGAATAACAACCAACACCGGCCTTGCTCAGGAACTGGAAGGAAGAGTTCCAGAACTTCATCTCGTTGGCGATTGCGCTGAGCCCGGCAAGCTTATGGAGGCCATCGCATCTGGATTCCTTGCCGCTCAGAAGATCTAGGCGGTGGGTGCACCTTTTCTAAGGAGGGAAGCCAAAGTGCCAAAGGGGAACAAGCGTTTCGATGAAGAATACGACGTAGTAGTGATAGGGGCAGGGATTGGAGGACTGACGTGTGCGGCCTATTTGGCGAAAAGGGGGATGAGGGTCAAAGTACTGGAGCAGCACTACGCGCCCGGAGGCTGTTGTACCTCTTTCTCGAGAAAGGGATTCAGGTTTGATGCCGGGGTTCTGCACTTAACCGGCGGTAAGGAGAGTGGAGCTTTCCAGCGGGTCCTATCTGCCCTCGAGATGGAAGGGGAGTTAGAGTTCAAGGAACAGTCCCAGCGCTTCATTTTTCCCGATCTATCCCTGGATAGTTCCAGGGATGTGGAATACCTGCCTGAAAAGCTGAAGGAGATGTTTCCTCAAGAAGCAGAAGGAATAACAGGGCTGTTTAATACGATAAGGTCGATTTATGAGGATATCAAAAGGCTTCCAACCTTGTCTCCTTTGCTGGCGGAGTATAAGGAGAAGTCTTTTCAGGAATTGGTTGATGACTACGTCAAAGACACCAAATTGAAAGCCCTGGTCAGCGCCAATTGGCACCTCTGGCATCCCATGTGGCGGAACTCTGCGATAGACTATGCCGCCTTGCTGATTACCGAGCCGCTTCGAGGTTATTTCTATCCCATTGGGGGAGTTCAGGCAATACCGGATGCCTTCGTCCGAGCACTGGAAAGATACGGTGGTGACATCGAGTTTAAGACCTTTATTGATAAGATTATTTTGCAAGAAGGGAAGGCTGTAGGTATCGAAACAAGAGGAGGGAAGCGCATTCGGGCGGCGCACGTTGTCTCTAATGTAGCGGCCAGGTCTACCTTTTTCAACCTGATAGGTGAAGAAAACCTGCCCCCAGATCTTGTTGCTTCCTTGAACCGGCTCGAGATCAGCCTGTCAGCCTTTTATGTATATCTGGGTGTAGATATCGACCCCAGGAGTGCAGGCATTGATGCGCCCGAGACCCTAGTATATGAAACCTACGATAACACGAAGGATTGGGAGCTTTTGCTTGAGGGGGAGGTCTCTATCCCTTGTTTCGGAATTGCGATCCCCACCTTTGTGGATCCGAGTCTGGCGCCGCGGGGTAAACACATTGTGATCATTATGACTATGGCCCCCTATCATTTGGCAGGGAAAAGCTGGAGGGAAGAGAAGAAGAGGGTAACCGAGAAGCTAATCGCCAAAGCTGAAAAGCTGATTCCCGGTCTTTCACAACATATCCTGGTCCAGGATTCCGCTACTCCCCTGACCTACGAGAGATATACTTTAAACTCCCTGGGCGCTGCCATGGGATGGGCCTTCTCTCCTCAAATGTTTCTTAGGCGTCTCGATCAGAAAACGCCCATTCCGAATCTATACCTGGCAGGACATTGGACAATGCCCGGGGGAGGTGTTCCAGCGGCGGCACTTTCTGGACTAAGAGCTGCTCGTCTGATTCTGGATGAGTGAACCCTCGCCTTCAAAGAGGGAGTGGCTTCTCTGGGCGTTTGTTGACAGTCGGGTGTGCCCTTGCTAAAATGCTCACGGCCTTGCTGTCCCCTGACTAGACTTAGTTTTACTTCTTCGAGGTTCAAAAGCAAAAAGGTCAAGGGGCCACACCAAGTAAACTGTACAGAATCCACCGAAAGGAGACGATGTATGCCCAGTGAGAACAAGGTTGCGAAGTTAAGCGACATTACCAAGATCATCAAGGAGGGGGATAAGGTTGCTGTAGGTGGTTCCTGGCTGGGCAGCCATCCGATGGCAATAATACGTGAGATCATTCGCTCTAGAATAAAGAACCTTACGGCCATAACCGTGGTAGGAAGCATAGATATCGACATGCTCATCGGTGCCGGCTGCTTGAGCAGGCTGATGTTTTCCTTCGTCAGCATGGAGGCCTTCGGGCTGGCGCCCAACTTCCGCAGAGCGATCGAGAAAGAGGGTCTGCCGTACGATGAGATTACCGGCCTTGCCGTAATCATAGGACTGGAGGCGGGTGGAAGGAATATTCCGTTTCTTCCCTACCGGGGGCCCTTCGGCTCTGATTTGGTGAAGTATCGGCCAGGGTTTTATAAGAACATAAAGTGCCCCTTCACCGGAGAGGACCTGATAGCTGCGGCTGCCATAGTGCCGGATGTAGCTATCATCCACGCAACCAGGGCTGACCATGCGGGTAATGTCCAGATCGAAGGGACTTCGGGAACAGATATAGAGATGATGAGGGCCGCGAAGAAGCGAATTGTCTCGGTAGAGGAGATAGTGACCGATGAGGAGATACGGAAGCATCCTGAAAAGACCAAGATTCCAAAGTTCCAGGTGGATATGGTCATAGAGGCTCCTCTGGGCGCGCACCCCTGTTCCTGCGCGCCTGACTACGTGTTTGACCCGTGGCACATAATGAAATACATGCAGGCGGCAACCAGCCCGGAGACCTTCAAGCAGTATCTCGATGAGTATGTGATGAAGCCGGAATTTGAATACCTTGAAGCTATAGGGGGCATGAGGCAGGCTGCCATACTTCGAAGACTAGCACGGGAGGTGAAGTTCCTATGACACAATATGCGAAAGATTATTCCATTGGCGAGTTGATGTGCGTGACTCTGGCCAAGGAGATCGAAGACGGCGACGTTGTAGTTCTAGGGTCTTTCACCCCTCTTGCCTACGCTAGCTACATCCTGGCAAAGATTACGCATGCTCCAAACATCACGTTGCTCGCCTACGCCTCGGTTGATACCAGGCCATTCTAGCTATCGTTTACTCGGGCGGAGGCGGCAGCAACGAGAGGAGCGGCGCTTATGTGGACCATGCTGGAGGACCTCAACTCCGTTCATCTGAAAGGAAGGGGGGATGTCGAGGCAATATCGAGCATCCAGGCGGACCAATATGGGAACATCAACCTTTCGGCGGTTGGAGAGTATGACGCGCCGAAGTTGCGCGGACCTGGGGGGGCTGGAGCCCCTGAGGTGATTAAGATGCATCGCAAGATGATAGGGTATTTCCCGAGTCATACCACGAGAACTTTCGTCCCCAAGGTCGATGTCATAACAGGTACCAGGTACGTCATTGGCGCGGAAGAGCGAGTGAAGTCTGGTTACAGGCCCGGCCCCATAAGGTACATCACAAACCTTGCTGTTATCAGCAAAGAGGAGAAAGATAAGCCGTTCAAGATAGACTCCTTGCACCCAGGCGTCAGCGCTGAGCAAGTGATTGAGAACACCGGTTTTGAACTTGCGGTGCCCAAGGATATACCAGAGACAGAGAAACCTACGAAGGAACAGGTCAGGCTAATACGAGAGGAGGTTGATCCCTACGGCACGATAGCCTTTGACTTCAAGCCAGGTAGGGAGAGACTGGAATACCTGAACGAGATTCTGCAAAAGGAGCTTGAGTCTATCGGCTATTAGAGTTCAAATCAAGAACTTTCTGAGGTTCGGTAACAATCCTGGAAGAAAGGGGAACGCCACATGGAATTCGAGACTATACTGCTGGATAAGAAAGACCAAATAGCCACCATTACCTTTAACCGCCCCGAAAAAATGAATGCCGCTAGCCCTGCCATGTTTAGCGATCTCGATGCCGCCTTGACCGACATCGAGAAAGACGATGACATAAGAGTGGTGATTCTGACCGGCAAAGGCGAGGCCTTCAGCGCTGGGGCTGATGTAGAGAAGTTTGAGTTCGATAAGATTATCAATGGAATAGAGTTCATAGAGAACGTTGCGCGGCCATTCATGCATTTCGAGTACTTACCGAAACCTGTGATAGCCGCCGTTAACGGGTACGCCTATGGTTTCGGCACGGGAATTACCCTTGCCTGTGATATCGTCATCGCCTCGGACAAGGCAAGGTTTAGCACCAGAGAGGTCAACTGGGGACAGATCCCCATAGAGACATTGCTTCGCGGCGCTGAGATCCTCGGTAAACGCACCATAGCCTATATGGCCCTCACAGGGGCTACCTTCACTGCTGAAGAGGCAAAGGCTGTGGGGCTGGTAAACAGGGTGGTTCCCCATGAGCAGTTGATGGAAGAGGTGATGAAGACCGCCGAGGGGATAAAGAAAGGCGCGCCGCTGGCGCAAAAGATGATAAAGAAAGTGCTTAACCGCAAATGCCGTGAGGATTGGGACTGGACTATTGCGATGATGCCGACGCTCTTTGCCAGTGAGGATGTGGCTGAGGCGAGGGCAGCGTTTATGGAGAAGCGAAAACCGGAGTTCAAAGGCAGATAGTTGCCAGGACAAAGGAGGTAGGATATGTTCGACGAGAAAACTCTAGGAGCGGCGCGAACCCATCAGGAGCAGTGGGAACAAGCTCTCGCCAGATACGAGGGCAGAGACTTCTCTTCAAAGACGAGCTCCGGCATCCCAATAAAGCCGGTCTACACACCGCTCGATATACAAGATATTGACTACGAAGAAGATATTGGGATGGTGGGCGCTTATCCTTACATGAGAAGCAATTATCCCATTCACTACCAGTTCCAGCCCTGGGTAAACCAGCCAGTGCATGGTTATGGATTGCCTGAGGATACCAGAGAGCGAATGGATGCGCTAACCAGGGCTGGGATGGAAGCCTACTTTGGGGCTAGAGCCTACAACCTGGTATGGGATTACCCGGGGTATTTTGGCATCGACCCAGATGACCCCGATGCCGAGGGTTACGTAGGAAAAGACGGGGTTACCTGCAATACGGACGAGGACTTTGCCCGTATGCTCGACGGCATAGACCTGGCCAAGAACAACATCGTGCTCATAAACGGCGATACGCTTCCGATGTTTGCGATATACATTGCCTACGCCGAGAGCCAGGGTATACCACGGGCCGACCTGCGCGGCAATACAATGAACTGGGTGTTCACAGCCTGGTACGCCCCCAACTTTATGTGGGAGACTGAGGACGCGCTGAAACTGGCTACCGACAATATCTACTTCTGCGTCAACGAGATCCCGCGCTGGAACCACACTAATATACAGGGGCATGCAATTTCGGAGACGGGTGCTGATGCCATCCACCAGATGTCCTTTTGCTTGGCTACTGCTGTCGCAGTTGCCGACTCCTGTAAGGCCGCCGGCCTGGACCCCAACGCCTTCATGACAGGCATAGGCTTTCAGATAGCTCAGTGTAACGATTTCTTCGAGTATATCTGCATGTTCAGGGCATGGAGAAAGCTGTGGGCTGCGATTGCTCGCGAGAGGTATGGCTGCACCAGGCCAGCCGCCATGCACTTGAGGACGCACACCAATACCTCGTGTTTCGAATTGATCAAGCAGCAGCCGCTGAACAATATTATTCGCAGCGCCTATCATGCTCTGGGAGCGGCTCTTTCAGGCACGACTGCTATGCAGGTCCCCGCATATGACGAGCCTATCGGCATTCCTACCGAGGAATCGGCTATCTTGACTCTCAGGACACAGCAGGTTCTCGTCCATGAGACAGGTGTGACCAGGGTTAGCGACCCGCTAGCGGGGTCGTACTACGTAGAGTGGTTGACACACACAATTGAGGAGGAGGCCAAGAAGGTCTTGAAGGAGATAGAGGACGCAGGGGGGTTCGTCAAAGCCCACAAGGATGGCATGCTCGCGCGTGTCCTGCGGAAGGGTTGTGACCAGTGGAGGGAAGATATTGAGACCGGGAAGAGAATAGTTGTCGGCTGGAACAAATACGCAACGGAGGAAGACTTGAAGGTGAAGGCCTTCAGGCCCGACCCAGAGGTAGCCAGGACCTCAATCGAGCGAATCAAAGACTATAAGGTGCGAAGAGACCAGGCGAAAACCGATGCGGCTCTTAATGGAGTAGTGGCAGCATGTGAGAGGTTGAAGAAAGGTGAGTGGGGGCACGTGATGCCGGCATGCATTGAAGCAGCCAAGGCTAAGGCTACCGCTGGGGAGCTATCGAAGGCGCTAAGGAAAGTCATGAGGTGGGGGCCAGAATACAACGTAATGCTGAAGTATTAGGAGCGACCAGCTCAATAGACTATCTCGAAGGGGGTTTAGAGAAGTGTCCAAGAATGGGAAACCAAGAGTTCTGCTGGTCAAGCATTGGATTGATATCCACGATCGGGGCCTGAGGCTGATTGCGTCTCGCTGCAAGAATGCGGGCTTCGAGGTGGTGTATGCCAGTTACAGTCAGCCGGAGGAAGTGGTGAAAATGGCCGTTCAGGAGGACGTGGACGTTATTGGCATGAGCTTCTTCACAAGTGCCTATGAGGAGCACCTGCCGAAGGTGGTGAAAGGCTTAAAGGAAAACAAAATGGATAATGTGATTGTGGTTCTTGGAGGGGTTATCCCCGATGAGGACCACGATATGCTAAAGGCACAGGGTGTCAGCCAAATATACGGTCCCGGGTCAGATGTAAACCAGTTCATAGAGCTGATAAGAACAGAGGTTCGCAAGTAAGTAGTGCGTAGCTTCCCGCACCGAATCAGTACAAGGAGGATGTAATGGCGTTTGAGACGATCATCCTGGAGAAAAAGGACGGGGTTGCCAGAATAACATTCAACAGACCAGAGGTATTGAATGCGTTTAACCCCAAAATGTCTGATGAACTCAAGGAAGCTGTAAAGGATATAGCTGCTGACAAGGATGTCAGGGTTGTAGTTATCACCGGTGCAGGCGACCGGGCCTTTATGTCAGGGGCGGACATCGACAAGACGATATTGGCGTGGGTGGAAATGACGAAGAAGGGTAGAAGAGTCATGGACGATCACAAGGCATACTTCTCACCCACTATGCTTGAAGAGTTACCACAACCGGTGATAGCAGCAGTCAATGGGTTTGCCATGGGCATGGGCTGCGAGATCGCATTGGGCTGCGACATAAGGATAGCCGCGGATAATGCTCAGTTTGGCCAGCCGGAGATAAGACTGGGGATCATGTGCGGCGGCGGCGGCAGCGTGAGGTTGACGCGCCTGGTAGGAAAGGGCAAGGCCATGGAGATGTGCCTCACGGGAGACCCGATCGATGCCCAGGAGGCATATCGCGTCGGTCTGGTCAACCAGGTGGTGCCCGCCGCAGAGCTGGAGAATGCCGTCAATGCCATGGTAAAGAGGTTGATATGGAAGGGCGCCGTAGCCCTGGACTCCACCAAGAAGAGCATTAACGCCACCATGGAGATGGGGGTGAAAGAGGCTATCGAAAACGAGGCAGAACTGTTCTCCGACATCTTCAAGACCGAAGACGCAGAGGAGGGAGCAAAAGCCTTCCTCGAGAAGAGAAGGCCTGAGTTCAAAGGTAAGTAAAAGTAGGGTGGGTGAAGTGAAACGAAACCCACCACCCTAAAATGTGGCCAACAAACAGTAGTACAATCGTCGCAAGTGAAAAAGGCAGGTCAACGGATTGTAGACCTGCCTCTTCATCAATTCGCCCGTAAACCTATTCACGCTTCGGCAATGACGTTCTGAATTCGGCGAAGTACTCGTCCTCGGTCTTTCCCGTGATGCGCTCGAAGTATTTGTCCGGCCTGATGCCGACAACAGTCTCCGCTATTTCCTTTTTGGCTTCGAGGTTTCCTCGCCTCTGGATCATCATCTTCTGCGCCTGTGGTGAGCCGGCACCGTGGAGCGCCTCTGGCAGACCCGC
>JAUXAX010000082.1 GCA_030619685.1 Dehalococcoidia bacterium
ATCGGTCTCCCTGCATATGATATCCGCCAGACCTCCCGTGGCGATCACCTTCGCAGTGCCCCCCAGCTCCTTTCGCATGCGGACGACAATGCCCTCTATTAGCCCTACGTAGCCGAAGATAATACCAGACTGCATTGCGGATACGCTGCTTCTGCCTATAGCCTTCTGGGGCCGAATCAGCTCCACACGCGGCAGCTTGGCGGCATGCTCGAAGAGCGCCTCAGCGGAAATCCCAATGCCAGGAGCGATAGCTCCCCCAAGATAGTCCCCCTCTTCCGATACCGCATCCAGCGTGGTGGCGGTGCCAAAATCAATGACTATCAAGGGGCCACCGTAGAGCCTATGCCCTGCTGCTGCATTGACCACGCGGTCAGCTCCAACCTCACGTGGATTATCAATCGAGATACGAACCCCCGTCTTTGTACCAGGGCCAACTACCATAGGCGAGACCTCGAAGTAACGCTGGCATAATCCCTCGAAAATCGTCACCAGCGGCGGAACCGAGCTCGAGATGATAGCACAGTCAATATCTGCAAAAGCAAGGCCCTTAAGCGACAGCAGGTTAAGAAAGACCGATGCATATTCATCTTCAAGCTTATGTACATCAGTGCCTAGCCTCCAGGCGGCCCTTAGCCTCTCATCCTCGAAGACGCCTACAGCTATATTTGTATTCCCTATGTCGATTGCCAATAGCATGTTACCCTCATCTCACGCCGACCGGCGACAACAAAAAACCGAACCTGCCACTACCAGCCAAGAGACATAACCCCGGCGTGAGCGCTATTATAGCGGAGTCCGCTTCAGGTTACAACATATGTTTTAGCTTGACCAGGCACTACCTAAGGACCATGTTCGATAACCTCAGAGGGAACCCCCTGCGGAACACTGAGCCCCTTTTCCAGACTCTGGCGCTTGAGATACTCCACGCCTTTCCTGGTATCGCTGGCCACACGCGCCTTATCGCAATTACTAAGCCGATACTTGAACAACCAATAGGTAAACTCTTGTAACTGGTCGAGGGTAATATCATCGCCCTGGGGATAGCCCTTCTCATCTCTAAAGCGCCGGAGAAGAGCCTCCTGGCTGGCGCCGTAGAGCCGCTGATAGCTATCATCAAAACCACCGTCCCGACCGGAAAAGACATGGCCCTGGCGCTCTTTATGAATCTCCTCCTCTATTGCAAGAAGCACAAACTTCTCAACGGTCACGCCGTAAAGATAGTTGAGATAGGCATGATATTTGGCATCACCTATGAGCTCCTTGAACTCTTCCGCAGATGGCTCTTGGGGTAGCCTGCCGAAAAAGAGGAGGGCAAGCAGTTCCTGCTCCGGAATAACATCAGCTATCTCCAGGCAAAGACGCTCCGCAAGGAGCAGCCAGTCAAAAGCCTCGCCATCAATCAGATAGCAGTAAAGGTGCCCGCTATGGTTTTCCTCAGGCCAAGTCCAAAGCCCTATAGCTTCAAGCAGTGCAATATGCCACGGCTTGCCACCTGCGACGGCCTGCCTAAGATGCCGGATCGCCTCATTAGCTTCAACAGCAGCTACACGATTGAGACCAGAGTCATCGCCTGACATCTAACAAACTCCCGACAAGGGATAGAGGCTAATCTTTCCTTCTCAGTCTCTCCATCTCCCTCTCTATCTGCCTTCTTCGCCAGCGCTCAAATCTACCCCCCCTGAAGGTAAATACACTCAGGAAATGGGCTAAGAGCACGATCCCCCAGCCACCAAGGGGTATCAAAAACCAAAGGAACCCACTTGAGGTCAACATATTGATGGCGAACAGCACAGCGTTTACCACCACGTATATGGTCAGATGTCGCAGAAAGCCGATTTTCTCCGCCACTATCCTCTCCGCCCGCTCATAGGCCTGCCTGACTTCCTGGGACGCGTTATCAACCATGCCTGATCCTACCTCATTCCGAAAATAGAGCTTAATCCGTTCGCCCTGAGCCTGTCGAAGGGTCGTTCATGGTTCGACAAGCTCACCACGAACGGCATCTGGCATATCAATTCCCATGATTCACTGTTGGCACCCGCCCATGCGGGTTTGCTTGAAGAATGCCTCCACCTCTGCCGCCGGTCGTGTATTCAAGATGTGCTCCGACTGGCACCAACCCCGCCGCGCCACCCCAACTCCAAAACGAATCAGGTCCAGGCTGCCGACACTATGGGCATCGGTGCCGAACACCAGTTTCACCCCCAACTCCCTCGCCCTCAGCACATGAATATCCTTGAGATCAAGCCTATCGGGCATGGCATTTATCTCCAGTGCCGTGTTTGTCCTGGCTGCAGCGCGAAATACCTCCTCAAGGTCGACATCTACCGGCTCCCGTATACCGAGAAGCCTGCAAGTGGGATGGGCCAGAATATGGACATTGGGATTCTCCAGCGCGAGAATAATCCTTCCCGTCATCCTCTCCAAATCCTGTCCCATAGCAGAGTGAACGGCAGCGACCACGACATCGAGCTCGCTTAGAACCTCGTCGGGGTAATCAAGAGTGCCATCGGCACGTATATCCACCTCGATTCCCGCAAACAAGCGGAAGTCACCCAGCCTCTGATTGAGCTCCCTTATCTCAGCCACCTGCTGCCTTAGTCTCTCTTCACTCAGCCCGTGGGCGATGCCTCTGCCCACCGAATGATCGGTAATCGCCAGATACTGGTAGCCTCGAGCCCTGGCTGCGGCTGCCATCGCTTCAACCGAGTCGTGTCCATCGCTCCACTCGGTGTGTACGTGAAGATCCCCCCTGATATCGGAGACCTCGATCAGCCTGGGCAGAGCCCCCTTTTCCGCCTCCTCGATCTCGTTGCGCCCTTCACGCAGCTCCGGTGGAATGTACTCGAGGCCAATCCTTTCGTAGAAGGCTTCCTCGGTGGCGAATTTCTCTATCTCACCGCTCTTCAGTGCAGTGATGCCATATTCGCTCAAACTGAGCCCCTGGCGTACCGCTCTATCCCTGAGGGCGATATTATGGTCCTTGCTGCCGGTGAAATACTGGAGTAGCGAGCCGAAGCTGTCGTGCTCCACCATCCTCAGGTCCACCTGAACCCCGTCCCTGACGATAACGCTGGCCTTCGTTGTCCCCTTCACCAGAATCTCCTCCACCTGGGGAAGCTGGACAAACGCCTGAAGGACGCTCTCAGGGTCATCGGCGGTGCCCATGATGTCGATATCGCCGATGGTCTCCTTGAAGCGGCGCAAGCTGCCTGCAGGGATGAGGTTACGCACGCCGGCGATTTCCTTAAGCTCAGCCAGAATCTCCTCCACTAGGGGCAGCGCCTCGCCCAGGGGCACGCGCAGGTCTTGGCGACGCAGCCTCTGAATATGGCGCAGGATGTTCTGAGCAGTCTTGTCTCCCAGGCGGTACAGGGCAGCTACCTGCCCCTCCACGATCGCCTTCTCCAGGTCACCCACGGTGGAGATACCCAGCTCCTTGTAGAGACGCATCACTGTCTTGGGGCCCACGCCAGTAATAGCCATCAGGGAGCTGATACCCTCGGGGAACTCAGAGCGAAGCTTCTCATAGGCCTCCAGGTGCCCGGTGGTCAAGAGCTCGGTTATCTTCTTAGCGATGGCCTCGCCGATGCCGGGGATTTCGCGGAGCTTGCCCTCTTTCATCACCTGCCCCAGCTCCACAGGCAAGTCATCTATAGTATGAGCAGCGCGCTGGTAGGCCCTGATCTTAAAGGGGTTGTCCTCCTTGAGCTCGAGGAGATCGGCCATATCCTGAAACACCTGAGCGATGGCCGCGTTTTTCATTGGCCTTACCCTTTGGTATAGTGCTCAACCCTTTCTTTTATCCAATCCCAGTCTGGATCGCCGTGATTGAAGAAAGACCTGAAGTTGTCCTTTAGTTATCTACCGTCATCTCTTTTGACCATGCGAAACGATAGTCATTATCTTATTGTAGTTGCCCCTCAAGGCTTTCCGTACTGCTTTACTAGTTCCTCGAATACCACTCTCGCACCAGCATTGCCTGTGGCATCACGAAACGGTCCTCCAACACTCCAGTCGATAACGTTCGGACCCACAGCGAAAAAGCTCTTGATACGATGCTCACTTATGTCTCCATCAGCAATAGCCTCAAAGAAAATCCATCTTCCATACCTCGATAGTCCCTTAAGACCTGGAACCATCATCAACTTAAATCTCTTCTGCGTATCAGCAAATTCAGCAGGCCATAATGAATGAATGACGTTCCAGAAATTTCTTATGAAAACATACACTTCATTATATTTAGCTACTGTTGTGACCAGATACCTAATATATCTTTTCCCTCCAACTAAGGAGGAAACACAGGTTCTAAGAGTCCTTAAAGTTACCACATATTCTTGCCCTGCAATATTTCTTCCTTCGGCATCCACAAGTTTGTAGAACTTGCTTCCCACATCAATCCCTAAATTATAAGCCCAATGTATTTCTGGCGCTTCCAACGGGGAACTGCTAAGCAACATTACTATGGCATCAACTAAAGATGTACTTATTTTTTTCTGTGTGTCATTAATTGTTTTGAACATCAGCGCTTCTTCAAGTCTCGTTATTCCTGGGATTATGCACACTGTCACATACTTATCAACGTCCATCATATGACCAAGCCTATGTTGGCAATCAACCTGACTAAATGCCCTTCTCCAATTTACCTCCTGCCCTCCAATATTTTCTGTTCTGTTTTCGTTGTAATCCACAACCAATTTCCCAAAATTGCCGCTCTTACTTGATATTGGAATGAATCTGTAATTCACTTCATCATCAGGCTCAGCTACTTCAGAATTATCCCTTATCGCCAGAATAGATTCTGGCCAGAACGCTTTCTCTTGGTTATTTGCATATTCTGCTGCTTGCTTACTCCTTTTTGTATTGAAAGGCCTCTGGTAACCATATGGATTATGTTCTTGATCATAGAAATCTATCCACATAGCGGGTGCCAATTCGCTAGCTCTGACATTACCCCTGTATACTTGATAACCTAGACAAGTATCTCTCTTAACTTCTATTTCTATCCTTCCCATTTGAGCACACCTCCTCCCGTTGCTACAATATCAGCGTCCGCAGCATTTCTTGTACTTTTTGCCGCTGCCGCAGGGGCAGGGTTCGTTTCGCCCCGTCCTTGCCGCCACCGGAGCCCTCTCGCGCTCTCGCGGCCTCTCTTGCTTGACGATGCCTACGTGGTAGATGGTATGCACGATGTCATGACGGACGCCGTCCATGAGGTTCTGGAACGTCTCATGCCCCCCCGTCTTATAGGCGACAAGAGGGTCTCTTTGCGCCAGGGCCTGGAGCCCGATCCCCTGCCGCATATTCTCCATGGAGGTGAGATGCTCCACCCAGCGCCTATCGATGGCGCGCAGCATCACCAACCTCTCCAGAACCCTCATATTCTGTGCCTCCAGCTCCTGCTCTCGCTGGTTGTAGCGGGAATCAGCATGCTCCAGAAGCTTCTGCTCAATCTCCTTGCGGCTCATCTGAGAAAGGGCGTCCTTGTTGAGTTGTGAAGGTAAGGGGAAGACAGCGTTTGTGCCAGCGACCAGGCCATCCAGGTCCCAGTTATCGCCGTGCTCATCGCCTAGATGCGCATAAACGAGACTACTGACCATCTCGCTGATCATGTCCTGGATATTGGCCTTGAGGTCTGCGCCGCTCAGGATCTTCTCTCTTTCGGCGTAGATTACCTCGCGGTGCTTGTTCACCACATCGTCGTAATCAACAAGGTGCTTGCGGATGTCAAAATGGTAGCCCTCGATCTTTGTCTGGGCACCCTCGATAGCCTTGTTAATCCAGGAGTGCTCGACAGGGGTATCCTCATCCAAGTGAGCCCACTGCATGACACCTTTGAGCCTTTCGCCACCAAAGCGGCGCACCACATCGTCCTCCAGCGATACATAGAAGCGGGAGCTGCCAGGGTCGCCCTGGCGTCCGGAACGCCCCCGGAGCTGGTTGTCGATGCGCCTCGCCTCATGGCGCTCGGTGCCGATGACATGAAGGCCACCCTTCTCAGCGATCCCGGGACCGAGCATGATATCCACGCCACGCCCAGCCATGTTGGTGGCCACGGTCACCGCCCCCGGCTGGCCTGCCTTAGCGATGATAGCTGCTTCCTTTTCATGGTGCTTGGCATTCAGCACCTCATGAGGAATGCCCTTCTTGGCTAGCAGTTCGCTCAGATGCTCCGATTTCTCGATGGAGACGGTGCCAATGAGCACTGGTCGTTCCTCAGCGTGCAGCGCTTCGATCTCCCCAGCCACAGCGCGGAACTTTGCCTCTTCATTCTGGTAGATGTGATCGGGATTATCGGTGCGGACCATGGGCATATTGGTGGGGATCACCAACACCTCAAGCTTATATATCTTGTGGAACTCCTCAGCCTCGGTGACCGCAGTGCCTGTCATCCCGGCGAGCTTTTCATAGAGGCGGAAATAGTTCTGGAAGGTGATAGTGGCCATGGTTATGTTCTCCCGCTGAACCTGAACCCCCTCTTTGGCCTCGATAGCCTGATGCAGCCCCTCGGAGTATCTGCGACCGGGCATCATCCGCCCGGTGAACTCATCAACGATGATCACCTGCCCATCCTTGACCACATAATCGCGGTCCCTCCTGAAGAGGACGTGTGCCTTTAGGGCGCTTTCCAGATAGTGGGTGAGCATGTAATTGGAGGGGTCATAGAGACTGGGTGCCTTGAGCAGCCCATCTTTCTTGAGCATATTCTCCATCTTGGAGATGCCCTCATCAGTGAGGGTTACCGCCCTAGTTCTCTCTTCCACCTCATAGTCCCCATCGCGGCGAAGGCGGGGCATCAATTTGGCGAAGGTGTGATATTTCTGCGCCGCTTCCATCGCCGGCCCGCTGATGATCAGTGGCGTCCGCGCTTCATCAATAAGAATGTAGTCCACCTCGTCAACGATGGCATAGTGCAGCGGGCGCTGGACACAGCGAGAGAGAGCGACCACCATGTTACCTCGGAGGTAGTCAAAGCCAAACTCGTTATTGGTGCCATAGGTGACATCGGCCTCATAGGCTTCACGGCGGGTTAC
>JAUXAX010000041.1 GCA_030619685.1 Dehalococcoidia bacterium
GGGACGACCGCCAGACAATACCCCTCACTGCAACCGCGTCCGCTCAGGCCTCCGTCAACCGCTCGGTGAGCCAGGGCATCGCCTTATCAGCTGGGGCGACAGCGGCTGCTGAGGGGGGGAGGGATGTCAGCCAGACAATAAGCCTCACTGCAACCGCTTCCTCTCAGGCCTCCTTCAACCGCTCGGTGAGCCAGGGCATAGCTGTATCCGATGGGGCGACAGCGACTGCTGTGAGCGCAATGGATGTCAGCCAGACAATAAGCCTCACTGCAACCACCTCCGCCCGGGCCTCCTTCACCCGCTCGGTGAGCCAGAGCATAGCTGTATCCGATGGGGCGACAGCGGCTGCTGAGGGGGGGAGGGATGTCAGCCAGACAATAAGCCTCACCGCAACCGCCTCCGCCCAGGCCTCCTTCACCCGCTCGGTGAGCCAGGGCATAACTGTATCCGATGGAGCGACGGCAACGCCCTCAAACTATAGGTCGGTAACCCAGGGCATAGCCATATCCGATGGGGTGACAGCAACTGCTGCGAGGGGGAGGGATGTCAGCCAGACAATAACCGTGAGTGCAACCACCTCCGCCCGGGCCTCCTTCACCCGCTCGGTGAGCCAGGGCATAGCTGTATCCGATGGGGTGACAACGGCTGCTGCGGAGGCAACTGTCACAGAATCCATACTGGTTTCGGATAGCGTCAGCATAACCCGATTGAGCTTGAGGAATATCGAGGAGACAATACCATTAAGTGATGCTGTCACTGTAGCCATAATCAGGGGAGATGGAAGTGGAGGAGGCGGAGGAGGCGGAGGTGGAGGAGTCTGGCCATTAGAGTATACGGTAGTTGTCAGTGAAACCTTAGCTGTTTCTGAGAATGTTAAAGTCAACTTCAATATGGTAGTTATCAGCGAAACCTTGGCTATTTCTGAGAATATTAAGGTCTACGTCAATTTGGAGAAGGCTCCTACTAGCCCCTCGATCTACGTAGCCCCGCTGATATTCTTCACCCTTGTTGCGCTGCTGCTGGTGGCAAGACGAAAGACTGCGCCCTTCATCAGACGCACAATCAGCCTCTTGAACTACGCCGCCCTGCCTAAACTACGCGCCCTTGTCGCGCTGCTAGTGGTGACAAGACCAAAGATTTCCCTGTTTATTAGACGCATAATTAGCCTCTTGATCTACGTGGCCCTACCAAAATTACGCGCCCTTGTCGCGCTGCTAGCAGCGGCAAGAGAAAAGACTGCGCTGTTCATCAGACGCACAATCAGCCTCTTGATCTACGTGGCCCTGCCTAAATTACGTGCCCTTGTCCCCCTGCTAGTGGTGACAAGACCAAAGATTTCCCTGTTTATTAGACGCACAATTAGCCTCTTGATCTACGCCGCCCTGCCTAAATTACGTGCCCTTGTTGCGCTGCTACTGGTGGCAAGACGAAAGACTGCGCCCTTCATCAGAAGCATAGTCAGCTCCTCGAACCACACCGCCCTGCCTAAACTCCAAGCCCTTGTCTCCCTGCAAGCAGCGGCAAGAGAAAAGACTACGCCCTTCATCAGAAGCGTAGTCAGCTCCTCGAACCACACCGCCCTGCCTAAACTCCAAGCCCTTGTCGCGCTGCTAGCAGTGGCAAGAGAAAAGACTGCGCCCTTCATCAGAAGCATAGTCAGCTCCTCGAACCACACCGCCCTGCCTAAATTACGCGCCCTTGTCGCCCTGCAAGCAGCGGCAAGACGAAAGACTGCGCCCTTCGTCAGAGGCATAGTTAGTTACGTAATTAGCCACGTAAAGCATTAAGCGCCCTTCCTGCTAGCACTATCGTCAGTCCTAGCATAAAGGCCACGGTGTTCAACTGGTGACAAGTTGGGCTCGTCCAGATAGACAGGTGACACATGACTACTACAAAAAGAAAGGAGGAAATGTCACCCGTTGATGAACGAGCATGAAGGCAAAGTCTGCTTTCCTGCCATCTCCGTCGCTTTCCAGTAGCAGCGAAGTCAAGGTTGTTTCATCTTAAAGAGCAGTCCTTTGTGGTCCAACCCTTGACTTCGCTGCTATAATCAGAGAACTGGAGACGGCGGGGAAAAGTGTCACTAATCATATGAACCAGTACAAAGTATTTACAAAACAAATTATTCTGTTCTATAATGTTGGATAGTCTTGGTGCGAAGGGTCATGGTAATGATCAGCAACGTCAAGCATTGGCCAGATTTGCTTGGGCAACAGTAATGGCGTGGTGCCCAATGCAAAGCTGGTGCTTTCAACTAAAAAAATGCAGGGGAGTGAAGAAGCAATTTAGAAAACAGCGGACGCATAGTAGAAGGCTAACGCCTTTCTAAACTGGAAAATGAAAGGAGGAAAACAGGGCAATGCTTAGAAATAGATTCATAATAGGGGTGGTACTGTTAGCCTTGTTAGGGGCAATCGCCGGCTGTGGGGTTGGCTCTGAGCAAGCCCCTGAAACGGCGAGCACCCTCACCATACAGGGCAGGGTGGTTGTAGATGCCTATCACTATGATGAGGCAACAGGAGAATATGTCCAGTTCTACCACCATGAGAGCGAAAACCTCCTCACCACCATAGGCATTGACTGGATTGCGGCAGAGCTAGGTGGTGACTCGCCAACCACTATCTCAGCGCAATGGATTTCGCTGGATGAGACCTTAGACGGTGGACCGGTCGTAGGTTGGACGCAACTCGTAAGTGAAATCGCCAGTGGCGGGTTGACAAGGGCGTCTGGCACCTACGCCCACACTGGAGGCGCAAATACATGGACAATAGCAGCGACATTCAATGCGTCGGCAACGCATACCGATGTCCAGGTAAGTGGTCTACAGTGGGCTGCTTCAGGCGACAATAACCTTCTGGCGGCAAACACGTTTACTGCGGTTACACTCAACGATGGTGACGCCCTGACAGTAACCTGGGAGCTAACGATCTCCTAAATCGAGCAATGGGCTAGCGAGGGCAGAACACCACGAGGGCTATTTACACCAGCACGTGTCTTTAGGCGTGTGAACCAGCTAACTAGCCCCTGACGGAGAAGGCTTGACCTTCCTCAGTAAGTCACAGCCGATCTGTTTTTGTTCTCGATTGTTCAACGCCAGCAAAAATGGGACACATTTTGCTGGCGTTGAAGTAAGGGAGACTTTCGGGGCTTGCTCTGGCTCCCTGAAGGCGGTAGATTATCATCAGGAGAAAGCACGGAGCCTTGGTAGAGAAGGCCTCTCGATAGAATCGGGGACACTGCGCTGCTTTATTAGCTTCAGGCAAGATTGGTAGAGTCGTATCGAAAATAGATGCATAAAATCAGAATGCGCTTCATCTAGGAGGATTGGAACAGTGTCTACCCAACGCCCAATGTGACTTGGATAAGACCGCAGATAGGGCTCTTTACTATTTATCCACGTTACAACCCGATGAATTGTTGGAAGAGCCTATTGACCAACAATCAGTCGTGTGATAGTCTCTACCCAAATTTTACGAGGGAGGAGGCAGAAAAGTATGCCACAGGCTTACTGCATGAAGTGCCGGAGCAAGGTTGAAATCAAGAATCCCCAGAAGGTCACTCTAAAGAACAAGAGACCTGCAACGAGTGGCACATGCCCTAAGTGCGGAACTAAAGTATTCCGCATAGGTAAAGCCTAAAACCGACGGAACTTAGAACTAGGGGCTACATCAAGTGGCCCCTTTTCTTTATCCCACTAATCGCTATCGCGAGCTAAAGTTATTGCGGCTATGGCCCACATAATGGCTAGATGTAAGCCATCGCGGCGATTGACAAAGGTTTAAAGATGTGCTATATGCACCTCTACACAATGCAAAAGGTCCTCAGATAACGCAGTAGTAAGGGTGCAGAGGGCATTGGAAAATGGGCGAAAATGAGGGACACCGGATCGCTAATCTAAAGCGGTTGACAGCTAAGGTTATTCGTGCCATTAACCCCGAGCGAGTTATCGCTCTGACACAGGAGTTCGTGAGGATACCCAGCGTCTCAGGACAGGAGGGCAAACTTGGGCAATTCATGGCTGAGAAGCTTAAAGCCCTAGGCTTTGACGATGTGGAGCTACAGGAGGCCGATGAGGACAGGTTCAACGTTCTCTGCACGCTTCGAGGAAAACACCCGGGCCCTACATTCCTCTTTGAGGGCCACCTGGACACCGTTCAAACGGAGGGCATGGCTATCAATCCCTACTCTGGCGACTTTTCCGACGGGCGGATCTATGGTCGCGGAGCCTCTGACATGAAGGGCGGCCTTGCTGCCATGGTCGAAGCCCTTAAAGCGATCAAGGATTCCGGCGTTACCTTTGACGGTACCATTATCTATGCCGCAGTCGTCGGAGAGGAAGGTGCCGGCAAGGGCCTGGACAAGCTCATCGCATCAGGGCTTAAAGCGGATATAGGCCTAGTGGGCGAGGCGACTGAGCTGATAGGCCATAGGCAACAAAGGCGTCGCTGTGGGGGATATAACAACCAAGGGACTGGCGACCCACAGCAGTGTACCACACTTTGGTGTCAACGCCATCTACAAGATGTGCAAGGTTCTGGAGGGCATCCAGAGGCTGCCGCTCCTCCAAGAGGAAAACCCTATCTGGGGGAGGAGTACCGTCAATGTGAGCATGATCGAGGGGGGACGGTGGCTCACCTGCGTTCCCGACCGCTGCAGGATAACCTTCGACTTCCGTCTCAACCCTGAACACACATGGGAAGCAGGAGAATATCTGGGAAGTTGCTGCAGGGAATCCAGGTATTCAGACCATGCTTCCCCTTCTTTTCACCGAGGGGGTCAAAAAGGGCCGTATCACACTGCCTCAACTGGTGAAAGTCATTAGTGAAGGTCCGGCTAGGATTTGCGGCCTGTATCCGAAGAAAGGCAGCGCTATGATTGGTGCGGACGCTGATTTCGCCATCTTCGACCCGAAGAAAGAGAGAGAAGTTAAGGTGGAAGAGCAAATTCAACTTGAGTGGTCCCTCTATGAGGGCATGAAGGCGGTCTATCCCGATATGGTCTTGGTGCGCGGAAAAGCCGTAGTGGATGATGGACAAATAGTAGGAAAGGCAGGATACGGCGAATATTGCACCCCACAAAAGGCAGCTAAGCAATAACGAAATAGTTCAAGGAGGGCACAGCAATGAAAAGAAAAGTGGCTGTGTTAGGTGGTGGGGCTTCTGGTCAAATGTTTGCTGCAGATTTGTCGCTTGCAGGATGGGAAGTCCACTTATTCGAGCTTCCAGAATTTGAAAAGGGGATCGGGGATGTAATTGCGACTAGAAAAACAGAAATCGTGGGGAACCAATTTAATTCGAAGGGATTTAAGCGGGACGGCATTGCGGATATAGATACGGTAACCACCAATATGGCCGAGGCATTAAGCGGTGTAGAGCTTATAAATGTTTGTGTTCCCTCCATCGGCCACAAAGCGTTCTTTGAAAGCATGCTCCCGCACCTTAAGGATGGGCAAACAATAAGCATATTTCCGGACAATTTCGGGTCGTTGGTGTTCAGGAGGATGCTACGGGAAAGGAAGGTTGATGTTGATATTATCATTGGGGGATGGGACACCATGCCTGGCGCATTTAGGCTCATAGAGCCAGGCAAGGTGGACTGTTTGAGCAGGGCGGTGGAGTTAAGAGGGGACACGCTCCCCAGCAAGGATTGGGATGATTTCTTGAGGGTTATGGAAAACTTTGCACTGTTTGATCCAGTTGAAATAGTCCACGGGGATACCGTCATTGATGTCGGTTTCAGCAATTATAATCCCGTAGTCCATTGTGTCGGAACTTTGTTAAGCATTGGCGCGATGGAAAACGCTCCGCCTCAAAGCTTCGATTTGTACAGAGATGGGTTAAGTCCATCAATTGCCAAGGTCATGATAGCTTTCTATCACGAAGAGTGCCTGATTGCAGATACGTTAGGAGTAAGCATTGAGCGTCATGATGATGCGGGCTTCATGGCAAGGATACCGAATATGGTGCTTAGAACTTATTTTGGGGAGGGAAGCAAAGAAATCGGGATTCGTTTTGACGAGAAAATACCCGTGGAGAACCCCACTGGGCCTTTCAGTATCGAATCAAGATACCTCACTGAGGATATTCCAATAGGAACCTGCGCACGCTATTCGCTTGCCGGGCACTTCAATGTAGAGGTACCTGTGATAGAATCCATAATTAGATTGGGCTCGATAGCTTGTGGACGGGATTTTATAAAGGAATGTAGATCGATGGAGGAGATGGGTCTTGGTGGCATGGCTCGAGATGAGATTTTAAGATACCTGCGGGAGGGAAAAATCTGAAGATAGGAGGAGTTTCGAAATGACAGAATGGATAAGAATGGCTGATGAACTCGGCCCCGAAAGAATTCTCCATGTATATGATCCCTCTGTGGGAATGAAAGGCGTTGTTGTCGTTGACACCACATCGCCACAAGGGTGGTCGGGGGGTGGCACCCGCATGCTTCCAGATGTAACTACGGAGGAAATCTCATGGCTTGCCAGGACGATGACATACAAGTTGGCCTATCTCGATATGCCAGTAGGGGGTGCCAAGGCAGGCATATGGGCTGATCCCGGCATCCAGGGGGCATCACGGGAGGCTATTTTGAGGGCCTTTGGGAATGCAGTAAAGCCTCTGCTTACAACAGGATTGGGCTTAGGGGCAGACATGGGCACTAATGCTGATGATGTAGCAATTATCTATGAGGGAGCTGGCCTCCCTCAGACGAGCACCGGACTGGCACGGCAAGAAAAGGAGGGAGAGCCCCTTGAGGATCACGCAACGGGCTATGGAGTGGTGGTAGCTGCTGAAGCAGCGTGTGGGTTTGCTGGTATGGAGCTTAAGGGGGCTACGGTGGCCATTGAGGGTTTCGGGAAGGTAGGTGGTGGCGTGGCACACTACATGGCTGAAGCAGGGGCTAAGGTAGTGGCGATATCAACTATAAGCGGTGCGATATATAACCAGGGTGGTCTTGATACAAAGAAGCTCTTGAGTATGCGTAAGCAGTCTGGAGATATGGCAGTGGAAGAATACGAAGATGCTCGACGTATTGATAAAGAGGAGATATATTTCCTTCCTGTCGATGTACTTATCCCTGGGGCACGCCCTTATGTGATCCATAAGAATAATGCCATCCAGATTCAAGCTAAGGTCATCTCCAGCATTGCAAACATACCCATCACCGACGAGGCGGAGGAGATGCTTTTTCAGCGAGGAACATATTCAGTTCCGGACTTTATTTGCAATGCCGGTGGGGTTGTGCTTGGGGTAGTCGATGCACTGGGAGGTACAGCCGATGACGTCTTCCGAGCAGTGAGGCGAATTTTGGATCCCTTAGTCCGCGATATACTTGCTGATGCTCGCAAAGAGATGCGTAGTCCTCGAAGCCTAGCTGTCAGGAGAACAAGGGAAAAGGTGCTAAAGGCACGAACGGAAGAAGAAGCAGTTCCATCTATCGAGAGAATGCTCGAACTTGTTAAAGAGCGCCTCCAGATGTAAACAGGATTTCTCACTTCTATGTGTCTTGTTCAATATATGACAATCGTCCATTTTGTGCAATGCGATGATCAAGAGCTGTGGACGATCAAGCGCGGTGCCAAGGCCTGAATCTTTCGAGACTATCCCAGTCCCCCGCCAATTTGGGGAGTGTGTGCTATGGCGACCTCAAAAAACGTCTCGACCTTTTGGTGTGGAAAAGTCATGATTGGTGAGCCGTGGTGGATTCGAACCCAAGACACCCTGATTAAAAGATACAGGTCACTTGTGCCACCCAGTGCTGTTTAATACCATGGCGTATCGTCTAGTTCAGGGGCCAGCCCCTGGTTCGTACCTTTTAGTGTCATTCTGTATCAGGTAGTGATAAACAGTTCGTTAGCAAAAATGTTTGCAAAACGGCACCTGCCAGCCGGACGGCGTGGGGCTTCGTTGCACGATTTGCACGTTTGTTGGGCCTTAAACATTATGGACAAAAGTGCAACAGCGAGACAATTGTGTCCGAATGTTGGATGACTGTTGCCCTCAGGAATACGGTGAACCTTTGCCTTGCCGCTTCCTCGCCCACATAGCCAGTAGGACGGAAGCCAACGCCAGCGAGCCTACGATGGCCATCTTCTCAGCCGAAGTCGTGTTGACAGCCACTTCGCTTAGACCCACAGCAGGCAGCAGAGCAACTCTCATTATTGGCTTTAAGGCGGGATGCTCATCGATGAACTCTGCCACCGGCGGGCTGACCTTGTAGTAGGTTGACACCAGTGCTGAGCCCACGGGGTTGGTCACCAGATACTGGTCGCGGAAGTTCCGCAGCGTCTCCACATGACCATCGAGATAGGAGCCGTAGGCAGCGGTGGCGATGAAGCAGAATGCTCCTCCTCCTCCTTCCTCAGGCCCAGGGACAGCATAGGAGGACAATGTATCCACCGTAGCTGTGATGGTTGTCCCATCCGGGCTAACCGTGCTGCGCAGTATCTCCCACCTGTAGCGCTCACCATCCCAATAGCTACGGACAAGCACAGGGAAGCTTGTTCCTGGGGGAATGGGGATGGTCACAGTCACCAGGCCGGTGTAAGTCGCTCTGGTGGTAATATCGTAGAAGGCGCCTCTGAATATGAAGCCCGTCAAATTGGCGCAGGGATTTACTTGAGACACGAAGACAGTGGTATTGCCAGCTTCGCTCACATTACTGAATACTATGACCACCCCGGGAATGGGGCTGACCTCGACATCCTCCCCTTCCGGCGTCTCGATCGGAGTGGGGGTAGTCGCACTGGGGACGTTTGATAGCAGGGACCAGTTGGTCACCTCGTCTCCTGTCTTCAAGGCAAAGTGGTAAGTGCCCGACGAAAGCGGTGTAACTACGAATGTTTCAGCACTCCCGGCAGCCTGGGGGGTAGGCTCCCCGTTGCACGGGGTGGCGGCGCCCCAGTTGCCCGCCGTTATGGCCGAGGTGGAGTACCTGATATCATAATGTGACGCCGTGCCCACATTCCCGTCGTCTCCAGGGGCTGTCCACATCAGGGTCAGAGAAGTGTCGGTGCCTCCGGTGACGGCGAGGTCGGTTACGGCAGCAGGCGGCGTGCCGTCAACCTTTATCAGCCAAACGTCATAACCACCAGCTCCATAAGAGTCCGTCTCCCCAGCTATGATATAGTCTCCGTCCGATGTCTGCTGAACCGAGCAGCCCCAATCCCAACCAGTGCCACCAAAGGTCTTGTCCCATTGTTTGTTTCCGCTGGAGTCTGTCTTTATCAGCCATGCATCATAACCACCAGCTCCATAAGAGCCTGTGTAGCCAGCTATGATATAGCCTCCGTCCGATGTCTGCTGAACTGAGTACCCAACATCTACAGCCGTGCCACCAAATGTCTTGTCCCATAGCTTATTTCCGCTGGAATTTGTCTTTATCAGCCAAACGTCCAAGTTGCCAGCCCCATAAGAGGCCGTCTCCCCAGCTATGATATAGCCTCCGTCCGATGTCTGCTGAACTGAGTAGCCCTCATCCGCACTCGTGCCGCCAAAGGTCTTATCCCACACTTTGTTTCCGCTGGAATCTGTCTTTATCAGCCAAGCATCATAAGCACCAGCGCCGAAAGAGTAAGTGTACCCAGCTACTATATAGCCTCCATCCGATGTCTGCTGAACTGAGCGGCTATAATCCTTAGCCGTGCCACCAAAGGTCTTATCCCATAGCTTATTTCCGCTGGAATTTGTCTTTATCAGCCAAACATCCTCGTTACCAGCTCCATATGAGGCTGTCTCCCCAGCTATGATATAGCCTCCGTCCGATGTCTGCTGAACCGAGTAGGCACCGTCATTCGTAACATTGCCACCAAATGTCTTATCCCACACCTTATTTCCGCTGGAGTCTGTCTTTATCAGCCAAGCATCAGTAGTACCACCAGCTCCAAACGACCTTGTTGCACCAGCTATGATATAGCCTCCATCCAATGTCTGCTGAACTGAGTACCCCATATCTACAGCCCCGCCGCCAAAGGTCTTATCCCACTCTTTATTTCCGCTGGGGTCTGTCTTTATCAGCCAAGCATCATAAGCACCAGCCCCATAAGACTCTGTGTAGCCAGCTATGATATAGCCTCCGTCCGATGTCTGCTGAACCGACCTGCCGCGATCCGCAGCATTGCCACCAAATGTCTTATCCCATTCCGCTCCCGGTACAGCAGGAGCGGCTAAACTCAGGTTGCTTCCCAATCCCGCAGAGACCGCTAACGCCAGGAGCGCAACCACTAGACTTGCAATGACTAGGCGTCTACTCAGCCCTTGATGTAGTTTCATGTGATACCCCCCAAGTGCTTCGACCCTTCTCCAATGACAGGACAGGTGCCTTTTCTTCGCCAGTTGCACCCATTCCTGCTACAAAGGCCTGCTTCTCCACCAGAGAAGAGCGAAAAACAAAATAGGCGAAGCAACTGTCTTCGCACACCTAAGGAAGCAGGTCAAAGACCCGCAACGAAGGTCCCTCTCGCGAGGGAGCGATGCGGACCCGGCCAGCTAGGGTGTCGTTAACGAACTACGTTCACCGCCACTCGCTTTTATACCACCGCCACCAACCCTTGTCAATATGGTTTACTTAACTTCGCTTCACTTTTCCTACCATTCTTTACCTTTCATGCCTATTCTTTACCTTTTCGACTCTTCAAGGGTGTAGCAGCGTACCAGAGTGGGTTGTATGCTTTTGGTGATCAGAGGGAAGTTATGAAGAGGTATCGCCCTTTGGCGATGGATGTGGCCTGGTTCTAGGTTATTACCTCAACATACCTACCGACATAGGTTCATCTTAAAGGCGCGTTGGCAGGGAAGGCGGGCGGACTCGAGGCAGGCTGGGTACGCGAACGGGAAGCGGGGCCGGCAATACCTGCTCTATTGACAGCCACCTATTCTTGTTGCCAACCAGGCCCCGACTGTGTTAGGTGGAAACCCACCCCCGGAGGGTGCAGGCACCTTAGCAGGACAGGGGTTTGACACCCTCACCTTGTAGGTGTAAACTTCAAGAGGCCCGTGCTGCGATGCATATCTAAGCTGATGATGAAGCGTAGTTATTGGCGAACCATTTACAGCGTGAAGCTAGGCGGCAATTACAGGTGAAGAGTAGAAAAAGGAGCGGTTATATGCCCCTTGCTAATGGGGCATTGAAAACGCATTGTTCATGAAATAGACTGAACATGACAACAGAGTAGTCTTGGTTGCCATAGGCCGTAACTTGCAAGTAAGGGGGAAACGCAATGTCCTTTGCTTGGGAGAAGCTTGAAGAAGGCGGAGAATACATATTTGGATTCTTCCAAATGGATATCTCTAAGAGCAGCGAGCTTCCCGAGCCAGAAGCGCTTCAACAGAAGACGAAGGCAAATGTCAGACAATTCGTCACAGCAATCCTTGAGGGCGTATACGGTGCACGGTTGTTAGCTTGGCCAGGTGATGGCGGTTCTTTCTTATTCCCATTATTGGCAGGATTCGATCATGACAACATGGTGACCGCTGCGTTACATGTTCAGAAAGAGATGGAGATATTCAACAGTCTTCCAAGTCATAATCTTCTGTTCCCCCACCGTTTGGCAGTCCGGATATCCTGTCATGAAGGGAGAGCATACTATGCTCAGAATCCGTCGGATATGCATGGCGAATCAATAAATTACTTTCTCAAGTATGAAAGAGACATTGGTCAAGTAAATTCTGTTACAGTCACGAAAGAAGTACTCGACCATCTGAAGTCAAAAGATCAGAAGCAGTTATTCAGACTACAGTCGCGCTATGACTGCACTATAGGTGGGAAACCTTATAGTAGAGAACTCTATAGGACAGTTCCAAAGGAGCCTGGGGCAGAACGGGGTCGGCTGGCTGGACTGAATCAGCAAGAAATGGGAGGCCAAAGAATCAAAGTGCTCATCGTAGAGGACGAGGGACTAATGAGAGATATGCTGCGCGTATCCTTATCAGCGTATTCGAATTTGGAGGTGGTGGAGGCGGTGGGTGATGGGGAAAGTGCTGTCCGGGCGGCGGAAGAGCTGGGCCCGGACGTCGTGCTCATGGACATAGAGCTTGGGAACGGGCCCAGCGGGATAGAGGCGGGCCATCGGATCAGAGCTCTGCAGCCGCGCATTGGCATCGTTATCCTGTCGTTTCACCATGAAAAGCAGTACATTGCTGGCCTGCCAGCAGAAAGGGCATCGGGTTGGTCTTATCTGCTGAAGCAGTCCGTGACTGACACAGCAGCGTTAACCCGGGCCATAGAGGGGTCGGCGGCTGGCTTTGTAGTCTTGGACCCAGCCATTGTCGAGGGACTGAGGCCAGCTGCGAACTCGTCCCTTGAGCGTCTCACCGTGAGACAATGTGAAGTCCTGGAGCTCATGGCTCAAGGATATAGTAACGCAGCCATCGGTGAAAGGCTTACCATAAGCCAGAAATCAGTGGAGAACTACATAAACGCTATTTTCCAGGAGCTCGGGGTTAGCCGGGAAGACCCCGTTCACCCGAGAGTCAAAGCAGTCCTTAGTTACCTCCAGCAGACCCACAGCCGCTAAGGCACCGAGCCCAGGCTAACACCCAGGAAGGAGAAGGTGCCTGCACCCTATACCCTTGCTGACAAAAGCGATATGCTATTTGATGATGGATGAGTACAAGTTTTCTGCTGGTTTTCGCGAGATGCTATTTCGTTGTTGTATGGAGTGTGGCTTGTGTGCCGCGTGATGTTAGTGGATGACCATGAGCATTACTGGCAGCTCGTTGGTCGCGTCCTAGGACAGGCCAAGGAGTTCGAGGTAGTAGCTACGGCTTCGACTGGTGAAGAGGCCTTGAGGTTGGCCGATCAGGTTTGCCCGGGTCTGGTGCTCATGGATGTGGAACTCGGAAATGGGATGACCGGCATTGAAGCCACGAAGCACATGCTCGAGCGCCACCCCAATATCAAGGTGGTGCTACTTAGCATGTATCATGGAACCGAGTATTCCCGTTTGGCAAGCCAGGTTGGTGCTTTGGCTTTTATCGCTAAACAGGATTTTAACTTGGAAACACTAAGGGAGGCTCTGAGGGGTAGCCAAGGGAGTCAATGAATGCCTCAGGAGTCCGGGGCCTTGATGGGAACGGTTGCTACAATCTTGGTACCCTTACCAAGAGTGCTTTGAATATCGAAGGTGCCGCCCACAGCACCGACGTAATCTTGCATTGTTAGGATCCCTAGGCCAGGTTCGTACGTTCCAACGAGAAAGCCCATACCATCATCTTCCAGGGACAGCTCGATTTGCCCGTGGTTTGGTTGGCGCAGGCGAACGATGACTTGGCTGGCCCTAGCGTGCTTTATCACATTGTTCATGCCTTCCTCCGCCAACCGATACAGAGCTAAAGCGATATCCTCTGGGATTAAAGGGTTAGCAGGCTCTTCCAACCGGTCGACCTTCTCGTCAATCTGTAACGTAATCGTGATCAGGGTCGCGAAGCGGTCACAAAGGGACCTGACGGCCGCCGACAGGCCCACCCTGATAACGGAGGGATGCAATTCGTGAGTTATGTCTCTTAGCTCTTCCTTTTGCAGGCTGCCCAGCTCCTGGCTAACTTGGCTAAGCGTCGCAGTTGCCCTATCAGGTTGGCTTTGTATCATTCCCTGACATTCGTCAAGAGCTTTGCGCAGTATCAACAACTTGGTCTGAACCGGGCCATGTAGTTGGCTTGCGAGCTTTTGTCGCACTGTCTCCTGGGCCATGACGATTCGCCGGCGAGATGCTTCCAGCTCGCTGATCCTCTCTTTGAGTGCAGCCTCATACCCAGGAAGGGTTCTTTTGGCCAAGGTAGAACTGATCAACGTAACAGTAAAAAGAGCAGCTATTTTAAAAAGAACATCAACTAATGCGGGAAAGGAAGGGTGGAGCTCCCAGACTATCAAAAACTCTGCACCTAAAAGCGAACTTGTCACTACTGCTATAAATATAGGAAGAAAATAATCCAATAATAAGAGGTAGAGAGGAATCAAGAAAATAAATCCGGCAAATAGTGGGCCATTTATGCCTATTCTTCCGCCAAGAAGAGCGTTACCAATGATTAGCAGAGACATCGAGAGCAGGATTAGTAAACAATCTCCTAATCTCTGAGGAAATATTCTCTTATAGGAAGCAAAGTACAGTACAATCAAAAAGAGAGGAACAGAGCAATATGCAGAATATCTGACAACAAGAGGATCTTCGGGAGAAGGAAACCATTTCTGCATATGTATTGCCAACAAAAAGAAAATATAAAAAAGAATAGCCACAATGACAGAAATTCGGTTATAAGATGTTCGTGTGAAAATATTCCTAGGAAACATATTTTCAAGTATTCTTTTAGAAATCACGCGACCGAAGTTCACCATTTCACTCAACGTCCAAACAAACCAACTCAGAGTTCGTCTAATCAGCAGTCTACGATAGCATCTGGCGTCAACCGCGTCAAGCGTGACTTGTCTCGTTACACTTTGATGATTCAGATCTGCCTGACCATCGTTGCGCGTAAATCCTCTTGGCTACCCCTGGATGCCTTGCCCCCTGAAAAGACAACCGCTTAGACTGGGTTCAGCCCCTCATTTTCCTTTCTACTTCTGTCGCGCCGGGCACAGGTACCTCCATCACGGGCACGTTCCATACTGACACCCCCGCGAGTGCCAGCGGGTAAGCGGTAGCACCCAGAGCCTCAGTGCTTTCAGCCTCATGGATGGTGATGGAAATTATTGTGTTGGCAGGAGCGCCAGGAAAGGGTATTCCCAGACAGGCGTAGCTAGCCAATAGCTTATCCCCGGGCGGGGGACTGGCCCATGTCTTATCAGAAATCTTCGCCACCTCCGCCGCCTTCGTCCAATCCATCATGTGGAACCTCAGAAACTTCATCCTACTCCTCCTTAGTCGATTTTGATACCTGAAGGGCAAAGCACCCAGGGGCGAGCCGTGTCCTGTGGTAACCGCCATGCCGCTTGCCATATTCTATTGGCGAGCAACAAAAGCAGGTGCAAGACACGCAACGAAGGTCCCTCTTTCGAGGGAGCAATATGGACGGGGA
This sequence comes from Dehalococcoidia bacterium, assembly GCA_030619685.1. The sequence goes on from JAUXAX010000041.1 coordinate 15,012, forward strand.
CAATAAGGATTCGTGAACGAACTATGTCCACTAGGCGACGAAGTTATACTACTTTTTTAGGAAATGTCAATTCCGCAGGAGGTTGGAGGATAAGCTAGGCAAAGTGAAGAAAAGTGGGGGTCGTGGCATCCAATACCTGGCTATTTGTGGGAGTGAGCGCTCCATTTTGGCGCGTTGCTCAGCTTTGCAGCCTTTGCAGGACGCTTTGTGTCCTGCAAAGCTTGATCCCCAAGAAGGTCTTGGGTTAACCGTGATTCTTCATCCCAGGGCCTCCAGGGCCTCCTTTGCCTGTTTCAGGTGTACTTCAGCTTCGCATTCCTCGAACAAGTGAATAGCCGTTGAGATGCATTCCCTGGCCTGGGCCTTTTCGCCCTTTGCCCCATTAAGCAGCCCCAGATCGACATAGGCCATGCCCAGCACGCCTTTGGCCCCAATCTCTCTTGCAAGCTCAATACACGAATTGAGGTGATCTTTGGCCTTCTGGCTGGCAAGCGGGACGCTTCCTTCTAGAAGCCCATACACCTTTCCCAGGATGTAGTCGAAATTGACATACGTGAGTTTCGCCCCGCCCTCCATAGCTTCTCGTTGTGCGTCTTCCACCATTCTTAGCCCTTGACTCACCTGACCTTTACCAATGGAAACCAGGCCCAGCATTGCCTGGGCCGCTGTTCCCGGGAGCTCAGTACCAAATTCTTGGCTGAATGTCAGAACTTCCTTTGCTGCATCTTCGGCCTCCTGGAACTCCCCTGCGGACAGACAACAGAAGGCAAGAAGTACTCTGGGAGTTTGAGCGTAGAAAGGGTCCGCTGAGACCTCAATTGCCTGCTTGCAGCATTCGATGGCCGATGAGAAATCACCGGCCGCGATGCGGCTGCTCCCCATGGTGAAATGACCCATGACCAGGCTTCGAATATTGCCGTGACTCCGGCCGTATTCCAGAAGGGCTTTTGCTGCTTCAGCGGCTCCCGTGCTTTCTCCTCTGAAAAAGTAGGCATTCCCGATTCCGGCAAGCGACTTGAAGTAGAGGTAATGATCCAGCTCCAAACACCGGGATATCTCCTGGGCCCTTTGTCCATAGGCGATGGCTTCGTCCAGAAGGCCCAACTCCGCACAGGTCCAGGCAAGCCAGGCGCAGGCATAGCCAATGACCCGCTGGTTCTCGATCTCCTCGCCGATCTTGAGAGCCTTGAGCAGGTATTCATATGAATCCTTGACTTTCTCTCTGTTAAACATAGCAGAGCCGAGCCACGCATAGAACATCCCCAGCCTGGCCCTGTCGCCCAGGGATTCAGCCAACTCCTCATGAGTGCCGAAAACATCTGTCAGCCCTCTGAAGTCGCCACGGAAGTAGAAGACGTATGCCCACTTGATGATAAGATCGATGAGCAGAGCCTCTTCCTCCTTCGTCTTGCCAGGTTTGCTGGACAGAATGTCAAACGCTTCTTTGAAGTGCTGGTGGGATTCCTCTACAGCGTACCTGTCGTAGCTCTTCTCACCCGACTTGATAAGATAATCGACAGCCTTATCCAGCGACTCGCCCTGCTTGAAATGGAAGGCCAGGGTTTCATAGAACTCCTCTAGCCTGTCAGGGTAAAGCTCCTCTATGGCCTTGCCTATCCTTTCATGGATCTCCTTTCGCCTCTTCAGTAGCAAGCTGCTATAGGCCACCTCCTGAGTCAGGGCGTGTTTGAAGATATATTCCAGCTCGGGGAAGAGGCTCTTCTCGTAAATGAACTCCAATCCCTGGAGATTGAGGAGGTAAGATTTCAGCTCTTCTCTCATCCCTGTAATAGTCTGGAGGATGCGATAGGCGAAATCTCTCCCGATGACGGATGCAACCTGCATGGTGCGTTTGAGGTTATCCTCCAGGCGGTCCATGCGGGCGGCGATGATCCCCTGGATGGTATCGGGCACCTGGATATCGGAGGCCTTCGTGCTCAACACATACTCATGGTCCTTCTTCTGGATGGAGCCGTTTTCCAGCAGGGTATGGGTGAACTCCTCTATGAAAAGGGGGTTGCCCGCTGCTCTGTTCAAGACTAACTCCCTCAGCTCGGGCACTACCTCTCCACCCTCAAGGATGGACTGCACCAGCTCGGCGCTGGTATTGGTTGAGAGCTGGTCCACACCGATCTGGCTGTAATAGGACTTGCTCCCCCATTGATGCGTGTACTCCGAGCGGTAGAGAAGGATGAGCAAGATCCTTGTGTTCGCCAGCCAACCGATGAGATAGGTCAAGAACTCCTCGGAGGTCCTATCAATCCAGTGAAGGTCTTCGGCGGCAAGAACGAGGGGCCTTTCTTGGCCCACTCGGATCAGGAGGTCCCTGATGGCCTCAAATGTCCTCTCCCTTTTCTGCTGAACATCGAGCTTGAGGTATTCTTCATCCTCCACCTTGAGAGATAGAATCTCATCTAACGGTGGTAAGATGCGCCTAAGCTGCTCATCGAGCTGGTCTACCTTCTCTTTCATCTTCTTCTTGATGACAAACTCGCGCTCTCCCTCCTTGATATCGAAGTAGGACCTCAGGATATCCAGAAAGGGCAGGTACGGCATGGCGCCCCCGTAGTGGAGACAGCGACCCTCTAGGTAGGTGTATTTCCCTTGGGGAAGCATTTCCCTCACCTCAAGGAGGATCCTCGATTTCCCTACGCCAGCCTCACCCACGATACATACGACCTGGCCAGACCCTGATTGTGCCTTTCTGAAGGCCTCTTTCAGGGCTCCAATCTCTCTCTTGCGGCCGACGAATTTGGTAAGGCCCTTGGCGACCGCCGCCTCGAACCGCGTTTCAACCTCGCCGGCTTCGATAAGCTGGTAGGCTATCAGGGGCTCCTCTTTTCCCTTCACCCTTACTTTTCCCAGAGACTCAAACCTGAAGAAGTCCCTGGCCATCTTGTGGGTGTCTGCGGAAACCAGAACTTTTCCGGGTTTGGCTATGGTCTGCATTCGGGACGCCAGATTGGTGGTGTCCCCGATGGCGGTATAGTCCATCCTTAGGTCATTGCCGACGGAGCCTACGACCACCGGGCCGGAGTTAAGCCCCACCCGCATCTTGAAGTCTACACCGCACTCCTTCTGTATCTTTTGGCCGTATTCGCCAATGACCCTTTGTATTGCCAGGGCAGCGTAGCAGGCCCGCTGAGCGTGGTCCTCATG
>JAUXAX010000087.1 GCA_030619685.1 Dehalococcoidia bacterium
AATGGCCGCTGAGCAGGGGACAGGGAGTTGGATAGAGATGATGACCAGCTATCAGCGCCAGAACATCGCCGACCTGGAGGAGTATACCCGCCTTGCTCCGCATCTATGGCAGGAGGCGGGGATAGGGCCTGAGGACATCGACTGTGTCCAATTCTATGATGCCTTCACCCCGCTGGTGATAATGCAGTTGGAGAGCTTTGGCTTCTGCAAGCTGGGGGAGGGTGGCCCGTTTGTAAGGGATGGAGCTCTGCAAATAGGTGGCAGGCTTCCCACTAATACCAGTGGCGGCTGCCTTTCCGAGGCCTACATCCATGGCTTGAACCAAGTAGTTGAGGCTGTGCGCCAGATAAGGGGCACCTCGCCGGCACAGGTGCCCAATTGCAGGAATGTGCTGGCTACTGCTGGCAGCGGCATCCCCACCGGCGCACTGGTCCTGCACTCACTCTAGAGGAGGTAGTCCCCATGGCTGAAGTACCAAGGCTGGCCCCGTGGCCAGGCCCCATCAACCAAGAGTACTACGATGGTCTGAAGCGACACGAGTTGCTGCTGCAAAGGTGCAAGAAGTGCAGCAAGTTCCGTTTCTGGCCAATAGAGATGTGCCCCTATTGTAACTCTTTCGACCACGAGTGGGCTCGTTGCAGCGGCAAGGGCACTGTGCATAGTTATACCGTCCAGCATGCAGCTATGCCGTTTCCCTGGGTGGTGCTGCTGGTGGAGCTGGAGGAGGGCCCTCGCTTGGTGACGCATGGCCTTATGTCTCCTGAGGAGGTGTATATCGGCATGCCGGTGCAGGTAGATTACGAAAGGATAACGGATGAGATAACCCTTCACGCCTTCAAAAAGGCAGAATAGAGGACGAAGAGCAAGGCGTTCGGCTATAGCTGTAGCGATAGGGAGCGTTCTTTTAAGGCTTGTAGAGACATTTGTGCTTGAAGGGTTGCAGAGGCTGTTTAGAAATCGGAAACTACTCCTATTCCTAATCCTTTGGTGAGTTGAAGAAGCACCGGCTTTGCAATATACTCAGATAGATGAAAAGGGCTTCCAGCACCAATGACCTTGATATCACCAAGACAATAAAGAAGTGGCAGGAGGAGGCAAATGGCTTACAAAGCCCTTATCCTGGAAAAAGAAGGCCCAATAGCGATCATAACCTTGAACCGCCCTGAGGTGGGTAATTCCTTCGATATGACTCTGGGGGTGGAATTCGATTACGTGATCAGGCAGGTAGGCGAAGATCGGGACATCAGGGCAATCATCATCACCGGAGCTGGCAAGTACTTCAGCACCGGTATAGATCTTAGTATGTTCGTCGCTTCAGAGCGTCATGCTGGTGAGGAGCGTGGCATACAGGACGTATTACCATCTGAGGAGGATCAGACCCTTGGTAAGGGAACAGCCGTGGCTGCCACAATCAGGATCAGGAACATGCCCAAGCCAGTGATCGCTGCCGTGAATGGCCCAGCGGTTGGCCTTGGACTTTCTGTAGCCCTGGCCTGCGACATCATTATTGCTTCTGACAGGGCCAGATTCAGCATGGCGTTTGTCAAGCGTGGTGTCGTCCCCGATACCGGCGCTTCATTCAACCTACCCCGTGTTGTTGGACGGCAAACGGCATGTGAACTGACCTTTACTGGTGATACCATAGACGCCGCAGAGGCCAACCGCATAGATCTAGTGAAGAGAGTCGTTCCTCACGATGACCTGATGAAGGCAGCCAGAGAGCTGGCAGAGAGAATAGCGAAGAACCCGCCGCTCGCCGTAGGACTTGCTAAGTCACAGCTCTATCAGGCGATGCTAGAGACAGATATGATCAAGCATATGAAGCTTGAATTAGAAACTATGGTTGAACTCATGAAAACAGCGGATTTTCTGGAAGCTGCCGCAGCGTTTATGGAGAAACGAGAGCCGGTCTTCAAAGGTAAGTAGCAGAGGGGGTGTTCTTTCTAACATCTGCAAGACCAGATAGGTTTGAAAAAGGAGGTGCCAAGTGTCTAGCAGGTTCAAGACAAGGGTCACCGAGATCTTGGGTGTGGAATATCCCCTGATCATGGGGACCATGCAGGGTCTATCTAACGCAGAGTTCGTGGCGGCAGCAGCCAATGCCGGGGCGTTTGCTTGCATAGCCTCGACCATGTTCAACACAAGCCAGGCGCTTCGAGAAGAGATCAGAAAGACAAAGAGCTTGACCGATAAACCGTTCGGGGTAAACATCAACCTGTTCCCCATGATAAGGCCGCCAGACACCGACGAGTATATCGATGCCGTGATTGAGGAGGGAGTCACTGTAATTGAAACTGCGGGCCGCAGTCCTGAAGAGCTGGTCGACCACATTAAGAAAGGCAACGCCAAGCTAATGCACAAAGTTGCCCGCGTCAGGGATGCCAGGACAGCGGAGCGCATAGGTGCGGATATCGTGGAGGTAGTGGGCGCCGAGGCCGGTGGCCATCCCAGCAAAGAGCAGATTGGCAGCCTCGTCCTCATTCCTCAGGTGGTAGACGCGGTGCAGATACCTGTAATTGCTGGTGGGGGAATTGGCGATGCACGGGGATTCGTCGCTGTCCTGGCACTGGGAGCTGAAGGCGTGGTGATAGGCACGAGATTTCTAGCTACCCAGGAATGCCAGATTCCTCCCATCCTTAAAGATAGACTCATCGAGGCACAGTCAACTGACTCGATATTTACCCTGCGCAGCCTCGGTGATCCACTCAGAGCGCTGCGCAACGAGCTCACTATGGAGATCGAGGAGATGGAGAACAAGGGCGCTACCCTAGAGGAGCTGCTACCCGTGATCACTGGAGAAAAGAGCAGAGAGGCAATGGCAAGGGGGGAAGCCGATCAGACCATACTGGCCTGTGGCCAGGTCGTGGGCATGATCCATGACATCCCTACGGTGAAGGAACTCATCGACAGCATAATAAACGAGGCAATAGCCATTGAGGAGCGCCTAAGCAGCACTCTGAGCGGAAAGGGTTAGGAAGCCCCGGGGCGCTGCACCAACTCCTTGCAGCGCCGACCTATGAACGCACAAACAAGTTGGGAGAGGAGTCAAAATGACAAAGAGGCGTCTTCATAACAAGCTATGCGATATGCTCGACATCGAGTATCCCATCATCCTGGCTGGAATGGGTGGAATTAGTGGCCCCGTATCCGGCCCAGAGCTAGTTGCAGCGGTATCTAATGCGGGCGGATTGGGTGTCCTCGGCTGCGTCTTTATGCCTCCTCATGAGATGGATGCCATGATCAGGAGGACCAAGAGCCTTACCGACAAGCCATTTGGGGTGGATACGGTGCTGCCAGCGGAGGTCCCCGAATCGGGGACTACAGCCGAGTTCAAGCTTGACTTGTCCTCATTGCATTCACAGCAAGAGGAATTAGTGCAGAAGCTAATAAAGGAATTAGGGCTGGAGCGACCAAAGGCGAAGGAAAAGGAGGCAACACCAGCCGAGTCAATCGCAGCGCAGGCAGATGACAGAGCCTGGTCCGGAGACCTATTCAAGCAGCAGATCGAGGTTGTCCTTGAACACCGCGTTCCCGTCTACGCTGCGGGGCTGGGAGACCCAGGTCCTTGGGTACCTGAACTCCATGCCCGGGGGATCAAGGTAATCAGCGTTGTAGGGCACGTTAGGGCTGCCCGCCGAGTTGCCGGAGCCGGCGTGGACATCATAGTGGCCCAGGGACACGAGGCTGGCGGCCATAGCAGCAGAATCGCTACTATGCCTCTGGTTCCTCAGGTTGTAGATGCGGTTTCCCCCATCCCCGTGCTGGCTGCTGGAGGGATAGGCGACGGCAGAGGGCTCGTCGCCGCGCTCGCGCTTGGGGCTGTTGGCGCATGGTGTGGCACCGTCTTCATTGCCACCAAGGAGTCTCTCTTTGAAAGCTACCTTAAGCAGAGGATTTTCGACGGTACGGAGGACGACACCGTAGTGACAAGAGTGATGTCCGGGAAGCGGATGAGGGTGATGAAGAACGCGCTGGTTGACGCGTGGGACAAGTCAGGTGTGCCCACATTGCCAATGCCGCTACAATCAATCGCCATCATACCCATAATGGATGCGGCCTTCAGGGAGCAGAGGGCGGATATCATACCTACACCCGCCGGGCAGATAGCGGGCATGATCAAGGATATGAAATCGGCGAAGCAAGTTATCGAGGAGATGGTCGAGGGAGCCGAGCGGGTCTTGGAGGAGCTTTCGAAATTGAGGCCGGCCTAGGATAAGGTGACAACGCAAGAAACACTTCCTATTGACCAAGGAATTAGGGAGGGAATGGAAATGGCAGAGATAAAAGAAGCGGTACTTGTGGATTTTGTACGAACGCCTTTTGGCAGAGCAAGCAAGAAGAGGCCAGGGTTCTTTGCCGATGTTCGTTCCGACGACCTCGGAATCATCGCGGTCGAGGCATTGATGAAACGAACAAAGGTAGACCCTGCCTCAGTCGACGATATCATCATAGGAACGCCAACCCAACTCGGGGAACAGGCACAAGTTGCCAGAAGTATTACCCTGGCGGCTGGTTTCCCCTTTGAGGTTCCGGGCTTAACCGTCGATCGAGCGTGCGGCTCAAGTTTGTCAGGTGCACAGGTTGCTGTATGGGCCATTCAAACAGGGGCGGCAGATGTTGTTATCGCCGGCGGCATAGAAAGCCTATCCCACTTCCCTAACCCTGTGATCACCCCTGATACAGACCTGCTCGAGCTTGCCAAGGAATTCGGTGCGCGCGGGAATCCAAATCCAAAAATGGCTGCCAGAGTTGATCCAGATGCTATGATGGGTATGGGCATCACCGCCGAGTATCTTGCTGACAAGTTTGATATCTCCAGGGAGGAGATGGACCAGTGGGC
>JAUXAX010000086.1 GCA_030619685.1 Dehalococcoidia bacterium
ACCTCTTCATCGGTGAGGGTGCGCTGCAGCGATTGGTAGCGGATGGAGAAGGCAAGGGATTTCTTGCCTCTGGGCACCTGATCGCCGCTGTAGACATCGAAGAGGGAAACCTGGCTCACCAGCGGGAAGCTCTGGATGATACCCTGTACTTTGCTTGCAGCAAGACCGCCATCCACCACCAGAGCGAGGTCGCGGACGATTCCAGGGAACCTGGGGATGGGTTGGTATCTTAGCTCTGCCCCGGCGAAGAGCAGTAGCTTCTCCAGGTCAACCTCGAAAAGGTTGACTGGCTGGGAAGAGACGTCGAAGAGCGCCGCCGTTCTGGGATGAACCTCTCCCAAAACTCCTACCTTCTGCCCGTTGACAGTTATCTCTGCCGTCCTCCCGGGCACCAGGTTCCGGTCCTCGACCGGCTCAAAGCTAGCGTCGACCCGCAGTCGGCTGAAAACCGTCTCCAAGACACCTTTGGCGTCGAAGAAATCGAGCATATCCTCTCCCGAAAGCCATGAGCGATCGAACCTGGGACCACCCAGTACCCCGGCCAGCATCTCCCGTTCCTCGGGGAGGTCATTTTCCCTGGGGAAGTATACCTTGCCCACCTCGAATAGCCTGATGCTGTTCTGTTCGTGTCTCTCGTTTGCTGAGAAGGCGGCCAGCAGCCCTGCTCGGAGGCTGGTGCGCAGGTATTCCTGCTCCAGGGTCATTGGGTTGGCCGCTCGTAGTGCGGGACTGATCTTGCGATGCGGGTCTATCTTGTCCAGCATTGCTTGGCTGACCAGAGAGTAGGTGATCACCTCCTGCATACCGCATCCGACGAGGAGGTCCCGGATTGTTTCCTTCAATGTGAGTAAAGGCGCTGGCATCCGCTCGGGGATCTCACCGCGAAGCATGGTCGTTGGGATCTCGTCGTAGCCTATGATGCGTGCTACTTCCTCGATGAGGTCATCAGCCAACTGGATATCGGTCCGCCAGTAGGGGACTGTTACCAGCAGGTCACCAGGCGGCCCAGCCAACTCGCTGCTGAACCCTAGCGAGGACAGCACCTCACGTATGCGCTCTGTGTCGAGCTCCAGGCCCAGAATCCGACCAGCCCGTTCTTTGGGGAGTAAAATTGGCTGTGTGTCCTTCTTCCCCGGGAAGACATCGACTATCCCCTTGGCTGCCTTGCCTCCTGCCACCTCTGTCAGGAGCTGGGTTGCGCGGCGCAATGCTATTGGCGCGAGATCAGGGCTTATGCTCTTTTCGAAGCGGGATGAAGCTTCGCTGCGCAGATCCAGTCTCATGGAGGTACGCCTGATGCTGGCGCCGTTGAAGTTCGCCGACTCCAGAAGGATCGAGATTGTGGTATCGATCACCTCGCTATCTGCGCCTCCCATTACGCCGGCGAGAGCGATAGGGTCTTCCTCATCGGCGATAATAAGCATGTCGTGATCCAGGTCTCTCTCCATCCCATCGAGGGTGAACAGGGACTCGTCATCCCCCGCTCGGCGCACGATCACTTTCTTTCCTTTGACCTCTTTGTAATCGAACGCATGCAGGGGCTGTCCATACTCCAGCATCACGTAGTTGGTGATGTCCACGATATTGCTGATGGGACGCATGCCAGAGGCAAGGAGCCTCTGTTGCATCCACTGTGGGGAAGGGCCTATTTTAACGTCGGTTACCAGGCTGGCACAGTATCTGGGGCACAGCTCAGGGTCAGCGATCTCAACTGAAACCGAGTCCTGGATAGGTGGCTCCTGCTCGTCATAGCTCACGTCGGGTATATGTGTGGCCTGGCTGGTCAAGGCTGCTACCTCTCGGGCGATGCCGATCACCGATAGGCAGTCAGGGCGATTGGGTGTAGCCTTAAGGTCAAGGATAGTATCCCCCAGGTATTGGGAGAGGGGCATGCCCACAGGCGCTTCGGGTGGCAGGATCATTATCCCCTCGTGTCGGTCGGAGATACCGAGCTCCTTTTCTGAGCAGACCATCCCCTCTGACCTGACGCCACGGATCTTGGCGGGTTTGAGCTTTGTTAGTTCGCCGGTATGTCCGTCGATGAGTTGAGCGCCGACTCGGGCGAAGGAAACCTTTTGGCCTTGCTCCAGATTGGGAGCGCCGGTGACCACCGTTATGCGCTCCTCACCCAGGTCGATGGTCGCAAGCTGGAGGCGGTCAGCATTGGGATGCTTCTCCAGTGCTATCACCTGCCCCACAGAGATACCTTCCCAACCAGCGCCGACAACCTCTATCCCGCCGACCTCGGTTCCCGACATGGTCAGCTTCTCAGCTAGCTCTTCGGTAGACAGGGGGAGGTTGACATAATCCTGAAGCCATTTGAGGGAGGTTTTCATGACTAAAACTGCCGCAGAAATCTCAGGTCATTTGAATAAAAAAGGCGGATGTCCTCGATGCCGCACTTGAGCATAAGCATGCGCTCCAGACCCAGGCCGAAAGCGAAGCCAGTGTAAACCTCGGGGTCATAGTTCACCCTGCGTAGCACCTCGGGATGCACCATGCCTGCGCCAAGGATCTCTATCCAACCGCTGCCCGAGCAGAGCTGGCAGCCATCGCCATTGCATAGAAAGCAGTCGATGGCCATCTCGACACCGGGTTCAACAAAGGGGAAGTAGTCGCACCTGAATCTCACCCTTCTCTCCTCGCCGAAAAGCCGCTTGGCGAACTCGAAAAGAGTCCCCTTGAGGTCGGCGAGAGTGATATTCTTGTCCACAGCGAACCCCTCGATTTGGTAGAACATGGCCTCATGCGTGGGATCAGTGGCTTCGTAGCGATAGACTTTGCCCGGAACTATCACTCGAACCGGGGGGCGTCTGGACTCCATAACCCGAATCTGCATGGGAGAGGTATGGGTCCGGAGCAACATCGGCCGCTGACCATCTTCGGTCGTGAAATCCATCCACAGGGTGGCCCACATATCGCGAGCAGGGTGGTCTTGGGGGATGTTGAGCGCCTCGAAGTTATAGTAATCCCACTCTACGTCAGGGCCCTCAATCACCTCAAAACCCATAGCCGTGAAGATATCGCAGATGTGACGAAGCATCTGGGTAGTGGGGTGCAATCGACCGAGGGCAGGGGGGCGACCGGTCAGGGTAACATCGAGGCGTCCTTTCTCGACAGCCCGGGCTATCTCTGACTCCCTGACAGCCTCTTCTTTGAGTGCCAGGGTCTCTTCCAAGAAGGCTCTAAGCTCGTTGGCAGCCGCCCCCGTTGCACGCTTTTCCTCCAGGGATAATGCTGCCAATCCACGCAAAATCTGCGTTAGGGCACTCTTCCTGCCCAGATAGCGGATGCGCCAGGCCTCGAGGTCTCTCCGGTTATCAATGCTGTCGAGCTCACTGATCGCTTTTGCTCGGAGCTCGTCAAGCTTAGCTATCATCTACTTGCTGAATATTCTCCTTGGCTACTGCTACCAATTGGGCGAAAGCAGCGGGGTCTGTTACCGCTAGATCGGCGAGTATCTTTCGGTCAAGAGCCACCCCCGCTTTACTTAGGCCGTTGACAAACTTGCTGTAAGAAAGCCCATCAAGCCTTGTCGCGGCATTGATTCGAGCGATCCATAGTCGGCGCATATCTCCCTTGCGCTCTCTGCGGTGGCGATAAGAATATGAGAGTGACTTCAGCATTGACTCGTGAGCCCGCCGGTAGAGGGAGTGCCTGGTGGCTCGGTGGCCCTTGGTTAGCTTCAGCACTTTCTTGTGGCGGTGGCGGGTTGTCACTCCACCTTTTACTCGGGGCAAGGAAATCCTCCTGTGCTACAGACTAGAACCTCTCAGGTGTAGATGTTCCTCCGACCTCAGGTCCCCGGCAGCAACCTTCTGATCCGTTGCCTTGCTGTGGGGTGGAGGGGTATGGTTTTATCGTAAAGCCGTCTCACCCGTTTGGGCTTTTTGCGGCGCAAATGGCTTTTGCCAATCTTGACGCGCATGATCTTACCGCTGCCAGTTATATGGAAGCGGGCCTTAGCCCCTTTATGAGTTTTTATCTTGGGCATCTGCGACCTCTTCAGGCTTTTCCTTCTTCGGTTTTTTTGCTGGATGAGGGGAAAGGATTATGTTCATTGAGCGTCCCTCCATCGCAGCTGGCCTTTCCACGCTTGCCTTTTCAGCGAGAATATTGGCTACATTGTCCAGGAGTTCCTTTCCCAGTTGAGGGTGAGACATTTCTCGGCCACGGAAGAGCACCAAGACCTTGACCTTGTTGCCCTTATCGAGGAGCTTCCCCACCTGGGCTATCTTATACTCTAGATCGTGTCTGCCGGTCTTAGGACGAAACCGGACTTGCCTTACTGAAACAATCGTTTGTCGCTTATGGGCTTCCCGTTCTTTCTTGGCTTGCTCATACTTGAACTTGCCGTAGTCGAGCAGACGGCAGACCGGAGGTACAGCGCCGGGTGCTACCTCAACCAAATCAACCTCGCGCTCCTGGGCAAGCTTGAGAGCCTCGTCAGTGGGCATGATGCCAATTTGCTCACCGCTCTCCCCGATCACGCGGACCTCTTTGGCCCTGATCATTCCGTTGATTCGATAGTGCTTGGTTATGCGGTCCCGCGCAGTGAAATGTTTAGGTATACTTGCCCTCCCGGAAACAAGCTAAATTTCCTTATAACACAATCTCCCCAAGAAATCAAACGGTACCCTTTGATGCCACCGTTGACTTAACCATGGCCTTGAACTCGGGGAGCGGCTGAGCCTTCAGCTTCTGGCCGTCGCGAAGCCGAACTGAGACCGTGGAGCTGGCCACTTCCTCATTGCCCACAATTAGCATATAGGGCACCTTTTGCAGTTGAGCATCGCGTATCTTCAAGTTCATCCGCTCGCTACGTTCATCTATCTCGACCCTTATTTGCTCGCCCTTGAGTTCAAGGGCTACTTTGCGGGCATAGTCCAGATTCTGGTCGGTTATGGGGATTACCACTGCCTGCACCGGGGCAAGCCATGTCGGAAATGCGCCGCCGTAGTGCTCGATGAGGCTGCCCAGAAAGCGCTCCATGCTTCCTAGAACAGTGCGATGTATCATGACTACCCGGTGCTCAAGTCCGTCATCACCGATGTAGTTCACGTCGAACCGTTCCGGTAGGTTGAAATCCACCTGGATGGTGGGTCCCTGCCAGGTTCGTCCCAGAGAATCCTTGAGGGATATGTCGATTTTGGGACCGTAGAACACACCCTCTCCAGGGTTTACAGTGT